>JAZONW010000069.1:0-20846 GCA_045654745.1 Victivallaceae bacterium | reverse complement strand
CGCATTGCCGCTTCTTCGTCACGAGCGTGGATGTCTTCCTTCTTGTTCTTGACGATCTCACGGATCTGCGCACGCGTCACCTTGCCAGCCATTTCCTTACCCGGCTTCTTGGGAGCCGAGGAAAGTCCGGCAGCCTTCTTGATCAGACCAGCAGCCGGCGGGGGCTTGCAGATGAATGTGACCGGACGATCCTGATAGACCGTGATCACCACCGGAATAACCGTACCGCTCTGAGCTTGAGTGGCAGCATTGAACTGCTTACAGAATTCCATGATGTTGCAGCCGGCCGCACCGAGGGCGGGACCGATCGGAGGAGCCGGATTGGCCGCTCCTGCGGGAATCTGCAATCTGATCAGGCCTGTAATCTTCTTTGCCATAGATTAACTTCCTTTTCTGCTCTGTCTCCGGTGTGGTCCGAACCGGCAGGGATTCCGCCACGCCAAGAGATCACCAATGTTTTTTAAAGTCCGGAACGTGCCACTCAATTGACGCGTTCCACCTGCCAGGACTCCAATTCCAAAGAAGTGGATCGACCGAAGATCGATACCAGTACTTTCAAAAGTCCGCGTTCACCGTCAACTTCAGTGACCGAACCTTCGAAACCTTCAAACGGTCCGTTGGTGATGTGAACCACATCACCGACATCAAATTTCATCACAGCCACCGGAGCAGCTTCGCCTTCGCCGTCACCGCCGAGGATATCGGCGACTTCTCTGTCGGTAAGCGGAGCAGGACGGGTGCTGTTGCCGATGAAACCGAGAATTCCCTGTACGCTGCGGACCAGAAACCACGCCGGTTCATTGATCTCACCCAGATCATTGTAGAGATCCATACGCACCAGAATATATCCGGGGAAAATATTACGTTTGGAAACTTTGCGCTGACGCTGACGGACTTCCACGACCTGATGAGTCGGCACGCAGGCGTCATACACTCCTGCCTGATCATTGAGACAGATCTGGCGTTTGATGGATTCGCAG
Source organism: Victivallaceae bacterium (assembly GCA_045654745.1). Lineage (GTDB taxonomy): Bacteria > Verrucomicrobiota > Lentisphaeria > Victivallales > Victivallaceae > UBA1784. The sequence goes on along the minus strand of JAZONW010000069.1, from coordinate 19,866 downwards.
ACTTTTCTCTCGTGTCCGGAAAGGGTATGAAGCACAAACCACTGACCGCGGTTATCCTGCGGCTGGTTTTCTTCCGGCTGGGTGATTGCCATTTCTTCGTCCATAATATTCTATCCCGATAAAAACTTAATTGTTGCCAACGGTGAGCAAACGGATAATGATTTCCGCCAGTTTATCCACGCCGGCGACAAAACACGCCAGCACCAGCATCACAACAACCACCAATACAGTGGATTCGACGAGCTGACGACGGCCGGGCCAAGTACAGCGTTTCATTTCAGCGACGGTATCAAGCACGAAACCGCGGATCTTTGCAATCAGCGACTTGCTCTTTACCGGAGAAGTGGAACTTTTGCTCATTTCGTTGTTATTCCTTAATAAATACCGGATGACTCCGGATATTTTCATTTTCAAAAACACATTGCCAATCTTTCCGGTTTCTGCCGGAAATACTGGCAGGGAAGGTGAGGCTCGAACTCACGACCTGCGGTTTTGGAGACCGCTGCTCTAGCCAACTGAGCTACTTCCCTGCAAGTGACATCACTTGCCGTCAGCGGGTCTCGCGATGCAGCGTGTGCTTGCGTTCAAACTTGCAATACTTCTTTTTTTCCAAACGCTCAGGAGTATTGCGTTTTTCTTTCATGGTCGTGTAGTTGCGGCGTTTGCACTCGGTACACTCCAGAATGACAAGTTCGCGGGCCATAATTACTCTATTTCTCTATGTTTTGGTTATTTATGCGTAATCCCGAACCGTCAACATACAACTGTTTTACGGTTCGGGATTTTCACACTTTCAGGAAGGTTCCGAATCTTATTCGATGATGTCGGAAACACGACCGGACGCAACGGTGCGGCCGCCTTCACGAATGGCGAAACGCAGACCTTTTTCCATGGCGATCGGAGCGATCAGCTCAACGGAAATGGAGGTGTTATCGCCGGGCATGACCATTTCGACGCCGTCCGCCAGAGTGATCGAACCGGTCACGTCAGTGGTACGGAAGTAGAACTGCGGGCGATAGTTGTTGAAGAATGCAGTGTGACGACCGCCTTCTTCTTTTTTCAGCACGTAGATTTCGCCTTTGAATTTCTTGTGCGGGGTGACAGAACCGGGTTTGGCAAGAACCTGACCACGGACCACGTCTTCTTTTTTGGTGCCGCGGAGCAAGCAACCGACGTTGTCTCCGGCCTGACCCTGATCCAGAGTTTTGCGGAACATTTCAACACCGGTAACGGTGGTTTTGCTGCTGTCTTTGATACCGACGATTTCGACTTCGTCGCCGACGGTAACGACACCGCGTTCGACACGGCCGGTAACCACAGTACCGCGACCTTCAATGGAGAAGACGTCTTCGATCGGCATCAGGAAGGGCAGATCGATGTCGCGTTTGGGTTCGGGGATGAAGCTGTCAACAGCATCCATCAGTTCGAAAATGCAGGCGCAGGCGGGATCATCGGGATTGCCTTCGACTTCGTTGACTTTGAGGGCGGAACCTTTGATGATCGGGGTATCGTCGCCGGGGAAGTCATATTTGTTGAGCAGGTCACGGATGTCCATTTCAACGAGTTCGAGCAATTCAGGATCATCGACCTGATCGCATTTGTTCATGAAAACAACGATAGCGGGCACACCGACCTGACGGGCGAGCAGCACGTGTTCGTTGGTCTGGGCCATCGGGCCGTCGGTAGCGGCAACCACGAGGATGGCACCGTCCATCTGAGCAGCACCGGTGATCATGTTTTTGACGTAGTCAGCGTGTCCGGGGCAGTCAACGTGAGCATAGTGACGGGTTTCGGTCTGGTATTCAACGTGACTGGTGTTGATGGTGATACCGCGTTCTTTTTCTTCGGGAGCGTTGTCGATTTCGTCATAGCGACGGATTTCGCCACCGAATTTTTTGTTCAGAACCATGGTGATGGCAGCGGTCAAAGTGGTTTTGCCGTGGTCAACGTGACCAATGGTACCGATATTGACATGCGGTTTGGTTCTTTCGAATTTCTCTTTAGCCATTTTGGATCCTCCGTTTGTTTTTGCGTTTTCGCTTAATTAACGTTTTCCATTCTACTACTTTAAAAAAGTGGAGCCTACATCCGGACTTGAACCGGAGACCTCATCCTTACCAAGGATGTGCTCTACCAACTGAGCTATGTAGGCATTGCCATCAAAAAATGGTACTCGGGGGGGGACTTGAACCCCCAAGGATCGCTCCATATGGACCTCAACCATACGCGTCTGCCAATTCCGCCACCCGAGCAGCCTGAATTTGTTTCACTTTGCATTTTTGGATAGTGAAACAGTCTTAATATAGCCCGCTTTTTGAACTTTGCAAATCAAATCTTGAATTTTTTTGCTAAAAAAAGCGGTTTGCGGCACTTTTCAGCCTTTCAGAGAGCTTTGAATGGCGGATTTCCTGCCTGGTATTGCGTATTGCCGTCTGCAAAGCTTTGCGTGAACCGACGATGATGAGCAGCTTTTTTGCCCTGGTCATCGCGGTATAAAGCAGTTTTCTCTGGAGCATCAGGTAGTGACTGTCCTGCAGCACCAGTACAACTGCCGGAAATTCGCATCCCTGCGACTTGTGGACGGTGACCGCATAAGCCCGTACCAGTTGAGATGCCTCCTCAAAAGAATATACCGTTTCCCTGCCGTCGTCGAAACGGATGAAAAACTGTTTCTTGCTGTTGTATATTTCATATATTATACCGATGTCGCCGTTGAAAACATTTTTATCGTAGTTGTTGGCGGTCTGCATAACTTTGTCACCGCGGCGGAACTCCCGGCTGCCGTGGGAAAATCCCGGAGTCATAGCGCCGCCGTTGAGTTTTGCCCCCAGATATTCATTGAGACCGGCAGTGCCGCAGACGCCTTTATTCATCGGAGTCAACACCTGTATGTCCCGCACCGGATCGAAACCGAAACGCCGGGGTATCCGGTCGGTCACCAGTCTGGCAACAGTATCCTGTGCCAGTTGTGCATCCGGCTGCTCGATCCAGTAAAAATCGACCAGCCTGCCGTTTCTGCTTTCCGGAAACTCCGGCATATCCCCCCGGTTGACGGCGTGGGCTCCGGAAACGATACTGCTGCCGGAAGCCTGCCGGAAAATTTTATCCAGCACTGTTACAGCAAACATCCCGCTGGCAAGGAAATCCTGCAACACACTGCCCGGCCCGACCGGAGGCAGCTGATCCCTGTCGCCCACCAGCACCAGCGACATTCCCGGACGGAGTGCCGCAAACAGTGCGTGACAGAGTTGGATATCCAGCATAGAAACTTCATCCACGATCAGGAGATCGGCGTTGACCGGATTTTCACTGCCGCAGTTGAATTTATTGGCGACCGGATCGTATTGCAGCAGACGGTGCAGAGTCTGTGCCTCTCTGCCGGCGGCGGCGGAAAGACGCTTGGCGGCCCTGCCCGTCGGAGCGGCGAGCAGTACCCGGACTCCGGCGGCGGCAGCTCTGGCGACGATTTCGCCGATAACAGTAGTCTTACCCACACCGGGGCCGCCGGTGATGATCGACAGCGGCGAAGCGGCAACTGCGTTGACAGCCGCCAGCTGTTTTTCGGCAAGGACGATACCGGTGCCGCCGGTATTGCGCAACTTCTGACCGCTGAATTTTTTTGCCGCGGCAATCGCGGCGACCATTTGCGGCAATTCTTTTTCGGCTTTGAGCAGATAAGGGAGATAAACCAGCTGCAAATCACAACGCAGCAACCCCCTGCGGACGGCGGAATCTATACCGGAAGCGGCACTTTCCGCCCGGACATCGGCGAGGCGGGAAATTTCTGCAACCAGCAACCCGTGAGGAACTCCCACGTGACCGCCGGCGGCAAGAGTATTGACGGCGTAAACTGCCGCCGCCTGCAACCTTGCTTCGGAATCAGCGGCAGTGCCTAGACGGGAGGCTATGGCATCGGCCCTGGAAAAACCGATACCGTCGATGTCGTATGCCAGTTGATAGGGGTTTTTGCGGACGGTTTCCGGAGCATCATCGCCGTAACGCCGGAAAAGTTTTGCACAATAAGCCGGTGTCAGCCCCAGACTCTGCAAAAAAATCATCCCGTCCCGCCGGAGGGAGTTTTCTTTCCAGACCCGGCTCAATTCGGCGGCGCGTTTGGCACCGATACCGGGAACTTCGGTCAGTCTGCCGGGGTCGTTGTCCAGAACTTCAATGGTTTTTTCTTTAAAAAACGAAACGATGGCGGCGGCATTTTTCGGCCCGATGCCCCCGACGCAGGAAACGAGAAAACTCCGCAGACCTTCCAGCGTACCGGGCAGGAAGATCGTCGCTGAAACAGCATGAAACTGCTCGCCGAAATCCTGATGCCGCGAGTAATTACCGCAAAAAGCGGCACACTGACCGGGATACATATCCGGCAGTACGCCGCAAACGGTAAGTTTTTTCCCTTTGCCGGTACGGATGGTCAGTACTTTGAAACCGGTTTCAGGATTTTCAAACCGGATACCCAGCACTTCACCGTCAATTTTTTCGTCGGCAGGGCAATGCAAAATTTCTACCTGTGATCACGCCATGAGCATACTCATCACCGCCTTTTGCACATGGAGCCGGTTTTCGGCTTCATCAAAGACGATGGAACGTGCGGGGTCATCCATAACACCGGCGGAAACTTCTTCGCCCCGGTGTGCCGGCAGGCAGTGGAGAAATTTTGCTCCGGGATTGGCAATATCAAAAAGTTTTTCGTTGACCTGATAAGGTGCGAATATCGCCATACGGCGGGCTCTTTCCTCCTCAAAGCCCATACTGACCCAAACATCGGTATAGAAATAATCCACTCCTTCGGCGGCTTTAACGGGATCTTTTTCCCAGATGACATTAGAAGCATCGCCGATGATCTCGCGGCCGGGAGCTTCTTCTTCGGGGGCGGAAATCACCAGTTCCATACCGGTCAGTTTCGCCGCCAGAATAAGCGAATTGGCGATATTGCTTCTGCCGTCGCCGTAAAAAGCCATACGGACTTTGGAATCACATCTGCCGCTGTATTCTTTGATGGTCAGCAGATCTGCCAGTATCTGACAGGGGTGATATTCATCTGTAAGAGCGTTGATAACAGGGATGGTGGCGACGCTTGCCAGTTCTTCCACATCGCTGTGGGCAAAAGTACGGATGACGATACCGTGGAGATAACGGCTCAATACATTGGCGGTATCGGCGACAGTTTCGCCGCGGCCGACCTGCATTTTGGACTGGTCAAGGTAAAGCGGCTGTCCGCCGAGTTCCCCCACTCCGACTTCAAAAGAAACGCGGGTACGGGTGGAAGATTTGGCGAAAATGAGGCCGATGCTTTTTCCGGCAAGCGGAGTATATTTCACTGAACCGCGCTCTTTTTTGAGTTTGGTGGCGAGTTCAAATATTTTTTCCAGATCATCTCTGTTGATGTCCCGTAATGTCAGCAGATCTTTTTTCATTTATTTTCCTCCTTCATCTGCAAGGCATATTTTTTCAAACCGGCGGCGATACGTTCCAGAGCCATATCGGCTTCTTCTCTGGTGATGGTCAGCGGCGGTATCAGCCGCAGGACAGTTTCCCCGGCGGTCAGAGTGACAAGTTTGTATTCAAGCAGCAAAGACTGCAACGCTCCGGCGGGATGATCGAGTACCACACCGATCATAAGGCCTTTGCCGCGGACGCCTTTGACAAAGGTGTATCCCGCAGTGATTTCAGCCAGTTTCTGCATCAGATATTCACCCTGCTCCCGGCAGTTTTCCAGCACACCGTCACAGTCGAAAGCCTCCTGCACAGCCAAAGCGGCGGCACAGGCAAGCGGAGTTCCGCCGAAAGTGCTGGCGTGAGTGCCGGCAGTCAGGACATCGGCGAATTTTTTGCCGACGATGAATCCGCCCATAGGAATGCCGTTAGCGATCGCTTTTGCCATAGAAATCGCATCGGGGACAACGCCGAAACTCTGATAAGCGAAACGGGTTCCGAGCCTTCCCATACCGCACTGGACTTCATCGCAGAGCATCAGGATGTCTTTTTCGTCGCAGAGCTGTCTGACTTTGCGGAGATATTCCGGGTCGGCGGGCATAACTCCGCCCTCGCCCTGCACCATTTCCAGCATCACAGCACAAACCTGCGGAGTGATGGCGGCGGCAAGAGCGTCAAAATCATTGAAAGGCACCTGGATAAATCCGGGCATATCCGGTTCAAAACCTTTGCGGTATTTGCTTCTGCCGGTCGCCGCCAGCGTGGCGAGCGTGCGGCCGTGGAAAGAATCCACCATGGAAATGATCACATTTCTGCCGCCGGTGGCGTTGCCGTATTTGCGGGCGAGTTTGATCATACCTTCGTTGGCTTCGGCACCGGAATTACAGAAAAATACTTTGCCGTCAAAGGAATTTTCGATGAGTTTTTCCGCCAGACGGGGCATCACTTCATTGTAGTACAAATTGGAAGTATGCACCAATTTCTGTGCCTGAGCGGTAATGGCGGCAGTGACCCGGTCGTTGCAGTGTCCGAGGTTGCAGACGGCGATACCGGCGGCGAAATCAAGAAATTCCACATCGTTATCATCCCAGAGTCTGGCACCCTTGCCGCGGACAAAAAGCTGGGCGGGAGCATAAGTCGGGACAACATATTTGTGATGACGGTTGACAGTGTTTTCAAAAATACTACTCATTTTAAAATCCTCCCGGGATATATCAGCGCAGTCCGACAGCAGTGCGGACTTTGCTCAAAAGTTCATCAGCGGCGGCACGGGCCTTTTCGGCGTTGCGGCTCAAAGCCTCCATCACGCCGGGGATGTCGGCGGCGAGTTCGGCACGGCGGCGGCGCATCGGCTCAAAATGCAGCCAGAGTTTTTCAAACAGTGCGAGTTTGGCGTGGCCGTAACCATAATTGCCGCCCAGATAATTTTCCCGCATACGGGTGATTTCCTCATCAGTGGCGAGCAATTTGTAAATGGCAAATACGTTGCACGAATCAGGATCTTTTTTCTCCTCGAGGCCTTTGCTGTCGGTAACGATATTCATCACGGCTTTTTTGATCTCTTTTTCCGTCCCGAAAATCGGAATGGTATTGCCGTAACTTTTGGACATTTTCTGACCGTCGGTGCCGGGCACGATCGCCACGTTTTCGGGGATGTAGCCTTCCGGAATGGTCAGGATATCGCCGTATTCGTTGTTGAATTTGATTGCGATATCGCGGGTGATCTCGAGGTGCTGTTTCTGATCTTTGCCCACCGGCACCAGATTGGACTGATAAAGCAGGATGTCAGCCGCCATCAGTACCGGATAAGTGAAAAGTCCGGTATTGGGAGAGAAACCTTTGGCGATCTTGTCTTTGTAGCTGTGGGCCCTTTCCAGCAGCCCCATCGGGGTAAAGGTACTCAAAATCCACGACAATTCGCATACCTGCGGGACTTCGCTCTGGCGGAAAAAGACAGTTTTATCCATATCGATACCGCAGGAAATAAAATCCAGTGCCAGATTGATGACGTTTTTTCTCAAACTTTCCGGATCAGGAGAAGTGGTGAGGGCGTGATAATCAGCAATAAAAAGGAAACTGTCCCCCTTTTGCTGCAAATCGCAAACCTGACGCATCGCCCCGAAATAATTTCCCAGATGGGGGATGCCTGATGGCTGAATACCGGTCAATATACGCATTTTTTACAATCCAGAATTAATCAATAAAAAAATCAAACACAATCGAAAATATAATATACCCCGGCAAAGTGATTTTTTCAACCTGACAGATAAAATAAAAACCGGGCGGGATCTTTTAAAGACTCCGCCCGGATTTGCAGCAGTACGGTTATTTATCCTGCGCGATAGCCGCCTGCGCCGCCGCCAGACGGGCGATAGGCACGCGGAAAGGACTGCAGGAAACATAGTTGAGACCGTTGGCGTGGCAGAATGCCACAGATTTGGCTTCACCGCCCTGCTCACCGCAGATACCGATTTTGAGTTTGGCTTTGGTGGCACGGCCATCGGAAACCGCCATTTTGATCAGGCGTCCGACACCGGAAACGTCGATGGTCTGGAAAGGATCGGCTTCCAGGATCTTATTCTGCAGATAATCCGGCAGGAAACCGCCGATATCATCGCGGCTGAAACCGAAAGTCATCTGGGTCAAATCGTTGGTGCCGAAACTGAAAAAGTCGGCTTCCTCCGCCATTTCACCGGCAAGCAGTGCGGCACGGGGGATCTCGATCATAGTACCGATGGAGTACTTGACCTCTTTGACTTTGAATTTTTTGGCGACTTCCTGAGCAACTTCCTGCAGGATGTTTTTCTGGAAGCGAAGTTCACGCATATCGCAGGTGACGGGAATCATTATTTCCGGCACGCAGTTGCCGACTTCCATTGCGGCTTCCAGAATGGCACGCATCTGCATCCGGGAAATTTCCGGATAAGTGATGCCCAGACGGACACCGCGATGTCCCATCATCGGGTTGGATTCGTGGAGAGATTCGGCACGTTTGTTGACTTCGGCAAGTTTGATACCGAGAGCATCGGCAAGTTCTTTGCGTTTGGCAGTCTCCTGCGGCACAAATTCGTGCAGCGGGGGATCAAGAAGACGGAAAGTCACCGGACGGCCTTCCATGGCGACGAGGGTGTTTTTCACATCTTTTTTGACAAACGGGAAAAGTTCTTTGAGAGCTTTTTCTCTTTCCTCTTTGGAATCGGAGAGGATCATTTTACGCAGAGCGAAAAGCGGTTTGTCGCTGTTTTTGCCGTAGAACATATGTTCGGTACGGAAAAGTCCGATACCTTCGGCGCCGAAATCGCGGGCGACTTTGGCATCTTCGGGAGTGTCGGCATTGGCACGGACTGCCAGTTTGCGGAATTTATCCACCATTTTCATGAATTTCTGCAGTTTCGGATTTTCGCTGGAATCCATGGTGGCGACTTTGCCGGCATAGACGTAGCCTCTGAAACCGTTGATGCTCAAAGTATCTTTGCCGGTGTAGTTTTTGCCGCCGACAGTGAGGATGCCTTTTTTCTCATCGACTTTGATCGCACCGGCGCCGACGATACAGCATTTGCCCCAGCCGCGGCAAACCAGAGCCGCGTGACTGGTCATACCGCCGCGGGCGGTAAGGATACCGGTGGCGGCACGCATACCTTCGACATCTTCGGGGTTGGTTTCTTCGCGGACGAGGATGACGCTTTCACCTTTGGCGGCGGCGGCAACGGCATCTTCGCTGTTGAAAACGATCCGGCCGACAGCACCGCCGGGACCGGCAGGCAGACCGGAAGTGATGACTTTGCAGCCTTTTTCCGCTTTGGGGTCAAGGATGGGATGGAGCAGCTCATCCAGCTGTGTCGGGGCGACCCGGGTCACAGCGGATTTTTCATCGATGAGTTTTTCTTTGAGCATGTCCATTGCCATATTGAGAGCGGCAGTACCGGTACGTTTGCCGACGCGGCACTGAAGCATAAAAAGTTTGCCTTCCTGGATGGTGAATTCGATATCGAGCATATCGTGATAGTGTTTTTCCAGAGTGGCACGGATTTTCGCCAGCTGTTTGTAGATGGCGGGATAGAGGTCTTCCATGGAATCCAGATTTTTGTTATGCTCGTTTTTGGTATCGTTGTTGAGCGGGTTGGGAGTACGGGTACCGGCGACCACGTCTTCGCCCTGGGCATTGATGAGCCATTCGCCGTAGAATTTGTTGTCGCCGGTGGCGGGGTCACGGGTGAAAGCCACGCCGGTGGCACTGCTTTCGCCCATATTGCCGAATACCATAGTCTGCACGTTTACGGCAGTACCCCAGTCATCCGGAATACCCTCGATGCGGCGGTAGGAAACGGCTTTTTTACCATTCCAGCTTTTGAGCACGGCGCCGACGCCGCCCCAGAGCTGGGCCATGGCATCGTCGGGAAATTCTTTTTTGAGGGTCTTTTTGATCTGTTTTTTGAATTTATCGCAAAGGAGTTTCAGATCATCGACGGTGAGGTCGGTATCGGAAGTATATCCTTTTTTCTCTTTGAGGTCTTCCATAATACCATCCAGCTGGCGGCGGATGGCTTCACCGTCGGCGGGTTCGATACCTTCGGCTTTTTCCATAACGACATCACTGTACATCATAATGAGGCGGCGGTAGGCATCATAGACGAAACGTTCATTGCCGGTTTTGGCGACGAGGCCGGGGATGGTTTTGCTGGAAAGTCCGACATTGAGGACGGTTTCCATCATACCGGGCATAGAACTGCGGGCGCCGGAACGGCAGGAAACGAGCAGCGGATTTTTGGCATCGCCGAATTTCATACCCATTTCTTTTTCCACAGCGGCGAGGGCGGTTTTGACCTGTTCTTCCACGCCGTCAGGCAGTACGCTGCCGTTTTTGAAATAATCGACACAGCACTCGGTGGTGATGGTGAAACCGGGGGGCACAGGCAAATCGAGTTTTGCCATTTCTGCGAGGTTGGCACCTTTGCCGCCCAGCAGATTTTTCATAGAGCCTTCGCCTTCGGTGAAAACACCACCGAAAGTATAGACATACTTTTTGCCGGCTTTGGCAGCCTTGGCGCATTTGCATTTTGTACTTGTCTTTTTACATGCAGCCATTTTCTTCTTACCTTTTTCTTACCTTCTTTTTTACTTAAACACAGCCGTTTTCTTTCGCATTTATCACTGTTGGAAAAACGGCAACAGAAAAAACTTATTCAAAATTCCGGATCACCTTGAGGATGGGGCGTTTCTGGCGGTTCTTTTCCAGCCCCATAAACATAAACGAGCCATAGACTTCGATCGGATAAGGTATGCCGTTGATGTAAGTCCTGCCCTCTTTTGCCATTTTGGCGATACGTTCTTTTTGGACTCTCGACGAACTGTCATACTTGTAAACGCCGATTTCAGAGCCGTCAACCAGAATTGCCGCACCGCTGCTGGCACGGAAAGGAGCCGGGGGCAATACCCGGACATTATCCACTTTGATACCGTTATCGGTGAGATAGCGGGCGAAATCTTCCGGTTTGAGATGGTTGTTTTCCGCCCCGGCGGCGAAACAGCCGGTCAGGAAAGCAACAGCCGGTACGGTCAGGCAAAAGAGAATTTTTTTCAACATATCTGTCAGTTTTTACTTATCCGATTGATTTACGATTCCGCTAATATACCACCTTGTTACAAAAAAATCAAGGATTTATCCATATTGCAAATAAAAAGAAATGCATAAATCCGGTATTTTGCCGGATCTATGCATTGTTGCGGATCATTTTTCCGGAATATTGGCGATAACTTTCAGCGGGTCGAAATCCTCCGGACAGAAGCCGATGGGATTGTGCCGCACCCAGCCTTCGGCGAGGCGGCAGAAACCGGAAAGTTTACCCATCGCGGCGGCACGGGCTTCCATATCGTCGAGATAGGCGTTGAGTTTCTGACTGGCATCCAGCCATTCTTTCTGGGTTTTGTGACAGTTGAGCATCGCTTTTTTGGTGTCGATGGTGGAAGTGACATCCACAAAGAAATCCGGCACGATGGGCTTGTTGAGCTGATCTTTGAGGCTCAACGGCAGCGAGTGATAAACCGCCACATCGGTATTGACCGGCGGATTTTTCACCGTGCGGAAATTGCCCATACCGCGGGAAAATGCGGCGGAAACAGCCAGTCTGCCGGCATTGACGTGGTCTTCCATATAATCGTAGGGACCGTGGGTCAGTACGATTTCCGGATCGACTTCACGCATAACATCGACCACTTTGGCGAGAGTTTCGAAATTGTAAAAAACTTCGAGATCGCTTGCCACCGGCGGATGATATACCGCACCGATGATTTTGCAGGCGTTTTTGGCTTCCTGCATACGGGTGGCGGCGAGGGTGGCGTGATCCAGGCCGTTGCCGCCGAGGGCACCGTCAGCGATGGTCATATAGTGTGCTTCATATCCGAGAGACTGCAAGCGGATCAGGGTCCCCGCCATCATGAATTCGATGTCATCGGGATGCGCACAAACGGCAAATACTTTTTTCTTGCTCATGACGAATGGAGCTCCCCTCCGCAGACGCCGAAGCCGCCGCGATAAAAGCTGAATACCACATCATCGTGATCAGAAAGCAGAGACATCGGCACGGCGGAGTCTGCAATTTTCTGCGAGATCATAAAGGTCGAAAGACGCATTCCGAAAGGATTGTCGTGGTGACCGGGATGCCAGATGGAAACCTGTTTGCTCTGCCAGGTCTGCACCGGACCGACGGTAAAGGCGCTGGAGGGAACATTCTGGACAGTGCCGCCGCCGGAAGTACGGGCATTCTGGATCAGAGTGATGGGATGCAGTTCGACCTGACGGGTGCTGAGTTTGCGGTATTCTTCCGGAGAAGGCGGATTGTCTTTGTAGGCACCTTCGCGACGGACGGGGTCGTTGAATGCCCAGTGTTTGGTTTCGCCCTGACCGCCCTGCATAATGAGGCATTGGGCCTGGGAGTAGCTGTCGGTGTAATCTTTCATATCACCGGTGGGGAAGTGCATATTTTCTTTGGGCATACGCAGTTCCGGACGGATGCGGGAGAAACAGAGATCCCAGTCGGCTTTGGCGAAACCGAGGGGGAAGTCCATACCGACGGCTTTGCCGTCAACTGCCCATTCATCCATACCCCAGAAGTGGGCATCTTTGAGGTTGAGGCCGATAGCGTTGACGATTTCCGCCACGAGGGGGAGCTGCTCGGTGGGACCGATGGGGCCGCAGATACCGCAGGGGTTGTCGGCGGTGGATTTCTGCCAGCATTTGATATATTCCAGAGCTTCGGCGCAGTAGAATTCCTGCAAGGTGTCATAGATATTGATTTTGAAACCGGGGCGTTCAAAACTTTTCAGATTGTCGATGGTGATTTTGGCGGCTTCATCAAGGATGCTGCGGTCGAGAGTGGTGTAGTCCCACCAGTCGGCGGAAATTTTGGAATACGGACGCATTTTCTTTTTCCTTTCTTTTTATTGCTGAATAATAACGCGTTTATTACTCTTTTTTTAAGTATGCTGTCTTACAATACCGCCTCAAAAATGATTTTGCAAATCGAAATGTTGTTTTTAACACAAATTTGCGGTTTGAAAAGAGCCGCAGTACTGATTATATTAGGGCAAATGTCATTTTCAAGGAGCAGAAATGGATTACTTTACCCTGTACCGGGAAATTTCCGGCAAGTTGCGGCAGCACGGCATTGTCTCTTTTGATGCCGAAACCGGTATTATCCTGCGCCATACGGCGGGGAACGGACTGATTTCCGCTCCGGATATTCCGCCTGAAACCGTTGATAACATCCGCAAAATCGTTGAAAGGCGGATAAAAAACGAGCCGCTGCAATACATTCTGCAATGTGCCTCTTTCCGCGAAATCGACTTGTATGTCACCCCGGCAGTCCTCATCCCCCGTCCGGAAACGGAATTGCTTGCCGGATATTTCATCGACACGCTTGCTCCGGGGGCAAAAATGCTGGATATCGGTACCGGTTCCGGAGCGGTGGCACTCTCGGCGGCGTACGAAAGAAACGATCTGCAAGTTACGGCGGTGGATATTTCCCCGGCGGCATTGCAGGTGGCAAGAAAAAATGCCCTTGACCTGCAGCTTGATGTGGAAATTCTGCATTCTGATCTTTTTTCGGCATTGCCGGGCAGGAAATTCGACGGTATCGCCGCCAATCTGCCCTATGTCACTTTTGCAGAATACGATACTCTTGCCCCGGAAGTCCGCGATTTTGAACCGGAACTTGCCCTGACCGCTCCGGAAGACGGTTTCGCCCTGATCGGTGAATGTATCAGCCAACTGCCGGAGCATCTGCTTCCCGGCGGGATGGCGGTTTTTGAAATGTCCCCCCACCAGACCTCCAAAGCCGCCTGGCTGTTGAAAAAACACGGATTTGCCGCAGATATACTCTGCGATCTTACCGGCAGGGAACGCTTTGTCAGGGGGATCTGCAAATGAAAATCCGCCGGGCGTACCGTTTCCGGCAGTCGCTGGGACGGCGGGGTGAAAATGCCGTCATACGCCTTTTGCGCAGTAAGGATTACCGGATACTGGCACACAACTGGAAAATCAAAGCCGGTGAACTGGATATTGTCGCTCTGGATGGAAACGAGATCGTTTTTGTGGAAGTCAAAACGCGAAAATACAAAAAGCTTTCACCGGGGATGCCGCAATACAGCAATCTCTCCAACCGTCAGCGGCGGAGAAATCTGGCGGCGGCAAAATTTTTCCGCAAAGCGATGCAGTGCGGCAGTCTGCCGGCACGGTTTGACCTCTGGCAGCTGGAGTATGACCGTTTCAACCGGGTGCGTTCCTGTAATTGCACAGGGGATTACCTGATGCCGCTTGCTCCGGAAAGTTGATTTATTATGGATATCGGCAGAATATTTCATACATTTGCCCGTTTTTTCAATCTTTTCCCCTGCCCGCTGTGCAAAGAGGGCGACGGCAACGGCTGTAACGATCTTTGTGCGGAATGCCGCCGTAAAATCAAATTCATCGATCCGGCACAACGCTGCCGCGGATGCGGCGGAATAAAAGACGGGGTACTGGCAGTCTGCTCCAAATGTCTGGCAGAAAAACGCCGTCCGTGGCAGGATGCCGCGGCGATTTTTCATTACTTTGGCAAAGGCAAAGATCTGATCACAGCTTTCAAGGATGGCAATGCTCCGGAAATTGCCGGCACGCTGGGCAGACTCGGAGCGGAAGTTTACCGTCAAAGCGGTATATGTGCTGATGTCATCGTGCCGATACCGCTTCACTTTTTCCGCCTGCTGAAACGGCAGTACAACCAGTCTGAACTTTTTGCCCGGCAGTTGGGCGGCAAAATAAATTTGCCGGTGGTCAGGGGATTACGTCGGATCTCAATCGGCAAAAAGCAGGCGGGACTGGGCAGGAGTGCGCGACTGCGCAATGCCCGTCACCGGTTCAGGGCGGTCAATATAAAATCCTTTGCAAACAGGCGGGTTCTGCTGGTGGATGATGTTTTCACCACCGGAGCCACCTGTGATGCGGCGGCGCGGGTACTGCTCAAAGCCGGGGCGGCGAGCGTCAGCGTGCTGTGCTGTGCCCGCACCCCGAAACACGGCGAAGTGAGGTAATTATTATTTATTAAAAAGTTTATGTACAAAAGATTTATTTTGAGCATATTTTTTTCTAACAACATTATAAAAGCGAGTCAATTTTTTCATATTATTACAATCAATGATTATATTCCCATTGATTTCTTCAAATGATAATCCATTTTTTTTGATTTGATGCTTTTGAGCAGACAAAAATTGTCCACTTGATATAAATTGCCCCAAGCCGCTTTTTTTAAATTTTATTTGAGTCAACAAATTATCCGTCGTTGTTATTTCTGTATCATTTAGAGAATCGAAAAAAGCATCCTTGTCATAATCTTTTTGCCCTTCCAATACTGTTAGTATAATATGGGCTTCAACAAAAGCAATTTTTTCAATATTTTCCGGTTGGAGTTCTTCTTTTATTTTTTCTTTTACTTCATTGTTTTCAGCTGTAATTACGCAAAGTTCTTCTTCTTTTGATTTTACTGTCGTATGTAATTTTTTGTATTGTTTGCGTAACACTTGGAGTTGTTCGCTTATTTTTTGTATTTGATCTATTTTAGATTTTGCTATGTTTTTATGCTTTTGTTCTTTCGCTTCTTCTATTTTTATTTGTTGTTTGAGCTCTTTTGTTGCAATATTAATTTTCCCTTTTACTTCTTTCAGTTTACTGTTTATTTTTCTCATTTCTGACTTTGTTTTACTGACAGCGGTCTTATAATCCATCCAACTGAATGAACGTTGTTGCCTTTTGTACGTATTTCCTCTATCAGGATCATACGATCTAATTACTACCTTTTTGTTGTACTTTGAGTCTAAATCAGTTATTTCGTCCTGTAAAGCACTCTGCTTATATTCTAAGGACTCAGTAATACGCTCTAATTCGTTTATTTTTGCTTTTATTTCTAATGATTTTTTTTCGTTTTGCAATTTTGGCATTGCATTTTTCATTCTTTTTACTTTTAATTCAAGATTATTACATTTTTCAAGAATAATTGCTTTCTGCTTTTCAAGCTCTTGTATCTGTTTTGCAATATCTTTTCCGGTTGACATTTCTGCCAACTGCTTGTTTCTCAATTCAATTCTCTGTTTTTTGAGAATTTCCACCAAAGGAGTAATTTCTTCTATCGACAACGGTACAGTTTTGTACCAAATCACAAACCCCACCGCAGACAACAATAATACTAATAATGCGACATACTTCATTTCACAATCCTTTCTGTTCTTCTGATGCAACAATTACTTTGAAAGGTTATGATTTTGTCCGAAAGCAAAAAAATGCGGGACCGGACGGTCCCGCTGAAACGCGAATCTTTGAATAAAATATTGCAGGAAACGCAATTCTCTTGCAGGACCCAGCAGATATTTGAAAATGAAGCAAAAAGCCGAACACTCTCGAATATTGCGTCCATAGGTCCCGCCAAGAACCCGCTCATGCAGATACAGGAGAGCGTTCGGCAGGACAAATGTAGATACAATTCTCCTACCGAATACACAGCTATACATGAGCAATAGTCTATTTAACTTGGCGGGTTTATGGACGCTTGCTGAAAATTATAACGGTTTTCAAAGATCTCGTTGAAAAATTTTTCAACCCTTTAATATATCTCTTTTCTTTGGTTTTGTCAATAAAAAACCCGCTTTGCTTGCGGCAAAGCGGTCGGAAATATCAAATCGCTCAAAAGTGGGCGGCTTTGGCTTTTGCCACCATCTCTTTTAATTTTGATTTGAATTCAGTCATATCTCCGGAAGCGGCGGAAATTTCCACCAGCGGGATATATTCTGTCGCCAGGAAATCTTTCAGCTCGGCAAGGTTTTCCGCCGATTCCGGCAAGTCCACCTTGTTGGCAACGATGATCGCCGCCCGCTGCGAAAGACCGGATTGATACAATTCCAATTCTTTCCGCAACTGCTGCAAATCATCCACCGGAGATCTGCCGTCAACTCCGGCTGTATCCAAAACATAGATCAGCAGTTTGGTGCGTTCGATGTGACGCAAAAATGCGTGCCCCAGACCGATGTTTTCGTGCGCACCCTCGATCAACCCAGGGATGTCCGCCACCGTAACTCTGGAATAATCATCGTATTCCACCACCCCGACCATGGGGTGAAGCGTGGTAAACGGATAAGGCGCCGTCTTGGGACGGGCGGCACTTATCGCCCGCAGCAGCGTGGATTTACCGGCATTCGGAAATCCCACCAATCCGGCATCGGCAATGGTTTTCAATTCCAGCTGCAAGCGTCTTTCTTCGCCCGGAAATCCCGGTTCCCAGCGGCGGGGCACCCGGTTCACGCTGGAAACAAATCTGGCATTGCCTCTGCCGCCGCGGCCGCCAGATGCGACCAGCACTCTGGCTCCGACATGATCCAGATCGGCAATGAATTCTCCGGTATCCGCATCGGTAATAACTGTACCGGCAGGTACTTTGACTACTATATCGTCGGCATTTCTGCCGTGGCATCCGGCACCTTTGCCGCCGGGGCCGTTTTTCGCCTGATAGCGGCTCTGATAGACCAGGGCGACCAGATTCTGCTCATTGGCAGCGGCTTCCAGATAGACACTGCCGCCGTCGCCGCCGTCGCCGCCATCCGGACCGCCTTTGGGGACGAATTTTTCCCGGCGGAAACTGCAGCAGCCATTACCGCCGTCGCCGCCCTTGACACTGATGAGGACTCTGTCTGCGAACATATTCTTTTCTCTTTCTACAACTTAAAAACAAAAAACCCCGGCAAACGACAGTTTCCGGGATTTTACAAATAACAGAATAAGGCGGTTATGCCTTATTCAGCAGCGGGAATGATGCTGACTTTGCGCTGGCTTTTGCAGAATTCCACAGTACCGTCGCAAAGAGCAAACAGGGTGTAATCACGACCGCAACCGACGTTGTTGCCGGGACGGAAACGGGTGCCGCGCTGACGGACAATGATAGAACCGGCACTGACGCTTTCACCACCGAAAGCCTTGATACCGAGGAACTTCGGCTGACTGTCACGACCGTTGTGACTGCTGGACTGACCTTTCTTATGTGCCATGATAAAATCTCCTTCGTATATTAAATCTTTCTTTACATCATCATTGACGGATAGTTAAAATAGCACCGGAAACGCACTTTGTCAAGTCCGGAGTGCAAAAAAAATGCAACATCGGCAACGATTTACACTCTTGTTTTGACAAATCCCTGATATTTACGGCGGTTGACATCGAGAGAAAATTCACCGGCTTTTTTGCCGGCGGCATCCGCAAGACGCCGCTGCAAAGAACTGTCCGCAGCAAGGGCGGCAAGTTTATTCACCCATTCGCTCTCTGTTGCCGCCAGCATACCGTTTTCGCCATCGCAAATAAGGAAACTGTTTTCCCCTGCGGGCGATGCCACCGGCACGATCCCTGCCGCCATATACTGGATGATCTTATATCCGGATTTACCGGCGGCAAAAGTGCTGTTATCCAGCGGCATGATCCCGGCGTGACAGCCGGAAAGCAGTTGATACTGTTTTTTTTCGTCCCATTTTTCAAAGCGTACTGCAACGCCGGGGATTTCCGGCGGGGCACCGTCTGAAATCACCAGCAGTACATAATCTGTCGTTTGTGCCAACTGCTGCAATACCGGAAAAAAAGGTTTCATAAAGCGCTCAAAAGTTACCGGAGTCCCGATCCAGCCGACTGTGAAAACTTCCGGCTTGACAACTTTTGAGGGCAATGCGGGCAAATCCACCGGTGTCGGTATCAGCACAACGGCAGAATTGTATTTTGATACTTCTTTTAATATGAAGTGATTGGCACAAATCACTCCGGCGGCGTGGGAGATCAGCTGCCGGAACTTGTTTCTGAGCCACGGGATGCGGCGGTATTTCTCCCAGACGGCATCATCGAAATCCAAAACATAGCGGCGGCGGCGGAGAAAAAATTTTTCCACCCACCAGGGAGCATAGGGAAGCAACTCGTATTCGATAACCAGTTGCCGCGGCAGAAAGAAAAGTGAAAAAAACCGTTTCAACATCCCCGCCGCTGCGGGGAAAAAAGATCTTTTGCCTGTGGCGTAAAGTTTCCGCAGATATTTTTCGCCGAAAAGATGATTCAGCGTTGCCCCCGGCAGAGATTCACAGCAGGAAATCGCACGCAGCCGGCTGGATGCCCCCAGTCGGCTGTAACGGGTGAAAATTCCAATGTGATCATTTTTTTTCATAACTATTAATATATTGCCGCAACAGAAAATTTGCAAAGCCTGTGTTGCTGTGATATTTTAATTAAAGTATTTCAGGTTTGATTTCTGCAAAGGGACGATAAGTTATGATGATACGGTTTTTTCTACTGCTGGTGATCGGTGCGGTATTGACCGGATGCGACAGAGAGCATCCCGCACCGCCCTCGGAACGCAACGAACTGGTTCTGCGCTTTTTTGAAAACCTGGAAAAAGGCAATACCGATGCCGCCATCCGTCAGGGCAGAAAGATCGTGGCACTTGATCCCGCCAATGATTTCATCATCCATCTGCTGGAAATCCAGGAAAGCAACGCCGCCATTTCTGCCGCCCAGAAAAAACTCGATGCCGGCGACGTTGACGGCGCTGTCGATATCATCACTTCCGGTATCCGCAAATATCCGGAAAACCGCACCCTGCCACAGATCCGCAGTAAATTGCGGCAGTTGAAGCACGCCCGTAAACTCATAACTTCTATGGAAACAGTCAAAAATCCCGAGAGTATGAGTGCCTCTCTCACTGCCGCCCGCACCGGCTTATCCGCCAATATTTCTCCGGCACTCCGCCGCTACTTTGACGAATATGCCAAAAAAACAGAAGCAGCCGCCAAAGCCGATCCCGGTAAAACAGCTGAAACCGCAGGCAAATGAACAAATATTTCAGCGGCGCACTCTTTTCTCTTGCCGCAGTA
>JAZONW010000068.1:0-7166 GCA_045654745.1 Victivallaceae bacterium | reverse complement strand
CCCGCAAATCGATCACAGTCTGGCTCTTGATTACTGGAAGAGTGTTATTGTTGACAGCATTGATGAAGTCGCCGAAAAAGCCTCTGAACGGATCGCAAAAGTAAACCTTAATGAAATCCGTCAGGAATTGAACGAACAGATCGTCAACGAGGCATTTTCTGAAGTCGTTTTGCCAAAAGCAAGCAACTGGCTGGAAGAGATACGGGAAGGTAATAATTCAGCATTCAATGCATTGATGGATGATAAAATCAAAGCAATTATCCGGAATACCCGGAGAGAATGGGAAATTTTATTGGATAATCAGCCGATCCTTGCCGGTCTGCCGGTTCCGACGCCGATCGTGGGTACAGATGTTATGGCAACCGACTTTGTCGATTCTGTTATTGCTAAAACTCCCGGTGTGAGTAAAGATGTTTGGGCTGGTGCTGTAACCGGAGCAGGATTCGGAGGACTCGTGGGGAGTTATATATTCCCGGTTATTGGTACTGTTGTCGGAGGCTTTATCGGAGGGGTGGTTGGTGCTGCGATCGGCGATGGTGTTGGAACAAACAAACGGGAAAATTTTATTAAAGAAGAGTTGATCAAAGAGTTGACAAAAAATATCGGTTTGGGAAATATAAACAAAACAGATACCGAACGCTCTTGTTTGGCAAAACAGGAAAAGCGTATCAAAACGTTGCGTCTGGGCATCATATCCGCTTTTGAATCTGCCTTTGATGATACCCGCAGTGCGTTTGAAAGCCGCCAGACTGAAGCATTGAAAATGTGTAAAATGGCTGAAGAACAGCGTACGGCTCTTGTTGCACAGCATACCGAAGTTCGGACAAAACAAATCGAACCATTGAGAAGAAATATAGAAGTTTATAAACGAAATTTAGGTAAAATAGGATGAAGGAGAAAAAAATATGAAAGAAACTTTGCCAGTTTTTAATCTCCAGCAGGATTATATTTTACGGCTTTTGATGAGTGAGTTTATGCAAAAGCGGGATCAGGAAAGCCTTATTGCTGTATTGTTATGTCTGCGGGATAGTTATGTGTGGATTCCATGTACTGCAAAAATGGGTAAACTGGATGAAGAAAAAATTCTTTCAGGAAAAGTAACTGCCGGAAGCACTTTATCTTTAGAGGAAGACATGAGACTCGAACCGGATATTTTCCAGGATTCCTGGGCCGGAGAAGATGTTTTCTATTTTCCGGTATTTTCCAATGTTGAACAAATGGGTGAAGAATATGGCAGTCATTTTTCAAAAATTGAAAAACCTTTCTTAGAAGCGATGAATATGGCAATGGCTAATAAGAAAGTCAAGGGCATTATCGTAGATGCTTTTACAATCCAGATGGAAATTCCCAAAGAATTGTTTGAAGTCATAGCCGAATTACCGGATAAAACAAAGCGTAAAGTCTGAATAGTTTATTTTTTTTGACAACAGGACAAGGTTGGGCTGTCATTTTTTGACTCTCAAAGTCTCTCTTATAGCAAAGATCATGGAGGTATTTTTATGAAATCTGTTTTTGAGAGACTTTTGAAGCATTGTGTTCATGTTTATTCCGGTAAGACCGGGCGGAATGGGATGCCGTATATATTGCATCCTTTGGAAGTGATGAGCAAAGTTGAGTCGCTTCCAGAAAAAATCGTGGCGTTGGCTCATGATTATGGTGAATTCCGCGATGTATCTGAACTTGAAACTATCGGTGTACCGGAAATGTTGCTCGGAAAAATCAAACGGCTTGCTAAAACATTTCCGGATGATGTTCCGGAAGATGATCCGCGTTACTGTGATTACATCTGGAATTTACTTGCTGCTCCAATTTGCTGCAAGGTAAAATATGCCGATTTAATGGTGAATGACGGGTATGAAGATTCTCCTGCCGGGGCTGGCCGCCGTTTTACCGGGCAATATCACCGTGCAATGGCGTTGCTTGCCGATGCGGTTGAGGGTAAAATTTATTTCAACAGCAGAACTCCTTATTTTAACATTTTTTCCAATTTTTATGAAGAACCGTTACAAATCAACGGAGAATTTTGGAAGTCTGGTGAACATTTTTATCAAGCTGCCAAATTCGCTAAAAACGGTTTGCAGGAAGATGCAAATATTTACCGTCTTATTGTTGAAGCCGAAACTCCGGGAACGGCTAAAAAACTTGCCGATGAATACTTCAGCGAGGAAAACAAACTGCGCACTCATCAGGCATTGCGGACTTTTGTGGCTATGAGTCAGATGCTTACGGTTAAATTTGCTTCCGGCACTTTTGCCCGCAAGCGTTTGATGCAAACTGGCGATTTGGAGTTGATACATCTTTCCAGCAGTGATTTTTTCTGGGGACAGAATCGCAAAGGCGATGGCAAAAATCTCCTCGGCAAAGTCCTGATGCAAATGCGTAACAGCGGCAGCGATTGTTCTGTGGTGGAAATGATGAGTAACGCAGGAGTACAAAATGAAAATTGACCAATTTATTGATGAGTTCAATCGTCTTGAATCAAAAGATAAAGCAGCCTATATCGCCAATTTGCAGAAAAAAGCCGGTAATGGGGATAGGACGGCTCTGTTTTTGACGGGATATCTGCAATTTCCACCGGACTGGGAAGTTATGAAAAAAGCAAGCTCTAATGGTGATCCTGAACTTTATTACAATTATATCTGTGCCTTGAAGTTGGATTTGGGGATTTCTCCGGCACAAGACCGCAACTTTCATCAGCTATGTTATCGTGGACGCAAGATGAATTATGCTCCGATTCTGAACCGGCTTGCCATTACTTATCTCTGCGGGATCGGCTGTAAGCAGAACGTAAAACTGGCAAAAAAGTATTTTTCGCAAGCCGCAGAACTTGGCTCTGCCGAGGCGGCAGATAATCTTGATTATATTGAATTCAAGGATTTGGATTTCTGGACGGAGCAAAAACATAGATGTATGCACTCTTCAGAATTGAAAGAAGTTGTATTATTCGATCTGTATTCTATCCGGACTTTCGGAATCACTCATCCGGGAAAAACGACATTGCGTATTGTTACAGATAATAAAGAATAAAAATATCCGATAATAAGGGATAAAAGGAATATGACTCAGAATTTGAAGATACCTGAAGTAACTATTGATGAAGCAAAAATGATCATCAAAGCTCTTGCTTCCACTCAAAGTGTTCTGCTGCTTTCGCCTCCGGGCGTTGGCAAATCAGATCTGGTACAGCAAGTCGCCGCTGAAAACGGTTTGGAATGTAAATCTCTGCTGGGTACGCAGATCGCTCCGGAAGATGTCAGCGGAATTCCAAGAATTATCGGCGAACGCTCCGTCTTTTGTCCACCCCGGGTACTTCTGCCGGAAAAGGATGAAAAGTTCTGTTTGTTTCTGGATGAGTTGCCCGCCTGTACTCCCGATATTCAGAAGGCATTTTATTCTCTGCTGCTGGAACGGCGGGTCGGGGAATATAAGCTTCCGGAAGGAACTTGGGTCGTTGCCGCAGGGAATCGGGCGGAAGATAACGCTCTGGTCAAAAGTATGTCGGCAGCATTGGTCAACCGGGTAACGATCCTGCGGATCAAGGTTGATTATCAGCTGTGGCTCAACTGGGCAAAAAAACATGATGTCCGCAACGAAATTACAGATTTTATTGCCTCAAATCCTGAAGCTCTCCAGCGGGCTCCCACAATGAAATCTGCTCCGTTTTCCACCCCGCGGTCATGGACAACGCTTTCAGGAGCAATGACCCGGCTGGAAAAGGCAGGTAAATTGACTGACCGGATAAAAACCGCTCTACTTTACGGCAGTGTTTCCTGTGAGGATGCGAATATGTTTTTGAATGAAAGGTATTCTTCATGGAACACGGCAAAACTTACAATTTCTGAAGCAAAAGCAGTTGTTACAGAATTGGCAGAACAGCACAGCGTCATTTTGCTTTCTGCCCCCGGTGTGGGAAAGTCAGAAGCGATAAAACAATGTGCGGATGCTGCCAATCTGGAATGTAAATCACTTTTGGGTACGCAAATCGCTCCGGAAGATGTCAGCGGAATCCCCCGGATCATCGGGGAACGGTCGGTCTTTTGTCCGCCCCGGGTGCTTTTACCGGAAAAAGATGAAAAGTTCTGTTTGTTCCTGGATGAGTTGCCCGCCTGTACTCCAGATATACAGAAGGCATTTTATTCTCTGCTGCTGGAACGGCGGGTCGGGGAATATAAACTTCCCAAGGGGACTTGGGTCGTTGCTGCAGGGAACCGGGCGGAAGATCAGGCACTGGTAAAAGAGGTTTCTTCCGCTTTGATCAACCGCCTGATCATGCTTAATCTTGAAGTGGATGCCGAGGAGTGGCTTCAATGGGCAAAAACAAATCATATACGGCAGGATGTTATTTCTTATATTCAATTTTGCCGGGAAGGTTTGCAGCGAGCGATCCCCAGAGTGATCGCTCCATTTTCCACCCCGCGCGCCTGGGCAAATCTTTCACGGGCGATTGATTTGCTGGAAGACGGTCAGGGAGGCAAAGCGGATTATCATTTGGTTGAAGCTCTTGCTTATGGCAATCTTTCCCCACAGGATGCAGCCGTTTTTATTGATTTCTGGGCGTTCAATCTGGAAGACATTGATAATCCCCTTGAATATATATACCATCCTGAGAAAATAAATTACAGCAACGATGACCGGGCAGTGATGACCCATTATTATGTGATGCAAAGTATCCGTAATGCAGCAGTATCCCGTTCCAGTACATGGTATAAGTCCATACGGGAGATTCCGCAGAAATATTTTATACCCTTCTTCAAGCGTCTTACTCCGGAAGATTGCAATGTGCTGCTGGTTGATGCGGTATATGATTGGAAGAATATTGCCGGTGAAGATTTTATTGTAAAGATTTTACAGCAATTGACCGGGGTAAAATAATGGAAAAGCGTTTGAAATTTGCATTGCAAATATTGAGGATTTGCTGTCCGCATTTTACCCACCTGCTTTCTGTGTGTGACATCCGGTTTGACAGCCGGATCAAAACTGCCGGAATTTTTCCATCCGGTATTGTTGTGCTTTCTCCGGAGTATTGTGCGACGCTTTCCGTTCCGGGTATTGCCTATGTCATCGGGCATGAACTGTATCATTTTCAATACAGGATTTTTGACCGTATCACAGATAAAAAACAACATTATCTTGCCAATGTAGCTCACGATATCATTGTGAATGACAAGATGGATCTGCACTTCCTGCATAATGGGATGGAAAATCAAACCCCGCCGGGGCTTTTCCGTTGGATGGATTTTTATCATGAAGTCAAAAAAACATATCCGAAACTCAAGAAAAATGTGGGCGAAAATTATTCTTTGGAAACATTGATGGTCATGCTGGAAAAAAGTTCCGTCCAATTACCACCAAGTCCATTTTGTATTGACAAAAGGAAAAAACGCAAAAAACTTCACCCGTGGCAGGAGGAGTTGGATAAACATTTTACTTCTGAAGAGGAAGCTGATAATGACTGGCAGGATATTTCTGGCGGTTTGCCGGAGATATTTTCAGAAGAACAGGAACGTGAATTTTTTCCGGAAGAATCTTCCATGGCACGAAATCAGCGTAAGCAAAAAATTTTACAAGCAACAGAGGATACACGGAGAAAAGAAAAAAGCACCTTGATCGTTAAAAAAATAATTGAGGATCGTGGATTTCATCAAGGCAGCTATGCCGGAAATTTACAAAATATTGTAAAAAGTCTTGCATCAAATTTTCTTCCGGATTGGCAGGATGCCTTGCAGAATATGCTTGACAGTGTCAGTATTCCGGCAGAAAGAAGCTGGTCAAGAGCATCCCGTAGAAATTACGAGAACAGCGATATTGTTATGCCTGGGAAAAAACGCTCTGCCGAAGGCTCTACAGTCAACATCATCTTGGATACGAGTGGTTCCATGTCAAGCAGTTTCAGGGAATTGCTCGGTGTGATCGGTAATTTCTGCAGTGCCAATAATGTTGAAAAAGTCCGCATGATGCAGTGCGATACCCGTGTCACCGCAGATGAATTTTTATCGCCGGAAGATTTGAGCGAGTATGAAATAAAGGGATGGGGCGGAAGTGATATGTCTCCTGCGATGCGGAAGTTGGAAGAAGAAAAAAATGAATATCCGGTCATTGTTATCACCGATGGCTATATTGGTTATCCAAGCAAGGTTTCATACCCTGTCCTCTGGGGGATACTCTGCAGTCACATAGACAACCATATCTCCTTTTCTCCTCCGTATGGAAGAGTAACTAAAATCGTATTGAATAACTGGTGGTAAAATGAAATTGATTGAAGAACTTTGCAAGAGTATTTATCTGACGAAAAAACAATTAAAGAAATTGCATGACGCTGGTTTTATTTCTGAAAGATTTTTTAAGTTCGGGTCTCGTTATTCGGATTACGATCTCTATGATGTCGATCCGGCTGATTATTACGATGAACAAGGGCGTGGACATCATGTAATTGAAGGAGTCGGAGAAGTTTGGGTCACAGATGGAGACTGGGAGTGCGGTTGGGATTGGGATTATTATGATGATTCTGACTGGTGGTGGGATGAACCAAGTCAAAAAGAGGAAGATGCAGATATCCCCGGGATGAGAAAATCTTCCACTAAAAAAGGCAAACAGAAACAGCGTTTATTTGAAGGGAAACAGCCGCAAAAACTTACGGCTCCGGCACTGAATATCCGTCTGCCGGAATTTTTCTTTGAGGATACAAAAGATGGCAAGATCGGCAACGGAAGATTATTTCAACTTATTGCAACGCTTGCTGCTGTTTATCAGGTATCCGGAAATAAATTTGATTCAGAAAAAGCCATACGCCATTTTTCCATTCCGGGTTCAGGTATCAACAGGTGGAATGTTTTTGGTGATTGTTATAAGTTTTTGGAAAGTTTGTCGGATAGTGAGTTGACTTTACTTTTGATCAAAGTTTTGAATTGCGATGCAAAATTTGCCGGAAAAACATGTGATTTCTTCAATAACTTTGTTGAGGATATCTTTGTTCCCTTATGTAAGGATGATCCTCTGTGGGAGAAAGAATGCTTTTTACCGTATCAGGGACCGGCAGTCAAAACAGCAGAAGTTATATTAAATGAAGTGGAGCAAATTACTTTTGCATCCGGTAAATATGGTTGGATCCTGAAACATAAAAATATTGACTTTCTGTATCGGGTACACCTCTTGCGGAACAAATTGGC
>JAZONW010000067.1:0-9207 GCA_045654745.1 Victivallaceae bacterium | reverse complement strand
CGGGCACGGATCGCTACACCGCGATAGATTTTGCCGTCAAGGTCAAGAGTAGCAGTTTTTATTTCCTGCTCGATTTCCGTACCATCATCGGCGGTCCAAACCAGGATAGCGGTTTCGCCGGTCTTGATATCAGTTAATTTCCAGGAGGCTTTCAGCGTTTGATTTTTGTTATCCATACCGACTGCTTCGGCAGAGGAATCTTCGATATCATTTTGTTTACTGCTCAAAATCAACTGAGGAATACTGATATTGCTCAAATAAGGTTTTTTACTGCCGGCAAGATAAATATCCAGAACTTTTCCATCTTTGATTTTAGCAATTGTACCATTGGCGAACTTTATTTCGCGGTTGTCATTGACGGTGCAGTTCCCCGGAATATCTGCAAGCAACATATTGGCATTGCGCAATTCGAGCGTGGTCTTTTCTATGGTTTTCGGGGCATCACTTGCCTGTTTTTTGAAAAGTGTTTTAGCGGTGGAAAGTTTTTCGCCGCTGGCTTCCGAAGCAAGTGCGATAAAGAGCATTCCTTTGTATCCCCAGTAATGCAAACTTCTGGCAGACGGTGTGCGGATATCCTCGGAATTGAGGAAAATCACCTTGCCTTTGCCGTAGGGTTTGGAGGCCATATAAATCCCGACCTGCTGGTTGTTTTCATCAACCATTGCCGAGAGCAGGGTGGCTCCGTCGGCAAGTTTTGTGTCGCGGTAGGCATCAAAAACCTGCCAGGAATCCGGCAGTTCGGCAAAAGGAGCTGCCGTCGGACGGAGAGCGAAAAACTTTTTAGGCGGCGGATTTTTTTCGCCGAGGTGAACCGGCAGAATATCACCGAGTTCAGCTGGCGCGTTGACAGTCAATACCAGATCGCCGCCATTTTTCAAAAAGATTTTCAGCTTTTCGATTCTTTCGGGAGTAAAGATTTTTTTTTGATTTTCTGCCGGGATGCCATTGATGAGAATCAAGTTGTAATCCGAGAGGTGGTTGAATTCAGGGGTGATCGCATCGACCGGAGTCGGTTCAAATTTTTCGTGCGGCAACGAACGGATATATGAACCTGAAAGCCCCGCCAGATATGGTCCGGTCAATACGTTGACATCGCATCCGGCGTCGATCAGATTTTTTGCCATATAGTTGCCGAGCCACGGGCGTTGTCCGCAAAGTATCAGTGTTTTGGGGGATCCGCTTTTGGATTTGGGACGCTGAAAAATTCCTTCCAGTTTTTTGCCGGCTTCGTAAACCGCTTTGCGTTCATCATTCGGTATCGGCATGGCAAAAATACTGGCGGTGACTGCAGTGACAGTCAATAATGCAAAAATTTTTCGTGACATACAAACCTCCTTGTATTTTTATTTGGTGAAAAAGGAATAAAGTTTTATGATTCAATGGTTATAATATAGTGCATTTGCTGTTCTTTTGCAAATGGTAATTTTGTGCTTTTCATGTTAATTTTGTGCTCTCTTGGAGAATGAAATATTGCTGCAAAAAACCAAAGGTCAGGAAAATAAAAAACCGGACTTTCCGTCCGGTTTTGAAAAATGTTATTTGGTTTCAGTCACGGAAACGTTTTCAAGTGAAACTCCGCTTCCTGGATAAATGGTGATTGGTTCCGGCAGATATCCTCTGCCCCAGATCGAGGGATATTCAGGAAACTGCAAAACTCTTTCGCCTTTGTATGCCTCCGGATACCGTTTGATATGCATTTTGATGTTGTCAAGTTGAATATCTTTGACATCTTTGCCGCCAAAAAATGAATAATCACAGGCATTTATATGCATATTTGAAAAAGTTACGTTGCGTATGTAGCCACGCAATTTATCCATATCTGTGCTGAATTCCGGAAAATGCCAAACACACAATCCCATTCTGACATTATTCATAATAAAATTATTAGCGATGATATTTTCCATCGGAGTACCGTTGATCATTCTTGAGGTAATGTGGATCGAATGCAAAAATATTCCAACGGTGGCAACTTTGATGATATTATCTGTCATCGAAATATTGCGGATCACACCGTTTCCCTCGAAACCGATTCTTATATCGCAGGCAAAAGAGGAGAGTGTGTTGCCGCTGATGTGAATGTTTTCACAGGCTCTTTTGTTCTAAGCAGTCTTATCTCGCTTTTGATAGCGATGGCATCATCACCTGTTTCTATGTTGCAATTGGTGATCCAGACATTTTGACAGCAATCGACATAAAATGATAATATACTTTCAGTTATTTGCTTTACAATAGTAAAAATGTTGCAGGACACAGCAAAAATGTTGCAAAAAAAACGACCAGACAATGCCTGGTCGTTTGATTACGCTTGGAATCAAATTATTATTCTTCGCAGCAGCAACATTCTTTTTTGCGCAACATTACCACCACTTTTTTGAGGGCGCCTTCGCCTTCGGATTCAGTGGTGACATCGGGGTCATTCTGCAGTGCGATGTGGACAATGCGGCGATCGTGGGCATTCATTTCCGGCATTCTGACCGGTTCGCCCCAGCGTTTGACTTCTTTGGCGGCATCGTGAGCCTGCTGCTCAAGTTGCTCGATGCTCTGACCGTCTGAAACGGCACGGCTGCCGCGGTTGCGTCTTTCGGAGCGGTCTCCGCGTTCACTGCGTTCACCGTCGGATTTGCGGCCCTTGCGATCATTGGAGGCATAACCGTCAATATCGAGAGTAACGTGCGGAAAAGAATCATCAGCTTTGAACATCATGCGGTTGACGATCAGCTGGAGACTTTCCAGAGTGGCACCGCGACGGCCGATGATCCTGCCGGCATCTTCGCTGGCGATGCGGACAGCCATTTTGCCGTTGCGTTCCTCGATTTTGAATTCACCGGAAAGATGCAGGTAATCAAACATGGTAGCGAGGGTGCGGATGAGTTTGTCGCTCTGTGCGGCGAACTTTTCGTTGTTTTCTGACATTTTATCAATTCCTTATATGCGGTTGATTAATGAAAATTATTTGGCAGCGGCAACGTTTCCCGCGGTCTTGTTGCTGCGGCGCTGCAAAAGCATCTGGACAATACTGAAACAATTGCTGACAGTCCAGTACAAAGTCAAGCCGGAAGGCAGATTGTAGAGGAAAAACAGCATAATGACCGGCATCAGATACATCATTCTCTTTTGCATCGGATCTCCGGACATAGGAGTTATCCGCTGCTGAATGACCATAAGAAGTGTCATCGCTATTGCCAGCGGATTTATATCAAGTGTGAAAATTCCGAGGTTGAGTGTGGCGATCGTATCCGGCTGGGCAAGATCTTTGCACCAGAGGAAAGCCGCCTGACGCAATTCCACAGCACCGTTGAGGGCGTGGTAAAGAGCGATGAATACCGGTATCTGGAAAAGCATCGGCAGGCATCCGCCCATAGGATTGACTCCCTCTGCCCGGTAAAGTTCCATCATTTTGACATTCATCAGCTGCGGATTGTCTTTGTACTTTTCTTTGAGTTCTTTGAGTTTCGGCTGAACCGTCTGCATTTTACGCATCGAAGCATTTGCTTTGGCGGTCACCGGGTAAAAAATCGTCCGCACGATCAAGGTGAGAATGACGATGCTTACACCGTAATTGCCGATCAACTCGTGAAGTTTTGCCAGGCACCAGAGCAGGAATTCCGCCAGATAATCAAGCGGTCCCCAGGAGAGATCTACTATTTCATCTGCACCTTTCTGGAAATCAGAAAGCAATCCGGAAATTTTCGGACCGCTGTAGAATTTGAAGTTTTTGCCCGCAACTGCGCCTGCCGGGATCTGCATCACAGGCAGAACTGCACTGCCGGAAATCACCGGTACAGATTTATCTTTGCCGGAGTCAAGCCAACCGCGTTGCGGGGCAATTCCGCAGATGTCTTCCGGATTCAATACTACGCAAAAGTATTTGTTGGCGACAGCAGTCCAGTCGATCGACGGGATGTTGACAAAAAACTTGCTGTCTTTGGTGTCGGCATCAAGGTCGTCATATTCGCCGCCGGAAGTCATAAAAGAAAGTGTGTGGACAACATTTCCGGTTTCTGCTGGATCGCCGGAGGCAACAGACCAGGATGCCAGATCACCGGTGCTGACTGCCGGCTGAAATTTCATTTCTTTGCCGGAAATATTATTGACAGTAAACGAATACGATACGGTGTACGCATCCTTTGCCAGTTCCCAAGTTTGCGTGAGCAGGAATTTTTGACCCGCGTTATTGGCCATCTGACGGGTGATTTCGCATTTGCTGCCTTCGGCTTTTACTGAAACAACAGACTCGGTCCGCCATTGGTCATTGAGCGCTGACAAAGCCATCGCACCGGACTTGCTGTCTCTTTTATTCATATCCAAAGACAGGTGTCCGTTTTTGAGGTTATTGGCATATTTTGCCAGTTCTATTTTTTTGACAGCTCCATCAGCAGGAGATATTTCATAGGAAACAAGGTCGTTACTGATTTTGACCGGTTTATCAATAATAGTGGTTTGGGGAGCAACAGGTGCAACCGGTGCTTTGGGGGATACCGCAACTGTTTGCGGTTTTTCCGGCTGGACAGCCGGTGTCGATTGAGTAGTTTGTACGGCAGTTGCGGGAGCAGAGCCCCACCCCATGTAGCGGCAGAAAGGTTCCCAGCCGAAAAGCACAACTGCACAGATGATTATTGCAAAGAGAGTGTCTTTTTCTATTTTCATTTGTTTTTTCTCTGTTTTCCGGTTCTTGCCGGGGGGACAGGATCCCAACCGCCTTTACAAAAAGGTTGACAGCGCAGTATCCGCCATACGGTAAGGATCGAGCCATAAAAAACGCCATGTGTTTTCAGTGCATCCACTGCGTAGTGAGAGCAGGTTGGCTCAAATCTGCATTTACATGGAAGCCAGGGGGAAATCGTTTTTTGATAGATTTTTATCAGTACTATCAGCGATCTTGCTGCCAAACTGCAGCGTCCTGCGGCATCAGTTTTTGCTCTTTCAGTATCTCTGCCAATTCCGCTGTTACCTGCTGTCTCTTGTAAGAGAGCATTTTTTTTCGCGGTATCAGGATCATGGTGCATGGCGATATTTCCGGTTTCAGTAATCTGAAACTTTCCCACAGCAGACGGCGGGCCCGGTTACGCACTACAGAAAGCAGACTGTATTTTTTACCGCACACTACGCCGCAACGGAGTCTTTCCCCGGGGGCAGTCACTACCAGTATTCCGGGAGAAACAGATTTTACCCCGTTTTGACGGACAAAGTCAAAATCTGATTTAAGAAACAGTTTGTCCCTTTTGTCCAGCTTGTGCCGGAATACCGATGTGCGATGCAAAACAGAAACCACTTTTATCAGGCAGTGAGTCTGGCACGGCCTTTCTGACGACGGCGTTTGATCACCAGACGGCCGGCTTTGGTGGCCATACGGGCGAAGAAACCAATACGGCTTTTGCGACGACGGTTGGAAGGCTGGAATGTTCTTTTCATTTTTTTACCTCATTTATAAAAGTTTACGCTTTTTACTGTTCTTTGTAATGCTGCACAGGTCATGCTTTGCAGCGATACGGACGATACATCTTATAAAATACACCGTCAAACGTAATTATTCAAATCAAAAAACCTTGCTTAAATGATAAAAACCGTACAAAAACGCTAAAAAAATACGTTTCTGTACGGTTGCAGCAAGTTGATGTATCAATATACAAAAAGCATTTCTCTGTATTTCGGAAGAGGCCAGCAATCATTGGGGATGATTTTTTCCAGAGCGTCAACTGTTTTACGCAGCTTTGCCATTGCTTCCAAAACAGTTTCGTGCGAATTGCCGAGCACAGTTTGCAAATTGCAGATATCCTGCTGGAGCTGATCCAGGAGATTGCCGAAAGTTTCCACACTTTGACCGGTTGCCTGCATTCCGGCTGTCACGCCGGTTTTTTTTATGTCGGCAAGGATACTCATAGATTTGGCAAATTCATCCCGTGCCGCCGGGAGTATCATACTGGAAGCAAGTTCCAGTGAGATTTCCGCCTCGATCCGCAGGCGGCGGTGATAATCCTGCATAGAAACATCATAACGGGATTCCAGTTCCCGGCGGTTGTAAACACCGTATTTCTCAAACATAGCCACATTGCCGGGGGCAGTCAGACAACAGATGGAATCCATCGTCGTGCGGGCATTGGGCAATCCTCTTGTTGCCGCTTCTGCCAGCCACTGCTCTGTGTAGCCGTCACCATTGAAAATAATACGTTTGTGCGACTTGATGATCGATCGCAGATGTTTTTGCAATCCGCTGTTGAAATTATTCTTATTCAGTTTTTCCAGAGCGTCCGCCATCCGGTCAAATGCTTCTGCTGTAATGGTGTTGAGTATGACGCACGGACCGGAGCAGGATTGGCTCGAACCCGGACCGCGGAATTCAAATTTATTGCCGGTAAATGCAAACGGACTTGTGCGGTTGCGGTCGGTGGTGTCCCGCGGCAGGGCAGGGAGGGTGTTGACACCGATTTTGAGCGAACCGCTTTTGCGTTTGGAATTGCTGCTGCCGGTTTCGAGTTCTTCGATGATACTGGCAAGCTGGTCGCCGAGGTAGATGGAAATCACGGCAGGTGGTGCTTCATTGGCACCGAGGCGGTGATCGTTGCCGATACCGGCAACTGCCGCGCGCAACAAATCAGCGTGCATATCAACAGCTTCGATAATGGCACACAGCACAGTCAGGAATATGGCATTCTGATCCGGGGCATCACCCGGACTCAACAAATTGCGGTTCCCGTAGCAGAGGCTCCAGTTGTTGTGTTTACCGGAACCGTTTACCCCGGCAAAAGGTTTTTCGTGCAGCAGGCAGACCAGACCGTGTCTTTCCGCGACCTGACGCAATACTTCCATTACCAGCATATTGTGGTCACAGGCGAGGTTTACTTCCTCAAACAGCGGGGCAAGTTCAAACTGGGCGGGGGCGGCTTCGTTGTGTCTGGTTTTAGCGGGAATACCGAGCGTCCAGAGTTCTTTTTCCACTTCGGTCATAAAATTCAGCACCCGCATTCTGATAGAGCCGAAATAATGGTCTTCCAATTGCTGGTGTTTGGCGGGTGGAGCCCCGAAAACAGTTCTGCCGGTTTGCAGCAGGTCGGGGCGCTGTAAATAAAAATTACGGTCGATCAAAAAGTATTCCTGCTCTGCACCGAGGGTGATTTCGACTTTTTCATCATCGAGTGAAAAACATTTCATCAACCGTTTTGTGCTGGATGACAATGCCTGTATGGAACGGAGCAGGGGGGTCTTTTTATCCAGAGCATCGCCGTTGTAACTGCAGAAAACAGTCGGTATGCACAAGGTAGCACCGTTGCTGTGACGTTTGATAAATGCCGGGCTTGTCGGATCCCAGGCGGTGTATCCTCTGGCTTCAAATGTGGAACGCAGTCCTCCTGAAGGGAAACTGGATGCGTCCGGTTCGCCGACGATCAGGTTTTTGCCGGAAAAACTCATAATGGCTTTGCCGTTTTCAAAATCCAGAAAAGCGTCGTGCTTCTCGGCTGTACTGCCGGTCAACGGCTGAAACCAGTGGGTGAAATGAGTCGCACCTCTTTCCAAAGCCCATTCTTTCATTGCTTTGGCAACATCAGTAGCTATTTCCGGATCAAGAGGAGTCCGGTTGCTGATCGTCGAAAGCAATGTTTCACAAGTGCCGGACGGCAGAAAATCACGCATGGCGTTAATGTTGAAAACATCGCCGGCAAAGGTTATTTCTTCTGCCGGGGCAGCATTTTTAGGAGTCGCATTGACTCTGTCTGCCACTGAATTTATGGCGTGGAGCCGATTGAGGTTTTTCATATACAAATACCTGCATTGGTTGTTTTACAATACCATCATTATAATATAGTTTAAAAACACCGTATCTGCAAGCAGCAGACAAAAAAAACTCCGGATTCCATCAGGATATCCGGAGTTTTTGAATCGATTACTGAAATCTTATGCTTCAGTGGTTTCAGCAGCAGGAGCATCAGCTTCGACCAGCATAAGGATGCAGGTTTCGGCGGCATCTCCACGGCGCTGACCGAGTTTGTAGATGCGGGTGTAACCACCGTTGCGTCCGGCGAAAGCCGGAGCGATTTCGTTGAAAAGTTTGGCAACAGCATCTTTGCTGCGCAGACGTGCAGCAGCCAGACGGCGGTGATGCAGATCGCCTTTTTTGCCCAGCGTGATCAACTTTTCAGCCTGACGGCCGGCTTCTTTGGCTTTGACCAGAGTGGTCTCGATTTTGCCGCAGAGGAAAAGGCTGCTGATCATATTGGCCATCATCGCCCGACGATGCGCACTGGAACGACCGATTTTGAAAGTAGCAACTCTATGACGCATGATTATTTATTCTCCTCGACTTCGGCACGGACTCTGGCAGATTCAGCTTCGAGAGCATTGAGCAGACATTCGCTGAGGTTCATACCCAGTTCCAGACCGAGTTTTTCAATTTTTTCTTTGATTTCGTCCAATGATTTTTTACCGAAATTGCGATATTTGAGCATTCTGCTTTCGGTTTTGGTGCAGAGCTCGCTGACGAGTTTGATATCAGCACTGTTGAGGCAGTTCATGGCGCGGACGGAAAGATCCAGCACATCAATGTCCTGAGACAACAGTTTGAAAAGTCTCACCTCTTCATCGCTCAATTCGACCTCTTTTTCGACCATCTGTGAGCCGAGGAACGGCTGCAGGTGATCACAGAGGATCCGGGTGGCGGATTCCAGAGCAGCTCTGGGGCTGATTCTGCCGTCGGTCCAGATTTCCAGTTCGAGGCTGTCCATTTCAGTTTCTTCACCGACGCGGGCGGCGCCGACCTGATAGTTGACATGGGTCACCGGACTGAAAAGAGAGTCAACCGGAATAGTTCCGATCGGACGGGAAGCAGAGTGTGCTTCGGCCGGAATCCAGCCTTTGCCGGAAATGACTTCGATGACAGCACGGAAAGGCTGATCTTTGTCAAGTGTGCAAATGAGCTGATCGGGATTGAGGACTTCGACTGAACTGTCGCAAATGATGTTTGCAGCAGTAACAGCACCGGCTTTGTTGCTGCGGATCTCAAGAGTTTTGGGACCTTCGGCATGGAGAGCCAGTTTGACTTTTTTAAGATTCAGCACTATTTCGGTAATATCTTCGACGACATTTTTCAGTGTGTCGAATTCATGTTTTGCACCGTCAATGGCGACCGACGAAATGGCGGCACCTTCCAGAGACGACAGCAGAACCCGGCGCAAAGCATTACCCAGAGTATGTCCGAATCCACTCTGGAACGGC
>JAZONW010000066.1:0-2307 GCA_045654745.1 Victivallaceae bacterium | reverse complement strand
TTACAGGATAGCGGTTCCTCTCAAAAACGTGGCTGTTTGACAACCGAATCAAGTTTGAAGAAAAGTCTGAAGGAATCGAAACGAAAAACCTGTTTGCGGCAGATGCCGTGAACGCAAATATTATTCAGACTTCGGCTTACCAGTCGAAAAGTTAACGCCTTGAATGGCGAACCAGTGGTTTTTCAGTATCGTTCCAAGAAAAACGAACTCATAATAATTACCGGGAAAGTGATGTCCCAACATCCTCTCAAATGTTGAGTTGGAATTAGTTTTTTAACCAATCCACTTAATAAAAAGGAAATTACTTATGAGTAATAATTCTGGATTCGTTGCTAGCATTCTTAAATCTTGCAAAATCAAATTTGAGTTGCCGCCTGTTATTCTGCCCGGAAAGGGTGTTTGTATCACAGATACGGCAAATATGCTGGCAGAGTCTTATCAGGATTCCCATGCAGAAGCCCGTCTTTATAATCGTGGAAATGCTGTCTTTTGCGTGACAAGAGACAACAACGGTGCGATGCTTACTGCATTGTCTTCACAACGTGCCTGTTCTGAATTTGAACTGGTCTCTACGCTGTTGAAGATAGGTCAGTCCGGGCTGGAAAAAACAATCAGTTCTCCGGCTACAGCAAAAACTCTTCTTTCGTCTTCGACTTTTCTTAACTCAATTCCCAAAATCAATCTTGTTACCAACTCTCCGGTCATTCTCAAAAACGAGGATAACACATGCCGTGTTGTGAATTCTTACGATGCGACAAGCGGAATTCTTTCAACTGGAGTTCCAGCTGAAGATGTTCCGCTTGATGAAGCCATTGCTTTGCTCAACAATCTGCTGTCGGATTTCAATTTTCAAGGAGCAGGAGATAAATCCCGTGCTCTGGCAGCTTTGTTGACTCCGGCTCTGGTTTCCGGTAAAGTGTTGGATGCAAGAGCTCCGATTATGATGCTTCAGGCTGATAAAAGTCAGTCCGGCAAAGGTTTCTTTACCAAGTTGCTCGGTGCAGTGTATAATGAGTTGCCTAGTACGGTCGCTCAACGTACTGGAGGTGTCGGCAGTATCGACGAAAATTTCGATGCGGCTCTGACTCTCGGTCGTCCGCTCATTGTGATTGATAACCTCCGTGGCAAGTTGAACAGTCCCCAGATGGAAGCATTCATGACGACTGATATTTATTCTGCCTGCATTCCTTATTCGGAACCGGCTGTAATTGACCCCAGACGCTATTTCATCATGGCAACATCAAACAATTTTGATTTGACTCCTGATATGGCAAATCGGTCATGTTTCATCCGGATTCGCAAACAGAGACGGACATATAGCTATCAGACTTTTCCGGAAGGAAACATTCTGCGGCACATCAAAGCGAATCAGCCCAAATATCTTGGTGCAGTCTTTGCTGTAGTCAAAGAGTGGGTTCGTCTTGGCTGTAAAACTATGCCATTCAGCGACCATGACTTCCGTGACTGGTGCTCTGCTCTGGATTGGATTGTCCGGAACATCCTCCACGAAGCTCCTCTGATGGATGGACATCGTGAAGCCCAGCTTTACACCCAGTGTCCTGATATCGAATGGTTGCAGAATGCCTGGAAATGCGTCTCTGACCTTGGCAGTGCCAAAGAAGCTTTGACCGCATACCAAGTTGCAATGTGTTGTGATTGCGGCGATATGGAACTTCCCGGAGCTCAAGGAGTGCCATTGAAAGAGTTGGATGACAGCGGAGTCAGACAGGTTTGTTCGCAAATCGGTCGCCGTCTCAATAAGCTCTTCAGTTATTTGGGAGAAGATGATGAAATTCATCTGAGTGCCTTTTCATTGGTGCGTGAAAGCAAAAAAGTCCGTTATGATTCCGGAAAATCGGATATGGCGACGTTTTACAGCTTTTTACCCGCCGCATAAGGTAAACATTTTTTTACATTGATTCGGTTGTTCAGCGTTTCCCGTGCCCTCTCCGGAGGGCTTTTTATTTTCTGTCAAAATTTGGGACTCGATGCGTCCCGAATTTAGTACCATTTGACTTTTGCCGAAAGTGCGCTATATTTGGCAAGTCGCAATAACAATAACTGGACCACAGAGTGGACCACAAATAAAAGGCATATTTCAGCTGGTAAATCTGTTGGAATAAAGAGATTACAGAAGAAGGCTCGGCGCTCCTCTCACCCCGACCATTTTTTTGCCTTGATTTCAAGGCAAAAAACATGAAACCGTCAGGCTTCGCTTCATACCGCGCCAGCGGTGCTTCATAATCCGGAGGATTGCTTCATACGGCGCAGCCGTGCTTCATAAAAGCCTGACGATGAAGCATTGTT
>JAZONW010000065.1:0-8848 GCA_045654745.1 Victivallaceae bacterium | reverse complement strand
CCTGACAGGGCTATTATTTCTTGCACTTGGAGTATATTTTACGATAACCCAAACATTAAAAATTTAAACGCAAAAAGGCGGCAGGATAATTCCTACCGCCAAAAGCCAGGTGCGTTACTCGATGCCGAAAAACTTTTTCTGCTCATCCCATAAAATGGGAAACGGCTGCTTGCACTTTTCCACGCCGATTTTATCCAACTGCCCGGTGAGAATGCCGTGGATGATTTCCGGTGCGAGTAGCGTGAGCCGGGTAATCCGGGAAACATACGCCATATCCTTGCCGATGGCACGGGCGAGTTCCTGGACATTGGAGTTGGAAAAAGCCGGATTTAAATAAATGTCTGCGGTGCGTCTTTTTTTCCTGCGGAATTTACAGACATTTCGTTTGAGGTGAAAGTCGTTCTCTGTTTGGATTTTTATGCGTTTAGAGATGTTTTCCGAAGAAACGGCATGGTTCTGCAAAATTGCATTGTCAACAACCATTTTGAGCTTGAGATAAATATTCCGAAGAATTAAAACAACCTCCACCATTTTTGCCACAGGCAAAAATGGTGAATGAAGCCTGAAAAGGCTTCTCTTCACGCGGCGTCAGCCGCTCTTCACTCAAAACCAAAGGTTTTTTCCCTTGCCACGGCGTAATGAAATGAAGTCGGGACATCTTCACCAATTCCAGGAAGCCTTGCTTGCTTGTCCCGCCATAGCTCGCAGAGCGACGGCGGATGAAGCCGCTCATTTCATTCGCTTGTGAAGTTGCCGCCTTTCGGCGGGAGGATGTGTTACCTTTACAGCGCGGCTTTGCCGCTTAGTTTCTTTTACTTGAAAATCCATTGCGGTCACGCTTTCGCCAGACGGCACTTTTGAAAACAGATCGGTACGGAAAAGTGCTGCTGGTGTCAGGCGGTTATCGCCGTTTTCTGTTTTTCAGTGTACAAATATCCGGCGTGAAATATACTGTTGTCTTGCAAAATAATACTGGTTAAGGTATATTATTGAAAAAAGCATCATTACCTTTAACAGGAGTTGATTTTATGCAGGGAGAGCCCATCCTTTGCCAACCCGTCCCCGGCGGCATGACCGAACAGGAAAAAGCCGAAGACGGATTGCTTTACAACCCCAACCGCACTACGGAAATGGCAGCTTACCGCTTTAAAATTCAGGATGCCATTTGCGAATATAATAAACTGCTGCCGTCGCAAGTTCAGGAGCGGCGGGATTTTCTTGCCAATATCTTCGGCAAGATCGGCAAAAACTGCAACATCCTGCCGCCTTTTAAATGCGATTACGGTTTCCGCATTGAAGTCGGAGAAAACTTTTTTGCCAACTACAACTTTATTGTGCTGGATGGCAACTATTGCCGATTTGGCGACAATGTCTGGATCGCTCCTAATGTATCAATTTTAGCTGCCGGACACCCGCTGGATATGCAAGACCGCATTGACGGCTGGGAATATGCGTTTCCGGTAACGGTGGGCAACAATGTCTGGATCGGCGGATCAGTTACGATCATTGGCGGCGTGAATATTGGTGACAATGCGGTTATCGCTGCCGGGTCGGTAGTCATTCGTGACGTGCCGCCGGATACTTTGGTTGCGGGCAATCCGGCGCGGGTCATCCGCAAGATCACCGCCGAAGACCGCAAAAAGTACCAATGGGCAGAACAAGACCGGAAAAATTGAAAAAATGATATTGCACAGGGGGAAAAAATATGTCTTATGGAGCTAACGGGAAAGACCGGGAAAATGAAGAAAGACGCAATCCGGTAGCCTTGGAAAACCAGCAGCAGGAATTGAAAAATCAGCAGGAAGGGCTGAAAAACCAGCGGCAGGAGTTGAAAAATCAACAAAAAGCCAATGAATTGCAGGAAGAAGCCAATAGACTCCGGCGGCGGCAGTTGGAGGCACAGCAAGCAGCTAATCAACTGACCTCGGAAAGTATCGAAGTCCAAAAAAGTTTGTCCAATATTCAGAGACAATACTATAATGAACAGATAAAAATTGATTCAAGGTTGTTGGAAATTGCCGAAGAACATAATGAGCGCGAACGGAATGTGGCTTTTTGCAGATGGTGCGGCCGACAAATGCCGTTTGCTCAAATAATAGATTATCTGGACGCTGAAGTCTGCTCTCTGCAATGCAGAAAAATGTATAGACAGTATGTGATCGACGAAAGCCGTTTGATGCATTGTGATTGTTGCGGGAACGATTTGGTCTTGGAAGTCATCGAAAGGGATTATGATAATGTTACAATCGGCACAATTGCCGATCCGTCTGATAACAGCAGGCAATTACCGGTAACATTTGGGGATGCAAAAGTATTGCAGGAAACAGAAATGCTATCTGCAATTATTGATTATTGGAATAAATTTCAATGTTGCGAGCCCAAGTGTCTTGCAGAACTTTTGAGCAAAGATGAAACAGTCATTGCTGCCTGCAATCATTTATTAAGTCGTTTGGAAGAATACAATACATATAACGAGGCACTGCAAAAAATCAATGATTGCTGTTTTGAAGATGCGTTGACTCTTTTGAGCCGCATCCCACAATATCCGGATGCTTCGGAAAAAAGCGAATCGTGCAGAAATTTGATAGCTCATTATACAGCATTGGTGGATGATACTGCTGCAAAAATCAAAGAGCTGAAAGAAAATGTAAACGATATTATTGAGCCGCCGGTTTCAGTTTCCGGTGGGGTTGAAATCAAAACCAACAATATTGATAAACGTTTTGCGTTGCAATCCGCATCCGAATGTCTATGCCAAATCAGGGAAACTTTTTTGGATGCCGTCCCTATGAAGCATCGCCAATATAAACCAATTGAAGATTTATTGACATATATCAGTGAAACAGAAGATTTGATTCTCTCTGTGAGAGATCAAAAAAGCGATGAGAAAGGTATTATTATGGCGTTCATTGCAATAATTATATTCCTTTTTCTTTGTGTCTGTTTGGGCTCTTGCTGACAGCATTGTGCGAGAAGTACGAAGAATTGCTGCTGCCGTCAGACGGTTATTTTTTGAAACACCAAATCCGGAGCAAAGCCGAAATGTTTCCGCCAAACGGAGGCTTTGCCGGGCGTATGCACTATATGCGTAACCAACCGCGGAAAAAATAAAACGGCAGGATCTCTCCTGCCGCTTTTTTGTTGCTGTAAAAGCCTCTTTTACAAAGTAACTTTGACTTTGTCACGCATAGCGAAAACCTTGGCTTTGGCTTCTTCCACCGTGGCGGCACGGGCAAGACAAACCCCCAGGCGGCGGTGGCCGTTGACTTCTGCCTTGCCGAAAATACGGATGTCGGTTTCAGGTTCCGCCAGTGCATCGGCAATATCAAACTGCACCGCATTGCTGTTGCCTTCGACCACGATCGCTTTGGAAGCAGATGCCCCGCGGAAAACGATTTCAGGTATCGGCAGTCCGAGGATCGCCCGGGCGTGGAGATCAAATTCCGACAGATCCTGCGAAATCATCGTCACCATACCGGTGTCGTGAGGACGGGGACTGACTTCGCTGAAAATCACTTCGTCGCCCTTGATGAAAAGTTCCACCCCGAAAATACCTCTGCCGCCCAAAGCTCCGGTGATGGCAAGTGCGATTTCACGGGCTTTTTGTTTCGCCGCCGGAGTCATCGGCTGCGGCTGCCAGGATTCCTGATAGTCGCCGTTTTCCTGACGGTGGCCGATCGGCTCGCAAAATGCAGTACCTCCGGCGTGGCGGACGGTCAACTGGGTGATCTCGTAATCAAAATCCACAAAGCCTTCGACGATGACTTTGCCGGCACCGGCTCTGCCGCCGGACTGGGCGATTTCCCAGGCTTTGTCGATATCATCGGCGGTTTTGATCGTACTCTGACCGTGGCCGGAAGAACTCATGATAGGTTTGACCACGCAGGGAATACCGATTTCCGCCACTGCCGCATCGAATTCCGCTCTGGTTGCGGCAAAGCGGTAGGGGCTGGTCGGGAGTTGCAATTCTTCTGCCGCCAGACGGCGGATGCCTTCGCGGTTCATAGTCAGAAATGCGGCATTGGCGGTCGGGATGACGCAATATCCCTCTTTTTCCAGCTGGACCAGAGTGGGTGTGGCGATGGCTTCGACTTCCGGCACGATGTAATCGGGTTTTTCTTTTTCGATGACTTCGCGGAGTTTGTCGCCGTCGAGCATATTTATGCAGTATGAACGGTGTGCCACTTGCATCCCGGGAGCATTTTCATAGCGGTCAACGGCAACGACTTCCACGCCGAGACGCTGCATAGCGATAACGACTTCCTTGCCGAGTTCACCGGCGCCGCAGAAAAGAACTTTAGTAGCGTTTTTGGTTAAAGCAGTACCCAACATAATCATTTTTCTCCGTGTTTTCAATATATTAGAAATTTGCAATATCATCACAAGCCATTTCGCCGCTGCTCATAAAAGAGCTGCTGCCCCAGGAATCATTGGGTTCGTCTTTGGCTCCGGTGCCGAATTTGCCGTCGGTACCGGCTGAAAGCAGATCAAACGAAGCGGTATTCACTTTGCCGCGGCAGCGGTAATAGATTTTGCCGCCCCAGGGATCGCAGAGATTGTTATCATCATCGGTATAACCGGCGAGCATTTGGACATCCACCAGTTTGGCAATGATCTTGCTGATCCTGCCGTCTTTGGGGTCCTTGCCGTCAAAAGAAATTTTGAAAACCCCGTCATCATCGACTTCGATCTGTACGACTTCCCAGTTTTTTTTGCTTGACGGATAATAGCCGACCTCTTTTTTGACTGCTTCCAAAGCGGCGTTGAGCTGGGTGATGATGGATTTGGCGGCGGACTCACGGGCGGCACTGTTGGCGTAACCGTAAGAGCCGAAACCGATCGCTCCGAGAATGGAAATAATTGCTATCACTGCCAGCAATTCGACCAGAGTAAAGAATTTGCAAGATTTTTTCATGTCGGCATCCTTTTCCTTGATTTAAGTGTACTGTGGAAATATAGTATATAATGGTCGATAATTCAAGATAAAGCGACAGTTTCTTATGGATTTTTGCGGAAAAAAAGTTTTAGTTACCGGCGGAGCCCGCCGGGTCGGACGGGAAATCGTTTCCAGTTTTGCCGCCGGAGGGGCGCAAGTCATCATTCATTGCCATCATCACGCTGATGAAGCCGCGGC
Source organism: Victivallaceae bacterium (assembly GCA_045654745.1). Lineage (GTDB taxonomy): Bacteria > Verrucomicrobiota > Lentisphaeria > Victivallales > Victivallaceae > UBA1784. The sequence continues at coordinate 3,714 of JAZONW010000065.1, read as the reverse complement.
TCTTGCCGCCGCCCTGCCGGGGAGCGGTCACCGCTTTTTTGCCTGTGATTTTGCCGACAGCGGCAGTGCCGCTGAACTTTTTGATTTCTGCGGCCAAATAGACATACTGGTCAACAATGCATCGCTTTATTTTCACGATCCCCGGGAAGCGGCATTGGCGGAAAAAACGATCATGCAGGTCAATTACCGCACTCCGGCAGAACTTATGGAACTTTTTGCCGCCCAGGATATTTCAGAGGGGTGTGTGATAAACATCCTCGATCAGGAAATTTTTTCCGCTGAAATCACCCGCGGAGCCTATTCCGTTTCCCGCCGCAAACTTGCCGATCTCACCCGGAAGTTTGCCTTGCTGTACGGCAGTAAAAATTTGCGTTTCAACGCCGTCGCCCCCGGGCCGATGATCCCGCCATGCGGTATGGAAAATTCCAATATGGTCAGAACTCTGCTGACTCTGCCGCTGCGCCGCAAGGTGGCCGTGAGCGATCTTTGCGATGCCGTCGCTCTGCTTGCCGCCGCCGATTCCGTCACCGGAGCGATTTTGCCGGTGGATTGCGGTCAATCTCTGCCGGGGATGTCAGAGAAATTTTTTTTCAGCGAAACTGAATGAAGCACTGGCAGTGATCAGCAGATGATCCGCCAGTTTTACTCCGATAAGCGAAAGAGCATCCGAGAGTTGGCGGATAAGTTTGATATCTTCTCCGGATGGTTCGCAAATGCCGCTGGGATGATTGTGGGCGGCAATGACTGAAACTGCGTGGCGCAGCAGGGCATCTTCCACGATTTCCCGGATATACACCGCCGCATAATTGACTGTACCGCTGAAAACCCGGTATCCGATCAGATGATTGCGGGCATCCAGATAGATCACGATCATGCTTTCTTTACGCATAGCACCGATTTTCATCCGCAGGAAATTTACTATCTCCTGCGGCGAATCTGCCTTGTAGGATATCCGGGAAGCCTTTTCTTTGAGGTATCTGGCACAAAACTGCTTGATGAAATTTATGAGAGTTATCCCCGCCTGACCGAGACCGGGTACTGCCGCCAATTCGGTCGGGGAGGCATCGACGATGTTTTCCAGAGTCCCGAAGCAGTTGAGCAATTCTTTGGCGATCGGTTTGGTATCCCGGCGGGGGATGGCAAAAGTCAACAGCAGTTCGACAGTTTCATAGTCGAGCAGGGAATCTATGCCGTTATCCAGCATTCTGCCTCTGAGTCTGCGGCGGTGGCCTGTACGGGGATCGGGCGGAGGTTTCATCTTTCTCCTGCAGCAAGTGCCATCGCCATTTTTAATGCAGTTTTTTTGTCAGTGACTTCGCCGGTCAGCTGGGCGTCGAAAACCCGGGTGAGTATCCTGCCGAAAAACTTGCCGGGAGTCAATCCGGCTTTGATCAGGTCATCTCCGGTTATCAGCGGCACCGGCAGTTGATTTACCGGCATTGCCGAAACGGCATCGAGCAGTTTGACAAAGGAGCCGAGCAGCATATTTGAGGAAATACAATCCAGCCGGTTGAGTTCCAGTTCCAGCGGGAAATTTTCCTCTGTTATCAGCCGCATGATCTTGGCTTTACGCATTTCATTTACTGCGGCAAAACGCATATGGTTGCGTACCGCATTGCAGACCACGGAAATCTCGTGCCGGGAAAAATGGAGCCGGGCAAGGATTTTTTCTGCCAGTTCAGCGCCGACGGTTTCGTGGCCGAAAAATCTTATCCTGCCGGTTTCATCGCGGGAAAATACCGCCTTTTTGCCGACATCGTGCAGCAGGACACTCCACGCCAGCAGTTTATCCGGCATCACCATATGACGGAGCATCAGCAGAGTATGGGTCAATACGTCGCCTTCGGGATGGAATTCCGGAGGTTGTGCCACGCCGCGGAGGGCGGCGATTTCCGGCAGTACATAACGCAGTATCCCGGTGGATTCCAGCAGGGCGATACTGCCTGCCGGGTCGGTACCGAGCAGCATACCGGTGATTTCGGCATTGATCCTTTCGCCGGCGATATCGGCACATTCGGGAGAGAGTTTCCGGATGGCGTCAAGAGTACGGCTTTCGATCTCAAAGCCGTATCTGCCGGCGAAGCGTACCGCCCGGAGCATCCGCAGATAATCTTCGCTGAAACGTTCTTCCGGCTCGCCGACGGTGCGGATGATGCCCTGTTTGAGATCGCTGATCCCGCCGTGCCAGTCAAAAATTTCTCCGGTGGCAGGGTCGCACATCATAGCGTTTATCGTGAAATCCCGCCGGGATGAATCTACGGCAAAATCGGTGGTGAAACGGATGTTTTCCGGATGTCTGCCATCCATATAATTGCGTTCTTCGCGGGCGGTGGCGGTTTCAAATTCAAAAGACCGGTGTTTCAACAGCACCACGCCGAAACTTGCCCCCACTGATTTACTGCCGGGAAAAAGCGAAACGACTTCCTGCGGCAAAGCAGTGGTGACGATATCCAGATCAGATGGATTTCTGCCCAGGATCATATCCCGCACTGCACCGCCGGCGATCCGGGCGGCAAAACCGCGGCTCTGCAATATGGCGACGGCACTCTGCAAAGCTTTGAATTCATCTGTTTGAGGCAATTTGATAAACATTATGCCATTTCTCCGTTAAATCTGTTTCCGGCAGATAATACTTAAAAAGTCATCAAATCCCGCGGCGGAAAATTCCGGAATGTCATCTTTTATCACGCCGAAACCGTATTCGGCAAAAACCGTGTGGAATCCGGCATGTTTTCCGGCGGAAATATCGGTGTGATTATCGCCGAGTATCCAGCATTTTTCCCGTGGTATCTGATATTTATGCTGCAAAAAATCCAACGCATCGGGAGCAGGTTTCAGCGGGAAACTGCTGTCGCCGCCGATAATGTCGTCAAAAAAATCTGCCACTCCCAGCCCTCGGAGTATTTCAATGCAGGCATCGGTGGTTTTATTGGAAACCAGAGCAATGACATTGCCGCGGTTTTTCAATCCGGCGATACCGCCGTCGACTCCGGGATAGAGAAAAGTACTCTCCAAAAGATGCGAATGATAATATTCTTTCATAGTACGCAGTGCTTTGCCGGTATCATCGGCAATGCCGCTGACTGCCAGCGCCCGGCTGACGAGTGCCGGAATACCGTCACCCACCATACTGACCACGACCTCCTGCGGCAAAGCATTCAATCCCATGCTCTGCCGCATAAAATTCACGGCATTTGACAAATCTCCGCGGGTATCCGCCAGAGTACCGTCAAGATCAAAAACAATCAAACTGCTCACAGCAAACCTTGAAAATTACCCGGATCCGGTAAATTATTTCCCGACAAAAGGCACCTGAACAAATTTCGGCAGTCTGGCAAAGGCATCAATGCCGAATCCGGCAAACTCTTTTCTGGCAAAATGGCAGCCGCCGATACCGGCGACCATTGCCGCGTTGTCGGTACAGTATTTCGGTTTGGCGATCTGCAGTCTGATGTTTCCCGGCAGGCGTTTTTTCAATTCGTCACGCAACAGCTGGTTGCAGGCGACACCGCCCGCCACCACCAGCGTGCGGACGTGATTTTCTTTTGCCGCCAGCAGGGCTTTGCGGACGAGGGTATCCACCACTGCAAACTGGTACGAAGCCGCCGTATCCGCCAGCAAAGTGGAATCAAACTGACCGTCGGTACTGTGCTTTCTGACGTGGTAAAGCAACGCCGTTTTGATGCCGCTGAAACTGAATGAATACCGCAATTC
>JAZONW010000064.1:0-85704 GCA_045654745.1 Victivallaceae bacterium | reverse complement strand
GTTTGCGTAAATACGGTAATTTCCAGTACACCTTGTGTGCCAGCAATGTCAACGGCCACTGGGCTTATATGCCTGACCGCGGCTCTATCGCCAGCGGCGGTTATGAATCCGCCTGCCGCAGACTGATCAACGCCTATGTTTTCACCGATGATGCCGGAGATATTGCCGTGTCGCAGTCGCTCAAGGCATTGCGTAAAATGAATCCCTGACCACCCGGTATTGCTTCCGGGGCGAAAAATAAGGAGTAAAATTTATGAAAGCAGGATTTTGTACCGCAGACATCACGCCGGAACTTGGTATCTATCTGACCGGTTACGGCCGTCCGGAAAGATTGGCGACCAATGTCCACTCGCCCTTGCTCGCTGCGGTGATGTATCTCGCCGACGGCGGAAATGAAGCCGCTGTCGTGAGCCTGGACTGGTGTTTCGTTGATGAAGAACTGGTAGGTGAGATCCGCGCCGGTATTTCCGCCGCGACCGGTATTCCGGTAAAAAATCTCATCGTTTCCTGTACTCATACTCATTCGGCACCCAACACTACGGTTTTTTTGTGCAAGTGGCGCGGTGCTGTCGATCCGGAGCAGAAAGGTGCCGCCTACGCCAGAAAGTGTATCCCGGTGATCGCGGGAGCTGTCAAAACCGCCAAAGATTCCGCCAGACCTGCGGCAGTGGCGATTTCCGCCGGCAAGACCAAGACCGGTATTTCCCGCCGCAGTACCCACGAAGACGGGGTGGTGAATTTCCTTTTTGGCGATCCCAATATGATTTACGATGACAATATGACCGTTGCCCGTTTCATCGACCTTGAGAGCAAAGCGAATTTGGGTATTTTCATCCACGCCAGCGCTCATAATACCGCGATGGGCATTACGACGGATATTTCCAGCGACTGGACGGGTGTGATGCGTCAACGCATCCAGACCCGTTATCCGGAACCGGTGGTTTTTGTCAACGGCGCCCTCGGCGGTGTCGGCCCGCGTACCAACCGCTGGCTGACCCACGAAACCGGATGCGGATTTTCCGGCGGTTGCGGCGACGGCGTGTGGTCGGTGCTGGAAGTCGGTCTCCGTGCCGCAACTGATGCTCTTGAACTGCTTGCCGATCAGCGGGATTTCCGTGCTGATCTGCCGTTGAAAATACACAGCGGAATTATTTCTGTGCCGCAGAAAATCCATATGAGCGAAGCCGACGCACAAAAAATCCTGGATGAAAAACCCTCTCCCGATGAATGCAATATGGCGGAAATGGTCATCAAAGCACTCCATGAACCGTTGAGAGGGAATTATGTCTATGAGCAGAATGTCATTGCATTGGGGCCGCTGGCGCTGGTGCCTTTCCCGTGGGAAATGTTTTCGATTTTCTCATTGCGTCTGCGTAAATACGCTCCGTTTCAATACGCTCTGTGCATAAGTTACGGCAATGGCTACAAGATGTATATGCCAGACCGCGGCTCGATCGCCAGCGGCGGATATGAAGCATCGTGCTGCAAGTTGACGAGTGCTTATGTCTTTACGCCCGAAGCAGGCGATATCGCCGTCGAACAGTCTTTGAAAACTTTGCGTGAAATGTAAGTTTTGCAGCTTTGAAATCAAGCGGTACACCATCCCCGGTGTGCCGCTTTTTTTATCGCCGCACAGACATAAAAAAAACGACCCGGCTTGCTGCCGGATCGCGGTTTTTACAAAAATGGCAGTCCTGCAAGGACTCGAACCTCAACTAAATGAACCAGAATCACTTGTGCTACCATTACACCACAGGACTGCGTTGTTTTATAATATAGTGCATATTATGCCGGATTTCAAGCGGCGTTTTAAAAAAATATGCGATTAAAAACAGACGTGGGTCTTGACACAACTCCACAGCGGGCTGTCAAGATCGATCTTTTTGCGACTGCTGGTCACCAGCGGGATGGGTACGTGGGTGAATGAACCATTCCAGTGACCGACCATCATATCGGTTTTGCCCGCCATTGCCGCGTGGACGGCGTTGTTGGCAAGCAGAGAGCAGAAAACCGCATCTTCGCCGACGGCACTGACACTCCGGATGGCGTAACCGGTATCAAAATATTTGACGGTGGTTTCGATGCCGCGTTTTTTCATATAGCGTTTGATTTCCTCCTGCAGCAAAACGCCGATGTCGTTTTTGAGGATGTTGCCGGAAGCATCTTTGCGTACCGGACGGTCTTTGAAAAATTCCTGACCGGCTCCCTCCGCCACGATGATCACCGCGTGATGCTTTTTGTTGAGGCGTTCGGCAAGATGGGGCAGCAGAGCGCCTCTGCCTTTTTCCAGTTGAAAGGGCGATTCCGGTACCAGGCAGTAATTCACATAGGGATTTGCCAAAGTGGCATAGGCGGCGATCCAGCCGGAATCCCTGCCCATGACTTTGACCAGACCGATCCCGTTGAAAGCCCCTTTGGCTTCGTTGTGGGCTCCGGTGACAAAATCTCCTGCCGCCAGTACCGCAGTGGTGAATCCGAAACTTTTGTCGATGAAATTGATATCGTTGTCGATGGTTTTGGGGATGGCGATGATGCTGATGGAAAGTTTCCGGCGTTTGACTTCCATAGCGATTTCGTGCGCACCTCTGGCAGTGCCGTCACCGCCGATGCAAAAGAGGATGTTGATATTCATCCGCACGAGAGTATCCACCATAATATCGACTTTTTCCTGCCCGCGGGAGGAGCCGAGGATGGTTCCGCCGCTGGAATGGATGGAATCCACCACTTCGGGAGTGAGCATTATCGGATTGAGTCCGTGGGCAGGATTCAGTCCCCGGTAACCGTAGGGGATACCGTAAATCACCGGCACCCGGTAATCCTGCTGTAAAGAAAGCACCAGAGCCCGGATAACGTCATTCAGTCCGGGGCAGAGGCCGCCGGCAGTCAGAATGGCGGCCTTGCTCCACGCCGGATCGTGAAAAATCTTTTTGCGGCATCCGGCAAGTTCAAAAGATGGTGGGATTTCACCTTTTTTCAGATATTTGGAAATAACTGCCGGATCGCTGTCGTAAGAGACCCGTTTGGTTTCTGAAACACAACTCATACCTTTGATCGGATTGTCGATTTTGGGGCTGCCGAGTTTTTCTACGATGAAATTCTGCTGATGCAACATGATTTTGCCCTTAATATGAAACAGTATATATTTATACAGTTGATCCCGTTGCTGAAAAATTATTCCGGCATATTGCCGAGTCCGCTTTTGAGATAAGCTTCGATAAATTCATCCAGTTCGCCATCCAGCACGCCCGCGGTGTCACTGGTTTCCACGTTGGTACGCAGGTCTTTGACCATCTGGTAGGGTTGCAGGACATAACTGCGGATCTGGCTGCCCCAGCCGTTTTCCGACTGTTCTCCGCGTGCGGCGGCAGCGGCGGCCCGGCGTTTTTCCATTTCCATTTCATAGAGCCGTGCTTTGAGCATTTTCATAGCGGTGGCACGGTTTTTGTGCTGGGAGCGTTCATTCTGGCAGGAAACCACGATACCGGTCGGCAAGTGGGTGATGCGGACGGCACTGTCGGTGGTGTTGACGTGCTGACCGCCGGCACCGCTGGAGCGGTATGTATCCACCCGGAGTTGTGATTCGTCGATTTCGATATCGACATCGTCGTCGATTTCCGGGAAAACCTCTACCGAGCAAAACGAGGTGTGGCGTCTGGCGTTGCTGTCAAAAGGAGAAATACGCACCAGACGGTGGACGCCCTGCTCCGCTTTGAAGTACCCGTAGCCGAAATCTCCGGTGACCCGGAGCGTAACGCTTTTGACCCCGGCTTCTTCGCCCATCTGGATATCCATGATCTCATCTTTCCAGTTGCGGCGTTCAAAATAGCGGCGGTACATCCGCAGTAGGATGCTTGCCCAGTCGCAGCTTTCGGTACCGCCGGCACCGGCGTGGATCGAGCAGTAAAAGTTGTTTTTATCGAATCTGCCGGAAAGAAAACTCACGATTTCCAGTTTATCCATTTTGCGGGAAATCTTTGCCACTTCGATGGAAGTTTCTTCCAGGAAATCCGGATCATCGGCGGCGAGTTCGATCATAGATGCGATATCCCCGATCTCTCTTTCGAGAGCGTTGAAAGGTTCCAGGATGTTGCGGCAGCTGGAAAGTTTTCCGACGGTTTCCTGGGCGTCCTCTTTGTCATCCCAGAAAGTGGGACTGGACATTTTTTCTTCGAGGGCGGCGAGTTCGGCTTTGCGTTCTTCGATTTTGAGAAAACCGCAAAGATGCGTGATACGCTCTTTAAGTCCGCTTTCGAGAGCGGTCAATTCTTCGGCGGTCATTTTTTCAATCCTTCCAGTTTCCAGAGGTCATCCAGCAGTTTCTGTATTTCACCGAGGCAACTGCCGCAGGCGCCGCCGGCTTTGCAGAAATTGGTGATTTCTCCGGCTTTGTGCAGGTTGTTTTCCCGGGCGACTTTGACGATTTTCACGTCGGTAATGCCGAAACAGCGGCAGACGAGTCTGCCTTCGTGGTCATCGTCTTTTTCAAAGGGATTGGGTTCGCCCCGGAAATTGGCGATGGCACTTTGCAATGCTTCCATACCCATAACGGAGCAGTGCATTTTTTCTTCCGGCAGAGAACCGAGTTCGGCGGCGATATCCTGATTGGTGATCTTTGCCGCTTCATCCAGCGTTTTGCCCTTGACCATTTCAGTCAGTACGGAACTGGATGCAATGGCACTGGCGCAGCCGAAAGTTTTGAATTTCACATCAGTGATTCGTTCATTTTCATCGACTTTGAAAGTCAATTTCAGGGCATCTCCGCAGGCGGCGTTGCCCACTTCGCCGATGCCGTCGGGATTTTCGATCTCGCCGACATTGCGGGGATTCATAAAGTGATCCATCACTTTGTCAGTATAGTTCCACATTTTCAGTTACCTGCTTTGGTTTATCAGCGATATTTTTCCAATTCGGATTTGACTTTGTCTGCGACGACAGCGGCGGCACTTTCCAGCGGGATGCGGCAGAAATCTTTTTCGCCGCGGATCTTGAATTCGGCTTCGTTGACGGCGATGGTTTTGGGAGATACCACCAGCCGCAGGGGGATACCGGTCAAATCGGCATCGCTGAACATACTGCCGGCTTTTTCGCCGCGGTCATCATAGAGGACTTCGATACCGGCAGCAGTCAGATCTGCGACCAGTTTTTCTGCGGTTTCGGCGACGCCCTCTTTTTTGATATCAAGCGCACAGACCAGCACCTGAAACGGAGCGATACTCATCGGCCAGACCGGACCGTAGTCGTCGGAGGAATTTTCCACCACCGACGCCATGGCTCTGCCGACACCGATGCCGTAGCATCCCATTACCATAGGCTGACTTTTGCCATTCTGATCGAGGAAATTGCAGTTCATTGCCGCAGAGTATTTGGTGCCGAGCTGGAAAATGTTGCCGACTTCGATGCCGCGCATCATTTCCAGCGGTTCTCCGGTCACCGGACAGGGGTCGCCGGGGCGGACACAGACGATGTCGCCGACGGTGTAGGTGTTGCCCGCCATATCTCTTTCGCAGTTGAAATTGATGCAGTGGCAGTCAGTTTCGTTGGCGCCGGTGACGAGGTTGGAAGATTCCGCGGCACTGTGGTCAAAAACGATACGGACTTTTTTGCCGTCGATACCGGCGGGACCGGCGAAACCGGGGACAGCCCCGGCGTTGCGGATCGCCTCATCATCGGCAAATTTGAGTTCGGAAACCTGCAGCAGATTGGCGAGTTTGGTTTCGTTGACTTCAAAGTCACCTCTCACGACGGCAAAAATGAGAGAACCGTCTGCGGCATCCTGATAAAATACTGCTTTGGCGGTATTTTCGGGTGCGACATTGAGGAATGCGGCGACATCTTCGATCGTTTTGCAGTTGGGGGTGGCGACTTTTTGCAGGGGGAGAGCTTCGCTTTTTTCGAATTTCCATGCGGCAGTGGCGATTTCCCGGTTTGCCCGGTAACTGCGGTCGGGAGAGGCAAAAATGGTATCTTCGCCGCAGTAGCAGACCGCCATAAATTCGTGGGAAACTTTGCCGCCCATCATGCCGGAGTTGGATTCGATGCTCAACACATTGTCCAGCCCGATCCGCCGGAAAATGTTTTCGTAAGCGGTGTGGGCTTTGGCGTAGTAATTTTCCAGATCCGCCTGATCAGTGTGGAAACTGTAAGCGTCTTTCATAGTAAATTCCCGGGTACGGATGAGGCCGGCACGGGGACGGGCTTCGTCGCGGTATTTAGTCTGGATCTGGTAGAGCATTACCGGCAGCTGTTTGTAACTGTTGACTTCGGTGCGGACGAGGGCGGTAACGCATTCCTCGTGGGTCATTGCCAGCAGCATGGGTTTTTCGTTGCGGTCGCTGAAACGGAGCAATTCGGCTCCGACGCTTTCGTAACGTCCGGATTCCTGCCAGAGTTCAGCGGGCAGCACGACCGGCATCAGGATCTCCTGACCGTCGATTTTATTCATTTCCTCGCGGATGATGTTTTCGATTTTTGCGATGATGCGTTTACCGAGGGGCAGTATCGAGTAGATCCCCGCCGAAACCGGACGGATGTAACCGCCGCGGATGAGGAACTGATGACTGACTGTTTTGGCATCCTTGGGGACTTCTTTGATCCTGCGGCCGACAAATTTGCTCATTTTCATAATATCACCTGCCGATCAGCATTTTGCTTTTTCGTTTTCGACGAATTCCCGGTGCAGGGCGATGATCGCCGCATCGAAGTTTTCCCTGGCAATGATAAACTGCATATTGACCTGACGCATGGACTGGTCAAGAGCCAGAATATTGATGTCGGCACCGGCAAGGGCTTTGGCCGCACGGGAAAGGAATCCGGGGAATTTCATATTGGAACCAAGCACCGAAACAATGGCGATAGGCACAGTACGGATCCTGGCATTGGGCAGGATCTCCTGCAATTCATCCATCATTTTGGTCAGACCGGAGGATTTTTCCGGAATGTAATGGGTGATGGTGTTGGCGTTGGTATTTTTGGCGATGTACCCGATATTGTTGCGGGCAAACGCACCGAGGATATTGTAGTCATAACCGACCGAACCGACCATTTCCGGATCAAAGACTTCGACTGCGACGAGGTCTTTTCTGCCGCAGATCATATCGACTCTGGGTTCAGGGGAAATATAATCAGAGGAGATCAGGGTGCCGGGATTGCCGGGGTCAAAAGCATTGTCCACCCGGATCGGGATACCGTTGAGTTCCATCGCTTTGGAAGCTTTGGGGTGGATGGCTTCCATCGCCATATCCGACAACTGGTCGGCGATATCAAAATTGGTGTGGCCGATCTGGCGGACTTTATCCACGCCGATAAGTTTGGGGTCACCGGTGGAAAGGTGGAATTCCTTGTGGATGATACCTTCTCTTGCTTTGGTGACCACCGCCAGTTTGCTGAATGTGATCTCGCTGTATCCGCGATCGAATTTTGCCATTACGCCTTCGGCACATTTGGCATAGCCGGTGACAATGGGCATACATTTGGTGAAATCCAGATCTTTCATCTGGCTGAGGATGGTATCTTCCATAGAGCCGGTTTCCTGATCTTTCCAGCCGGAAAGGTCAACAAACACGGCATTGACGCCGTTGGCTTTGAGGATGGCGGCGGAATTGAAAGCACTGTGTGCTTCGCCGACCGAACTCAAAAGTTCCCGGGCGGCGGGCAGATAACTTGCACTGGCAAAGTGGCCGAAACTCCGCAGCTGCATCAGATGCAGCAGACAGCTGTGGATGGCATCCATTCTCTCGGTGATAAAGTCGTCCGCCTGTTTCTGGTTGAGTCCGATGCTCTCAAAAGTGCGGTTGATGGCGATCATAAAGGATTTGGTGACCGCGAGTTTTTCCTGCCAGCCCCGGTTGTCTCCGGCGGCGAAACTGCCGTAGATGCCCGGTTCGCCGGTTTTTTTGTCTTCCAACAGCATATTGGTCACGCCGCCGTAGGCGGAAACGACAAAAATACGGTTGTAAAGTTCATCACCTTTGCGGTTGCCGATAAAAATATTATCCAGCAGTTCGCCGAAGCGGGTCATACTGGTGCCGCCGATTTTTTCTACTGTGTGCATTCCCATAAGAAAATTTCCTGTATTCTGTTAGCGGTAATGTTGCATTAGAGAGTTTCCACCCGCAGCATTTTGACTTCGCGGCGGTTGAAATCCAACTGATTGATACTGTCGATCGCTTTGAGCATCGCCTTTTCGCAGGCGGGATGAGTCAGGATCACCAGTGAAGCCGTGCCGGAGCCGGTGGAAGTTTCTTTTTGGATCAGACTGGCGATGCTGATGTCGTGCTGTGCCAGGATCTGTGAGGCGGCGGCGACGACTCCGGCGCAATCATCGACGGTGAGCCGCAAAAAGTAACGGCTGTTGATTTCTTCAAGTGTGGCGACGGAATCAAAGAGTTCTCCGGCTTCAAAACCGGGCAGACGGCGGACGGCATCGCAGGAAATATTGCGGGCGATGTCGATGATGTCGGCGACCACTGCACTGGCGGTGGCTTCGCGTCCGGCACCTCTGCCGTAAAAGAGAGTACGGCCGACCATATCGCCTTCGACCATCACTCCGTTGAAAACGCCGGAAATATTCGCCAGCATGGAATCCCGGCAGACCAGCGTGGGATGGACTGCCATCTGGATAGCGCCGTTGTTGTTTTTGATGACGCCGAGCAGTTTGATCCGGTAACCCAGTTCACCGGCGACGGAAATATCTTCGCTTTCCAGATCGCGGATGCCTTCGACTTTGACATCGTCGGCGTTGAACCATTTGCCATAGGCAAGTGAAGCCAGGATGGCGGTCTTGTGGGCGGTATCAAAACCATCGATATCCAGCGACGGATCGGCTTCGGCATAACCCAGAGCCTGGGCGTCGGCAAGGACGGTGGCGAAATCGGCATTTTCCTGCTCCATCCGGGTCAGGATGTAGTTGCAGGTGCCGTTGAGGATACCGCAGATGCGGCTGATGCGGTTGGCGGCGAGGCCTTCACGCAGGGATTTCAGGATCGGGATACCGCCGCCGACGCTGGCTTCGTAAAAGAGGTCAACATTGTTGGCTTTGGCGGCGGCAAAGAGTTCTTCGCCGTAGTGGGCGAGCAGAGCCTTGTTGGCGGTGACGACGTGTTTGCCGGCATTGAGAGCATCGAGGATGATCTTTTTGGCAAAAGTGGTGCCTCCGACCAGTTCGACGACGATATCGGCGGCGGCGACAGCTTCACTGCTGTCGGTGGTCAGGATGCCGTCGGGGATGGTGATACCGCGGTCGCGGGTAATATCAAGATCGGCGATTTTCACCAGTTTGACGGCCAGGCCGGTCCGGGTGGATATGACGCCGCTGTTTTTAAGGAGAATATCTGCGACACCGGCACCGACAGTGCCGAATCCGATGATGGAAACTTTGATTTCTTTCATATTTTGCATTCCTCATTTGAAAAATGGATTTTTCTACAAATTTCTAATATAGCACAAAAATGAAAGAATATCAACGCTTTGACGGGTATGTAAAGCGTATTTTATTTACTTTTTTTTGCTGTCAAAAACGGCAATCACGCGGTCGAGGACTCCGGTGCAGGCGGAAATCGCGATACCGTAGTTGGTCACCGGGACATCTGCCGCTCCGGCAAAAGCCAGCCGCGACAGGAATTCCCGGCGGGAAATCATACAGCCGCCGCAGTGGACTATCAAAGCGTATTGTGCCAGGTCATCCGGGAAATCGCGGCCGGAAAAGAAGTCGAATTTCAACTCCGCGCCGGAGGCTTTGGAGATGAGTGCCGGAAGTTTCACCCTGCCGATATCTTCGCAGGTGGCGTGGTGGGTACAGCTCTCGGCGATGAGGACTTTGTCGCCGTCTTTGAGGGAAAAAATGGTTCTGCTCCCCTCTGCCAGCTGCTTTATATCTCTTTTTGCCGCCGCCATAATGATGGAAAAAGTGGTGCAGGGGATATCCGGCGGAGTGTTTTCTATCATCATCCTGACCACCTGACTGTCGCAGATGACAAGATCGGGTTTGACGGCAAGTTTTTTGAGTGCGGCGGCGTATTGATTTTCTTTGACTACAAGGCAGCAGCTGTTGCCGTCGAGGGCTTCGCGGATGGTCTGCACCTGCGGCAGGATAAGTCTGCCGCGGGGAGCCTGGATGTCGATCGGTACGATAAGTATGCACAAACCATCGGGTCTGACCAGATCTCTGACGACCTGCGGACGGTTGATGAAATCTTCCGGAGCGAGTGTCAGAAAGTGTTTTTTGAATTCATCCAGCACCGCACTGCGTCTGGATGTATCTGCGGCATCGGCACAGATGATTTCAAGTCCGGTCAGGGATTTGACCTGCCGGATGAAATTTTCTTCCGGAGGGGTGCCGCGGTGCAGATTGAGAGCGATGAGCACCGGGATTTTGAGGGATCGCAGTTCGGAAATTATATCGAGTTCGACATCGTCAAAAACTCCGGGGGTGATGACCAGTACGGCGATATCAGTCCGGCTCATTGCCTGACGGCTTTTGGCGATGCGGTCACTGCCGAGCGAGCCTTTGTCGGCAAATCCGGCGGTGTCGGTCAGCAGGATGGGTCCGAGCGGCAGAAGTTCCATCGCTTTTTCCACCGTGTCGGTGGTCGTGCCGGGGACGGGCGAAACAATGGCGTTGTCCTGTCCGCAGAAAAGATTGAAAAAAGTGGATTTTCCGGCATTTGTCCTGCCGAAAAATGTGATATGCAGCCGCAGAGATTTGGGAGTATCATTCATTTGTTGCATCATCCGTCAGAGAGTTGACAAATTCAGTAAAATCCCGGCAGACGGGAGTTCCGGCGGGGATTTTGCTTTTTTCGCTGCTGCCGTAACCGGTCAGAATGAGAAACGATTTCCGGCATCCGGCATTTATTCCTGCTTTGACATCGTCGGCTTTGTCGCCGCACATAAAAGAGGCGGCGGGGTCGATCTGCCACTTTTTTGCGGCGGCAAGCAGCATCCCGGGGGCAGGCTTGCGGCAGTCGCACGCTCCGGAAATATCCGGATGGTGAAAACAGGTGAAAAAATCATCTATCGCAGTGTTTTTTTCCGCCAGTTTGCGTTGGATCTCATCATTGACTTCGGCGACGGCGGTGTCGGGGAAAAGTCCTCTTGCCACTCCGGACTGGTTGGATACGCAAATCACCAGAAAACCGTTTTCTTTGAGGCGTTTTATTCCCTCTGCCACGCCGTTTTCCAAAGTGGTTTCAGCGGCAGTATGCAGGAAATGCACCTGTTTGACGATAACTCCGTCGCGGTCGAGGAAAACTGCTTTTTTCATACTTCGCCCTCAAGTAAACTGCATTTCAGCGGCATCAGGGCGGAGAATTCTTTTTCTGCCCGGCGTGCCTCATCGCAACTGTCAAAAAGAGCCAGTACCGAACTGCCGCTGCCGGAAACCATCACCCGCAAAGCGCCGCAGGAGATCAGCGAATTTTTTATCACTTCCAGCAGGGGGAATTTTTCAAAAAGAGCATATTCCAGATCGTTGTGCATAAGTTCTGCCGCCCGGTGGTAATTCCGGTCGGCAAGGGCGGAAATCAACTGCCGGATACGATTGTCATCAGCCGGAGTTTTACGGGTTGGGTCGAGGTGGGTGTATGCCCATTTGGCACTGACCGGGAAACCCGGTTCGACCAGCAGCAGCGGCGGAGCGGGAAACTCTGCCGGAGTGAGTTTTTCGCCTCTGCCTCTGCCGACTGCCGGAGTGTCGAGCAAAAAAAACGGTACATCCGAGCCGACGGCAAAAGCGATCTCTGCAAGTTGAGTTTCAGTCAGTTTGCGGTAATGCTCATTGAGCAGCAGCAGAGTTTTTGCGGCATTGGCACTGCCGCCGCCGACTCCGCCGGAAACCGGCAGGGATTTTTCGATAAAAATTTCCCAGTCCGGAGTGATTTCAGCGGCATCGGCATAAAGTTTTGCCGCGATCCCGGCAAGATTTTTGCCATCCTGCGGCAGAGCCGGATCGGAAGAACGGACTTTTATCCCGGAAGCACCGCCGGTTGTGAGTGTTATGCGGTCGGCGGGGCATTCAAAAGGCACAAACAGTGTGGCGATGTCGTGAAAGCCATCCTGATTGAGTCTTTCGACTTTGAGGAAAAGATTTACTTTTCCGCCGCAGAGCCGGGATAAAACCGCCATAAATATCCGTCAGAGAGCAAATTTTTTCTGCCAGGCTTTGGCGGCGAGTTCGATATCCACCGCCAGTTTCAGAGCCGCCAGCCCTGCTCTGCCGGAAATTTTCGGAGCAGGGGTTTTGCCGGATTTGAGGTCGATGACGCTCCGGACGAAATCATCCAGTTCGCAGGCAAGGGCATTTTTTTCGGGCAGGTCGAAAACTTCCTGTTTCAGTTCGCCGCCGTCTTTGCCGACTCTTGCCGCACTGTGATTGTTGAGGTCGATCGAGAGATAATCGTTTTCGCGGTAAAGCCGCAGCATGCGTTTCGGATTCTGGGCGATGCGGCTGGCGGTAAGACAGGCGGTACAGCCGTTGACAAAGTTGATGCGGGCGGAAACGATATCATCTCCGGGGCTCAGCACCGGACTGCCGCTGACGTCGATGCTCTCAACTTCGCTGTCCACCAGCGACAGCACCAGGTCGATATCGTGGATCATCAGATCCAGCGTGACGCTGACTTCGGTGCCGCGGGGCGGCAGACCGGGACGCGACGGGGGATATTTGGCGATACGCTGGGCTTCGATGAAACGGATTTTGCCGGGGAAAAGATCAAGTATCGCAAGCGAGGGATTGAATCTCTCAACGTGACCGACTGCGAGGATGACCTGATTGGCTTCGGCGGCTTCGACCATTTTTACGGCATCTTCGACGGAAGAAGCGATGGGTTTTTCCACCAGCACGTGTTTGCCCATTTCCAAGAGAGGCACGACGGTGGCGGCGTGGTAAGTAGCGGGAGTGGCAACGCTCAAAGCATCACATTTTGCCGCCAGTTCCTGCCACGATTTGAAAACCGGCAGCCCGAATTCCGCACCGACTTTTTCGGCAGATTCGGTATTGACGTCAAAAATACCTGCCATACAGCATTTGTCATTGAGATTGTAAAGGCGGCTGTGATGACGGCCCAAAGCACCGACTCCGATTACACCGACATTGATCTTTTGCATAAAAAACTCCCGAAATTATATTTAAATGATATGTCTTTATAAAATATACACGGTTTTTCACCGCTTTGCCAATTCAAAAAGCTGTAAATATTCTTTTTCCAGAATATCCGCCATTTTTTGCCAGTGGAAATTTTCCAGCACCAGTTTTTTGCCGTTTGCCCCCATTCGGCGGCAGAGTCCGGGGTCGGAAAGGATCTTGACTGCGGCATCTGCGACGCCGGCATTGTCCCCCGGTTCAAAACAGAATCCGGTGACATTGTCGATGACTACTTCCGGAGTGCCGTCCAGACGGAATCCGATCACCGGTTTGCCGGAAGCCAATGCCTGCACTGCCGCCCGGGGCAGACCTTCACGCAAAGACAAATGCCAGAGCATATCCGACAGTGCCAGATACGACGGTATCTGTGCCGGAGCGACCAGTCCGGCAAAGGAAACTTTATCCGCCACACCAAGTTCAGCAAATTTTGCCGCAATGCTTTCACGCATTATCCCGTCGCCGATGATAAGCAAATGGAGATCGGGCATTTTCCGCACCGCAAGGGCAAAGGCATCCGGTATGAATTCATATCCCTTTTGCGGAAAAAGCCTTGCCAGAGTCGCAATGACTTTGACGCCGGGCGGTATTTGCAGGGATCCCCGCAAAACCGGATCCGCTTCGGCCCGGTCAAAGGAGTCGGTATCCATACCGCTGTAAACGACCATATATTTTTTTTCCGGAGCGATTTTGGCTTTGACGCACTGGGCGATCATCGCCCGGGCGACGGCATATATTTTGTGACAGCATTTGGCGGCGATTTTTTCTGACAGGATGTAAATGAAATTCCGCCACGCTTTTTCGTAGGGAGTAAACGCCTGACCGTGTACCGTGTGGACGATGACCGGGATACCGCAAAACCGGGCGGCAAGCCTGCCGATGATACCGGCTTTGGAACTGTGGGTATGCACCACATCGTAACGGTTGCGGCGAAAAAGCCTGACCAGTTTGACAAAAGCACAGAGATCCCGCCATGGGGCAAGTTCCCGGCAGAGTTCCGGCATCATCACCACCGGGAAATCTGGTATCCCGGTAAATTGGAGCAGTTTACCCTCTCTCCCCTCATCAGGACCGGTTACCAGAGTGACCTGATGACCTTTTTTCAGATGTCCTTTGATGGTGAGCAGGGTGTTTTCCTGGGCGCCGCCCACGATCATCCGGGTGATGATGTGACATATTTTCAATTCAGAATTCATAAACAGTTGTCTTTGCCTCTTTGCTGAAACGGATCGTTTTTGAAATCTTTTTGCCCGGTATCCGGCAGACAGCATCCCAGCCATGCGGCATTTTGAGCAAATTTAGTTCTGCTTTTAATTTAGAGCCGGAAAAGAAATATTCAATATCCAGTTTTTCTTTTCCTCTGGAAATTTTGCATATTCCCGGATAATTTTCTGCTTCTGCCGCCGG
Organism: Victivallaceae bacterium; assembly: GCA_045654745.1. GTDB lineage: Bacteria > Verrucomicrobiota > Lentisphaeria > Victivallales > Victivallaceae > UBA1784. The sequence continues at coordinate 71,162 of JAZONW010000064.1, read as the reverse complement.
AGCGCTGCAGAGTTTTTGGAGTATCTGCTCTGCCGCCGGGGTGATTTTGCGATCCTGTTTGAGCAGAACTCTGCCGGGCTGATGGCGGGGAGTGAGTGCCGCAAGGCCGCGACAGCACTCCGCAGTATTGGCAGAAGTGTAAAACAGCGTGATCCCTTTACTGCACCGGCAGATGTGTTTTCTTACTTCCGCTGCCATCCGGTAGTCCGGCAGATCAACGAGCGTGGATTCTCCGCCGTCGCAGAGCAGGACAGCCGGAAAACTGCCGCTGTCAGAAGTTATCACTGCGATATGCCGGGGATCTCTGCTCTCCCAGAGCATCCGGCAGGGCAGCAACAGTATCGCGAGCAGAGCAAAAGTTACCGCGACCGGCCACTTGAAACGGCAGAAACACGCCGCAAGAAAGAGATAATAAACGATCACCGTCAACAATGCCGGAATCATACTTTCCTGCGGAGCAAAAGCATCGGCACAGAAACTGCACCACCAGGAGGTGATCTCAATGACTTTTTCGGAGAGCATCTGCACCGGCGGAATCACCAGCGAGAGCAGTATCAGCACAAAAACCGCCGTCGAAAGCAGTGCCAGCAGCATATTGGCGGCGATCTGCCCGGGGGAGAGCAGACCGCTGGTAAACAGCGTTATCCCGCAGGAAGCAAGAAACGCTCCGCCGGAACAGGTAAACGCAGTCAGTACTTTGCCTGTCAGCGAAAGCGGGGTGCGGTCACAGAGCCGTAATTTTTTACCGGCAAAGAGTCTTTCCGGAGCAGAACTGCGGTTGCGGATAAAAGTGCGGTGACGGGAAATCAGCAGCAGTCCCGCGGTTACTGCAAAAGAATAGAGTACTCCGATGTCGGTGATCAGCAGAGGATCGCAGATCAGCATCAGCAATCCGGCGGCACTCATTGTTTCCACCGGAGAGGTCTTGCGGCAGAAAGTTCTGGCAAGAGCCCACGCCGCCAGCATGATAAATGCCCTGATCGCTGGCGGACTTGCTCCGGTCATAAGCACATAGATGCCGCAGATGAGCAAAGTTACGGCAAAGCGCTGCTGCCACGCGATATTTCGCAAAAACGAGAGGATCAATGCGGCGATCACAGCAACGTGCATACCGGAAACCGAAAAAAGATGCACCGTACCGGATGCGATGAATTTCTGCATATCGCTTTTGTTGATGCCGTGGGATATCCCGAAAAACAAAGCAGTACACAAAGCCCGGTTTTCTGCCGAAGCAAAATTGCCGCAGACCCGCCGGATCAGAATATCGCGGAAATCCAGCAGTCTGCTGTAAAGAGTTTTCCGCCGGGAGATCTCTCGGCAGGTAACGAAACGGACTTCTGCAAGAGAATTTTTACGGTGATGGAAATTTACGGCTCTGCCGGAGGCGGCAGGGTAGATTTTGGCAGTGCCGGCAAGGATCGTACCGTATTTGAAACAGGGTGAGCCCTGCGGCAGACGGCACAAAACTCTGCCTTGAAACGGGTGGGTCATTTCTGCAGTCAGCAATTTCTGCGGAGCAACATCCGGGATGCCAGAAAGATTCGGGTCGGTCAGGATCAGGCGGACTTCACCGGCAAGAGCCGGTATATCACTGCGTGAAACTACCAAGTGACGGAGAGCAAAAAGCCCTGCTCCCGATAACAGGGCAGCGGTCAGGATGAAAAATATTTTCCGGTCGGGACGGCTGATCCCGAAAAGCAATGCGGCAAGGACAGCGATGATGAGCAAAGCGGTCATACCGCAGCAAACGGCACTTATGGCACAGCCGGAGGCAAACGCGGCAAAAACAAAAACCAGTTTGCGCAGATTCATCGGTGGTTATTTGACCGCAAGCATGGCCCGGATGCTCCGGACTGCGTCATCGGCTGTACCGGCGGGGAGTTCCACCTGCGGAGCAAGGTTGAGCAGGGCGTCGCGGACTTTTGCCAGTGTGATTTTTTTCATATCACGGCAGACCAGCGGCGGGTCGAGTTCAAAAAATTCCCTGCCGGGGTTTTCCAGTTTTAGGCGGTGCAGTATGCCGCACTCGGTGGCGATGATAAAGGATTTACGGTCAGATTTTTTTACATAATCCAGCATCCCGCCGGTACTCAATGCGGTATCGGCGGCGGCGATGCACTCCGGACGGCATTCTGGATGGATGATGATTTCGGCATCCGGATGTTTCTGCCGGGCGGCTTCCAGCATCTCCACGGTGACGGCATCGTGGATGGGACAGCAGCCATCCCACATATACATATCGCGGCCGAGTTCACCTGCGACATTTCTGCCGAGGTTGCGGTCGGGCAGGAAAACGATCTCTTTTTCCGGCGGGATGGATGAAATGATTTTTTGGGCGTTGCCGCTGGTACAGCAGATATCGACTGCCGCTTTGGTGGCGGCGGTGGTGTTGACATAGGCGGCAAAGACGGCATCGGGTTTTTCCCGGCGGACGCGGGAAATTTCTGCCGGTGAAGCCATATCTGCCATCGGGCATCCGGCGTCAGCTTCCGGCAGCAGTACGATCGCTCCGGGCGAGAGCAGTTTGGCGGTTTCAGCCATAAAACGCACGCCGCAGACCACCATCACTTTGGCATCGGTGCGGGCGGCTTCGATGCTCAACTGCAGGGAATCACCGCAGAAATCGGCAATATCCTGCAACGCACCGTCAACATAATTATGAGCGAGAATGATCGCATTGCGCTCCTGTTTGAGTCTGATGATTTCTTCCCGGATGGAATCCATTTTTCACTCCTTGTTGCTTAAAAGACTTCCGAGGCGGCAGAAGGTCGCCACATCCACCCGGTCGGGGCGGATTTCCAGCGGGATGCCGCAGGTTTCAAAAGCTGCCGCCACTTTGCTGGCATCGTATCCCCCGCGGGAAAGAACTTTGCCCATTTGTTTACGCCGCTGGCTGAAAACCAGTTTGACTATGCGGTCAAGGGTGCGGGCGGTCGCAGGATCAAGCGGATGGCGGTCGTGCCGCTTGAAAGCCACAATGGCGGAATCGACTTCGGGGGCGGGATAAAAGACTTCGGGCGGCACGATCCGGGCGATGCTGACATCGTAGCAGACCTGACAGCGTACCGAGAGGGCACCGTAGGCTTTGCTGCCGCAGGCGGCGGAGAGTCTTTCGCCCATCTCTTTTTGCAGCATAAAGAGCATACTTTGCGGCAGAGAGGGGCTTTCCAGTATCCTGGCGATGAAAACAGTACTTATAGCGTATGGCAGATTGGCGATCGCCCGGAAAAAAGTACCGGCGGGAAAAAGTTCGCCGTAATTGACCTTGCAGGCGTCTTTTTCGATGAGCGTGAGCGAATCCTGCGGGAATTTTTTCCGCAGATATTCTGCCAGACGGTGATCGTATTCAATGGCGGTGACATCGGCACCTGCCGCGACGAGTTTTTCGGTCAGGGCACCGAATCCCGGACCGACTTCCAGCACTTTTTCCCCGGCGGCAAGACCGGAAGTGCGGACGATGAAATCCAGTAGATTGGCATCCATCAGAAAATTCTGACCCAATCCCCTGCCGGGACGCATATCCAGAGATTCCAGAGCGGCAATAAGTTCTTTTTTATTCATAGCAGATCGTCAGTGGCGGTGTCCGGCACAGCCGCAAGAGCACCCGCAGCTTTTGCCTGCACCCGGACAGGTGTCGGCCATTTTGCACGAAACGCTCCGGCTGCTTTTGGCGGCAAAGGTGGTATTCTTTTTTTGCAGATCGCTGCTGCGGCACGCCGGACACTTGGCGGGAGCATCACAGCGGGGCAGCAGCAATTCAAAATCTTTGCCGCATTGATTGCAGGAGTATTTATATATAGGCATAACCGGCAGCAACAGTTTTTACAATATACCTTTGGTCGAGGGTATCGTACCGGCGATGCGGGGGTCGATCGAAGTCGCCATATCCAGAGCCTTGGCGAAGCCTTTGAAAACTGCTTCAAACAGATGGTGGTTTTCACCCGCCGCCAACTGTTTGATGTGCATATTCAATCCGGCAGTCACGCAGAGTGCCTGAAAAAACTCGTGAAAAAGTCTGGCGTCAAAATTTGCCACCATTTCCGCCGGCGGCTCAACATCGTAATACAGACCGGGCCTGCCGGAAAAATCCAGCGCCGTCAGTACGAGTGTTTCATCCATCGGCAGCAGGAAATTTCCGTAACGCCGGATGCCTTTTTTATCTCCGGCGGCCTCTTTGATGGCACTGCCCAGCACGAGCCCGATATCTTCAAAAGTATGGTGACCATCCACATCCAGATCGCCGGATGCTTTGACTGTCAGGTCAAAAAGACCGTGACGGCTCCACAATTCCAGCATATGATCAAGAAATGCTACTCCGGTATCAATATCGGCAACACCGGTACCGTCGATATCCAGCGAGAGGAAAATATCTGTTTCGCGGGTTTTGCGTGAAACCTCGGCAAATCTTTTTTCCATAAGAAAATCCCAAACTTATTTCGAACTGACTTTGATTTTGACAGCTTCGCTGTTTTTGCTGTCAGGAGCATAGTAGCCGGAAAGGTCATCTATCGTCAGAGAGGCGGCGTGACCATCCAGGAAAAACACATTGGTTTTGTCAATGTGGACAAATTGGAAAATGTTGCCGTCAGCTTTGATGGTCGTAGTGAGATCGATTCCCGGAGTGTCGGCTTTGGTGCATCCGCCGAGAACCAGCGAACCCGGGGAAACGACTTTGTCGTCATCGTAAGTGAGGAACTTGGTTCCGCGCATATCAAAGCCGTAAACTTTGGAAATACCGGAAACTTTTGCCGAAACAGTCGTACTGCTCTGGACTACACCAAACGAATCCAGCGGAGCCGAATCCTCGTTGTCGATGATGTCTGTCGGCTGGGTGAAGCTCAGACTTGAGCAGCGGAGTCCTTTCATATCGGTGGTCAGACCGGATTTATACAGCCATCTGCCCCAGGGAAGACTTTTGCCGCCGTTGATCAGAAAGCCGCCGTTTTTGTTCATAGCCTGCTGAATAAGTTTCATCGCCTGTCCCTGATTGTTGAGACATTCGGCATTGCTTGCGGCGTTACGGGCTGAGTTGAGGGCGGGCAGCAGCAGTCCGGCAAGGATGGCAATGACGCCGATCACCACCAGAAGTTCCACCAGGGTAAAAAAATGTTTTTTCATAAGTGTTTTCTCCAAATGTGAAAAATTGCAACCAATGTGAAGTCCATGTTTCAGGACTATTATCCGTGATAGAATACATTAAAAGAGCTGTTTTGTCAAGTTTTTTCACAGGGAAAAGTGTTTTTTTTCAAAAAAAAGCGGACTTTTATATTGAAAAAACAACTTTTCTTTGCTAATGTATATGCAGTGTGGATAAAACGCACATCAAATACGGATAGTTTCAAGACAGATAAAATATGATAAGGAGAGAAATGATGAAACACAGATTTTTTACTCTGGTGGAACTTCTGGTGGTGATCGGTATTATCGCCGTTTTGGCAGGTCTGCTCATCCCGGCGGTGACCGGTGCCCAGACTCAGGCAAGGATCACCCAGGCCAAGGCAGATATCGCCACGTTGACCACCGCATTGCGTTCTATGCAAAATGACTACGGCAAACTCGTCGAAAAAAGCGGCTCCAACTACTATGTCGGCAGAAACGGTACTGCCGGCAGGGTGACCAAAAGCAAATATGACGGTATGTTTTACACCGAAAACAAAAAAGATACCACCATCGAAGCTTTTGAATACCTCATTCTGGTGATGTCCGACCCCAAAAATTCAGTTTTGAACAGCAAATACCACGTCAACAAAAGAGGCAAACGTTATCTCGACCCGCGTCCGGAATACAATCCGGATGAAGGTGCGAGCGATCAGCTTTCCGCCATTTGGCACGACCCCTGGGGCAAACCCTATATCGTGATGATCAACGTTGAAGGCGGTGAAACGCTTGCTCCGCACAGCTGCGACAAAAACAACAGCGATCATAAAATTTCCACTGATCTTGCCATTTATTCCTGCGGTCCCAACGCCAAGGATGAATTCGGCTACAATCCGGAAGCCGATCCCTGCGAAGATGCCGGCGACGATGTCGCCAGCTGGCACCGTATGTAAAAAACACAAAGTCCGGACGGCACGCCATTTGCGGTGTGCCGTTTTTTTTGCCGCTTAAAGGCAGGCAGAGTGAAAAAAATTCAAAATTTTTTATTGTGCATATCGGAAGAAACCTTGAAAAAAGTGTTTTTTTGCAGTATATTAGTGGACGTTTCGGAACTCTCGTGTTCGATATTTACAGCGAAAGCACCTTAACGGCTTGCACACTATAAATAAAAATAAAGTTCCGGGTTACATAATAAACCGGCTTTTTTTTTGCCGGGAACAAATCAAGGGAGAATATCCAAAATGAATGAGTACGCACAGAGAGTACTTGAACTCCGCACGGCACAGGCTCCGTGGGAAACCGAATTTCTGCAGGCAGTGACCGAGGTCTTTGAGACCATCGGCGGTGTCATCGCCGCCGATCCCCGCCTGGAAAAAAACAAAATCCTCGAACGTATGACCGTCCCCGAACGCATCATCACTTTTCAGGTGCCCTGGACTGATGACAACGGCGAAATCCAGGTCAACACCGGATACCGCGTGCAGTTCAACAGTGCCATCGGCCCCTACAAAGGCGGTTTGCGTTTTCATCCCAGCGTGAATCTTTCCATTCTCAAATTTCTGGGCTTTGAACAGACTTTCAAAAACTCCCTGACCACGCTCCCCATGGGCGGCGGCAAAGGCGGCAGTGACTTCAACCCCAAAGGCAAGTCTGACCGCGAAGTGATGAATTTCTGCAACAGTTTCATGCGTGAACTTTTCCGTCACATCGGTCCCGATACCGACGTGCCCGCCGGTGATATCGGCGTCGGCGCCCGCGAAATCGGTTATCTTTTCGGCCAGTACAAACGCCTTGCCAACAGCTTCCACGGCGTGCTGACCGGCAAAGGTCTGACCTGGGGCGGTTCTCTCGTGCGTTCCGAAGCCACCGGTTTCGGTGCGGTCTATTTTGTCCAGCATATGCTCGATGAAATGAAACAGGATATCGCCGGCAAACGCGTCGCGCTCTCCGGTTTCGGCAACGTCGCCTGGGGTGCCGCCCTCAAAGCCACCCAGCTCGGCGCCAAAGTCATCACCATTTCCGGTCCCGACGGCTACATCCTCGATGAAGACGGTCTGGATCTGGATAAAGTCAACTATATGCTCGAACTGCGTGCCAGCGGCCGCGACATCGTTTCTCCCTACGCCGAAAAATATAAATCCGCGAAATTTTTCGCCGGACGCAAACCCTGGGAAGTCGAAACTGATATCGCTATGCCCTGCGCCACCCAGAATGAACTCGCCGGCGAAGATGCGGCAAAACTCGTCGCCAACAAAGTCCAGCTGGTCGCCGAAGTTTCCAATATGGGCTGCCGTCCGGAAGCGATCGCCTGTTTCCAGGACAGTGCGATCCCGTTTGCTCCCGGCAAAGCTGTCAACGCCGGCGGCGTAGCAACTTCCGGTCTGGAAATGACCCAGAATGCCGGCCACTGCTACTGGACTGCCGAAGAAGTGGACAACAAACTCCGCGGCATTATGACCGGTATCCACACCGCCTGTGTCGCCAACGGCAAAACTGCTGACGGTATCAACTACGTTGCCGGTGCCAATATCGCCGGTTTCAAGAAAGTTGCCGAAGCAATGATCGCCCAGGGCATTTAAGTCCATTGCGGCAAACGCAAAAAAACAAGAGGAAGTCCCGTACAGGACTTCCTTTTTTTTGATTTTTTCAGGAAATCCGCTCCGGTTGCTCCGGAAAACTTGAAAAAGTCGCTTCCGGTGCAGTATATTACCTGTATATACAGAGATGGGGCTTATGATCAAGACAAAAATACAAGATATCAGCTGGAGTTTTGTTTCCCGCGGCGGTCAGCTGGGGGTGCAGATATTGATCCTGCCGCTGATCCTGCGGATGCTCTCCGCCGGAGAATTGGGGTTGTGGTACTCTTTTGCCGGTATAATGGCTTTTGCACTCCTGACCACTTCTGTCCTCGAAGGAACTCTGGCAAGGAATTTCACTTACGCCCGGGCCGGGGCGGAAACGATTCTGAGTTGCGGGTTGTCGGCTTCGGTGCAGGCGGAAATGCGGCCCAATGCTGCTCTCTGTCGCCGGATACTTTGTGCTTCTGCCGTTGTCTATTGGGGGCTGACACTCGTTTTTATCCTCATTCTTGTTTCCGCCGGGAGTTTTTACATCGGATATATTTCAAAAGAAATCAGCGGCAATACGAAATTTTATGCCTGGGGGCTGTACGCCGCATACTTGCTGATATATTTCCACGCCTGCCGCTGGCGGATGATGCTGACGGCGGCGGGAGAAGTCGCCGCCGCCCAGAAGATACTGATGGCTGGTGAAGTTATCAAACTCTTTTCCGCTGCCGCGGTGATTTTCATCCCCGGCAGTAAACTCGTGATGCTGTGCGGAACTTTTGCAGTATCGGCTCTGTTCGATCTGATTTGCGGCAGGATGTGTTTCTGCCGGACGGTTTCGGGATATGTCCCCGCCGGATTTTCTTTTGACGGCGTGAGGGGGATACTGTCTGAAATGTGGCACAACACCTGGAAACTGTCGATCAATGCCGCCGGTACATTTTGTGCGCTCAACGCCACCGGTCTGCTGGTCGCCGCTTACTGCGGACTTGATACGGCAGGCAGTTACGGGCTTTCTCTGCAGCTTGCATCGGCGGCTCTTACGATGGCTTCGGTGCCGGTACTGGCACTTATGCCGGAATTGACCGCATTGTGTCAGCTGGGAGATATGCAGAAACTTAAAAAACTTTTTCTCCGCGGGATATGGTTTTTTGTTGTTTTTGCCGCCGCCGCCGGAGTATTTATTCTGTTTGCCGGTACGCCGCTGCTGGAAATGCTCGGCAGTCGCGGCAGACTGCTCCCGCAGGGCACTTTGGCTCTGCTCTATCTTATGCTGATGCTGGAAAAAAACCACGCTCTTGCGGCAACTGTCATCGTGGCGATGAATAAAGTGCCATTTGTCTGGACGGGGTTGATAAACGGTGCAGTGATATTGCTGCTTGTTTTCTGGGCGGCCGCCTGCCGGCACGCCGGAATTTTTACCATTGTTTTCATCCAGTTTGCGGTGCAGTTGGGTTTCAACAACTGGTACTGGCCGCTTTATCTCCGCCGGGAAATCCGCCGCCGCTGAAAAAAAACGCCGGATTTATTTTTTTTGTAAAATATCCTGCACTGAAAAAAAGTTATATTGACAAGGTTTTTTTGTGATGTTATATTAACCGCAAACATAACTTTTTTTTTAGAATCATAATTTTACAGTGGAGATTTTTGTATGAAAAAATTTGGCATCAGAGTATTGCTGGTGTGTTGTGCCGCATCGCTTTTTATCTTTTCCGGCTGCGGCAAAGACGGGAAAACCGCCCGGGGCGAACGAATTACCCGGGTGACGGTGGAAAAACCCGCCCAGAGGACTTTTCAACGCAAAATCCCGGTGCAGGGTATCGTGACTCCGGTGGAGTATGCCGTTATTTCCGCAAAAATCGCCGGTACGCTCGAACTGCTCAAAGTCGATTCCGGTGACCGCCGCAAGTCCGGAGATCTCCTTTTCGGTATCGACCGTCAGGTGCTGACCAATCAGGTCGTGGTCAAAGAGGATGAGATCAAAGTGAAACAGGCGGCATTGCAAAGTGCTGAATTTGCCTTCAAAACTGCAGAATTGTCTTTGCATCAGGCAAAACTTGATTATGACCGCGCCCTGCGGCTCAAAGATTCGCACGCCGTAAGTCAGGCGGCTTTTGAAACTGCCGAAACCAGTTACAAAAAAGCCGGTATGGAAGTCCGCAACGCCGAGGCCGCCATCCTCAACGCCAGAGCCCAGCTCAAACAGTCCGAAAGCAATCTCACCATCGCCAAAAAAAATCTGGCGGACTCTATGATCAAAGCACCCTTTGACTGCGTGGTCTTTGAAACTTATGTCGAGGAAAATGAATATGTTTCCGCCGGTCAGAAAATTATGAAACTGGAAAATCACAGCAAGTTTGAGATCATCTGCCACATCAGTGCAGTCTATTATCAGGATATCCGGGTCGGCGAGACCGCGGTCGAATTTCTGGATGCTTCCGGCACTCCCCGGCGGGCAAAGGTCACTTATAAAGCCCCCGGTATCGATCCCGCCAGCCGTACTTTTGAAATCAAAATCGAAGTCCCCCCGGAAAATAATGTCGTCAGCGGTATGTTGAGCGAACTTGTCATCATTTTGCAGGAAAAAAGAGCTTACGGTATCCCGGTGGCGGCAACATTGCTCCGTGCCAACAACCGCTATATCGTTTATGTCGCCGGTGCCGATGACCGCGCCGAAAGCGTCGATGTCGTACGCGGCATCATCGACGGCGATCATTGCGAGATCCTCAATCCGGAAAAGATCCTGGGCAAAGATGTGATCGTTTCCGGACAGACCTTTATCAACAGCGGCTCACTTTTGAAAGTCGTCAACCGCTGATTGCACAGAGGAGGGATTTTTTATGTTTTTGAGCAGATGGTCTGTCCGCCGCCCGATCGCTATATCGGCGTTTATTATCGTGCTGGTGATGATAGGGATGTGGCTTTATTCGCGTTTGAGCATCGATTTGCTGCCGAGTATGGAGATACCGACGGTACTCGTCCGCTGTGAATACGAGGGCGCAAGCCCGGCTGAAATCGAAATCGAAGTCGTGAAGCGTATCGAAGATGCCGTTTCATCTCTTGACGGTATCAAACACGTTACCAGTATGTCGATCGAAGATCAGGCACAGATCCAGCTGGAATTCAATATGGGTATCGACGTGGATGTGGCGGCGACGGATATCCGCGAAGCACTCAACCGCATCCGGGATGATTTCCCCGACGGAGCCAAAGAGCCGACTATCCGCAAAATCGACACCAATGCGACAACGGTGGTGCAGGTCTTTCTGGTCGGTGACCGCACGCAGGATGACCTTTACGATTTTGCCGACGATGTTATCGCTGACCGCTTTTCTGCGGTGCCGGGAGTGGGTGAAGTCCGGGTCTATGGTGCCAACGAAATGCAGGTGCATATCCTGCTCGACCGGGCGAAACTTGCCGCACTCAATATTTCCATCAACGATGTGGTGGCAAAACTCAAAGCCAACAATGTCCGTAAACCTCTGGGCCGTATTCAGGAGGGAACTACGGAAAAAAATGTGACTTTCGTCGGGGATTTCAAAGATTTTGAGGAAGTGAAAGCCATCGAAATCGGTCAATTCAAAAACAAACGCATCTATCTGCGGGATGTGGCGGAAATCAAACTTATGAGCCGGGAAGTTCGCAGTAAAGCATATGTCAACGGCAAACCCGCCGCCCGCTTCAACATCGTCAAAAAAGGCGAAGCCAACGCTATCGAAGTTATCGACGGTCTGCGTAAACGTTTCGACGCTATGGTCAAAAACGGTGAACTGCCCACCGGTATGGAACTGGTGTGGTTCCGGGATGCCGGTGAATTTATCCAGGCTTCTGTGGATGACGCCTGGAGCAGTATCGTGAATGGTATTCTTCTGACGGCAATTTTACTCTTTCTCTTTTTGCACGACTGGAAATCCACTTTTATCGTAATGGTTTCCATGCCGGTATCGGTGATCGTTACATTTGCCGCTATGGCGTATATGGATTATTCATTCAACATCATGACCCTGCTTTCGCTCGGCTGTTCCGTGGGGGTGCTGGTCACCAACTCCATTGTGGTGATCGAAAACATTTTCAAGCACCTTGCCCGCAAAGAGGATATCAAAACCGCTTCTGAAAACGGTACCGGCGAAGTTATCGCCGCAGTTTCCGCCAGCGCACTGACCAATGTGGTGGTTTTTGTGCCGGTGATGATGATGACCACCCGGATCGGCAGTATGATGAAACCTTTTGCCGGAGTTATGGTCGTGGCAACTGTGATTTCACTGTTTATCAGTTTTACGCTGACGCCCATACTTTCCTGTCTGCTGTTGAAAAAAAGCAGCGGTACTGCCGGAGAACTGCCGCTGGTGATGCAAAAGTTTTTTGCCCCGTGGGATAAAGGTTACGACTGGCTGTGCCGGAAATTCAACAAATCTATCGAATGGACGGCAAAACATCCGAAAAAACTGGTGATATGTGTGGCGGCATTGAGTGCGGCAATAGCGTTTTTCATTGCTCCGCAGGTCGGATTGTCGTTTCTGCCGTTTTGCGATCAGGGCGAGATCCGCATCAAGTTTGAATTCCCCACCGGATACAATCTTGACACTACCGAAAAACTGATGCTCGAAGCTGCCGATCACCTCAAAAAGTATGATTTCATCACCGGTATGAATATCCAGATCGGCACTGCCAACAGTACCAGAGGGCAGGTTTCCGCCGCGGTTTACATCGGTCAGATCAACTTGAATACGACCAAAAAGCATCAGCGTGATGAGGATATTTATCAATTGCAGGATATTCTGCGGCAGGAATTATCCTATCTTGACAACTGTCTTGTCACGCTGTCGATACCGCCGACTTTCGGCGGCAGCGGGGCAGAGATCCGCTGTGTTATCAACGGGCCGGATCTGGAAGTGCTGGAAGCCGCCGAAATGGAAGTTATGGAAAAACTCCCGGCACTGGGGCTGACCCGCGACCTCGATTCCAGCCGCCGGGAGAGAAAAATGAATATCAATATCTCTCCCGACCGCACCATTTTGCAGAATCTTGATATGTCCGCCGAGCAGCTTTACAATTATATGCACGGCTCACTGGACGGGGTGGAAGTCGGAGATTTCCGTCTTGGCTCCCGGGTGTTCGACATCCGGGTCAAAAACAGCAAGGAATACGGCGAAAACCAGTTGCGGCAGGCGACCCCGGCGACCAAAGACAACAATCCGCTTTCCGCCGAAGTCTTTGCCCGTATTTCCGAGGACGCCCGTCCGGTGGTCATCAACCGTTACGACAAAGTGCGTACTATGTGGATATTTTCCAACACCGCCCCCGGCAGGCCGCTGGGCGAAGTTTCCAAAGCCATCGGTGATACCGCTCGCAACGCCCTGCCTCCCGGTTACAATGTCCGTATGAGCGGCAGTGTGGAAATGATGAATGAAACTGCGGCGGAATTTTTGCAGGTCATTGCCCTGGCGGCACTGCTGACTTATCTGCTCATTGCCGCCATTATGGAATCGTGGACCAAACCGTTTCTCATCATTTTCACCGTCCCGCTGGGATTTCTGGGGATGTATCTCACCCTCTGGCTTTTTGGTATGTCTATGTCGATGATGGGGTTGCTGGGCGGAGTTATGATGATCGGTATCGTGGCCAACAACGCCATCCTCATCATGGATGAATGCAGTGTGCAGATATCTGCCGGACTTTCTCCGCACGCCGCTATGCTCAAAGCGGTGGAAGAAAAATTCCGCCCCATTGTCATGACCAGTATCGCCTCGGTGGCGGGTATGCTGCCGATGGCATTCGGTTCCGGTCTGGGGTCGGAATTGCGTGCCAGCTGCGGTGTGGGTGTGGTCGGCGGTCTGACTGTGGCATCACTTTTGACGCTCTATGTCATTCCGGCACTTTATTTCGCCTTTATCAAAGACAACACCGCCAAAGCCGCCGCCGCTGAATGATTCACATTTTTGAAAGATAAAAAAACGGGTGCCCTGTCAAAAGGACACCCGCTTTTTTTCCGGATATTCAGAGAAATATCCCGGTGATATTTTCAAAAATCTTACCGGTGACAGTGTTGTTGTAATAACGGGCAAAGGGAGTTCCCTCATCTCCGCCGCGGCAGACCGCAGGGTCGATCGGCAGTTTGCCCAACAGCGGCACATTGTATTTTGCCGCCAGTTCTTCGCCTGCACCGCTGGAAAAAATATCGGTGATTTCACCGCAGTGCGGGCAGACAAAACCACTCATATTTTCCACCAGTCCGGCAACATTCAAATTGAGTTCCCGGCAAAAAGTCAGCGACTTGGAAACATCCGTCGCCGCCACTCCCTGCGGAGTCGTGACAATAACGGCACTGGTGTTGTCACCTGCCAGCAGTTGGCAGACTGTCAGCGGTTCATCGCCGGTTCCCGGAGGAGCATCTACTACCAGATAGTCCAGTTTCTCCCAGTCGGCATCGGTCAGAAACTGTTTGATGACACCGATTTTCATCGGACCGCGCCAGACGACAGCGGCATCGGTGCTTTCGAGGAAAAAGCCGATGCTCAAAACTTTTAATCCGCCGATCTGCACCGGCAGTATCTTACCGGCTTCGGAAACTTCCGGAGCAGAATTTTCCAGTCCCAGCATTTTGGGTACGCTCGGGCCGTGGACATCGACATCCAGCAGTCCCACTTTTTTGCCTTGCAGAGCCAGCGACATCGCCAGATTGACGGCGACAGTGCTTTTGCCGACTCCGCCTTTACCGGACATAACGATGATGCGGCGGTCAATAGCGGCGAGGGTCGCGGTCAGTTTGCAATCTTCGGAACCTTTTTCTTTTTTGCATTCTTCACAACTTTTTCCGGAAGGACAGGTGCCGCCGGACGGACAGTTTTTTTCCTCTGACATAAATCAACAGAATCCTTATGTGAACACGTTTATGTTTAACGGCAGAAATTACCTGTGCATAATATAGCACACCGGAGCAATTTTGCTAATAAAAAAACCGCACCCTGAAAAAAACAGGATGCGGCAAGAGATCGATCGGCAAAGCCAGCAGTTATTTGACCGCCGGTGCGACGGCATTGGCCATCGGGTCTTTGACGAAATAGGTGACTTTGGCGGCCTTTTCCAGAGTGTCGAGATAAGCTGTGACGGCTTTTTCTGTATTCTGGGCGGTAAGATTCCGGATGATGACATCTTTCACGCTTTCAAACGGGATGGTCTGTGCAGTTTTGAGAGCATCGCGGCGGATGATGTGCCAGCCGAACTGGGTTTTGACCAGACCGGAAATCTCACCGTCTTTGAGTTTTGCGGTGGCTTCTTCAAATTCCGGCACCATCTGACCTTTGGTGAAAAATCCCAGACTTCCGCTGTTTTTGCCGCTGGGGCAGGCACTTTCTTCTGCGGCGATCCGGGCAAAAGTTTCGGGGGCGGCTTTGACTTTGGCGAGGAGGTCAGCGGCTTTGGCTTCGGCCTCTTTTTTGGCTTTGTCATCGGCCTGGGCGGGCACCGGGATCAGGATGTGGCTGGCGCGGAAACCGTCTGCCGGATCAGCCGGAGTGACGAAACGCATTTTGTTCTCTTCATAGAATTTTTTTGCTTCTGCTTCGGTCACCGGAGCGACTTTGATTTTGCTTTCGAGGAACATCTGCTGGATGGCACTCTTTTTCAAATCGGCATTGGTAAACATTTCATCGACGAGCTGATCGAGAGTTTTTTTCTGGGAAACAAGATACTGTTTGAGCATATCCTGGGGCCATTTGCCGATCTGGGCTTTGATGAAATCTTTGATTTTGGCATCGGCGGGAGCAAATTTCTCTTTGGCGGCGGCGTCGGCGATAAGTCTGGTCAAAACCATCATTTTGGTCTGGCCGAATGCCGCCATCTGCAATTGGTCAGCCGGCACATTGGCAGGGATCTGACCGCCGGTCATTTTGAGGATGCCGTCCACGACTTCCTGTTTGGTGATTTTGACACCGTTGACTTCGGCGGTGACAGCGGGGATCGCGGCCCAGATATCGACCGGTTTGGCAGCTTCCGCCGGTTTGGCTTCTGCCGGTTTGGCGGCGTCAGCGGCGAAAACCGGTACGGCGCTGAGCGATACTGCGGCAAGGCTCAGAAAAAGTTTACGCATAGTGATTTCTCCTTTATACTGTTTGTTTTGTCATTTGTCACAGGACTTTAAACATTGTTCTGCAAAACAAAATATAATACTTTGGCAAGTCAAAATCAACACTTAAATCAAAAAAAATGTCAGAAAATACATTGTCAAAAGATTTTTCTGATGTATATTATCCATAACAAGCAACAAGAGATTGCAACAGAAATCTTTTCAGGAGGTATTTTATGCGGGTTCTGGTTACCGGCGGTGCCGGGTTTATCGGCAGTCATCTGGTGGAACATTTTCAGGGCAAGGCGGACGTCCGGGTACTGGACAGTCTCCGCAGCGGTTATCGCAAAAACCTTGACGGTATGGATGTGGAATTTATCGAAGGCGACATCCGCGACCGCGATGCCGTCGATTTTGCCATGCAGGGCGTGGACTACGTTTTTCACCTTGCGGCAATGATCAGTGTCCCTGAATCCATGACCAAAATCAACGAATGTATCGACATCAACGGTACCGGTATGATCAACGTGCTGGAATCCGCCGCCAAAGCCAAAGTGAAAAAACTCTGCTTTTCCACTTCTGCCGCCATTTACGGCGACAATCCGGTGGTGCCGAAAATCGAAACCATGTTCCCCGAACCCAAAAGTCCTTATGCTGTGACCAAACTCGACGGGGAATACTATTGCAAAATGTTTACCGCAGAACGCGGTCTGCCGACAGCCTGTCTGCGTTATTTCAATGTCTTCGGACCCCGTCAGGATCCCAAAAGTGCCTACGCCGCGGCAGTGCCGATTTTTATCGCCAAAGCACTCAACGATGAGCCGATCACGATTTTCGGCGACGGCGAGCAGACCCGGGATTTTGTCTTTGTCAAAGACGTGGTGGGTGCCAACGCCTATTTTGCTATGAATGATCACACCGGAGTTTTCAACGTTGCCTGCGGCGGCAGGATCACCATCAATGACCTCGCCAAAGAGATCATCCGTCTGACCGGTTCCAAATCGGAAATACTCCATCTGCCGGAGCGTGCCGGAGATGTGAAACACTCAATGGCGTGTGTCGACCGTCTGGATGATGCCGGTTACAAACGCAAATTCACCTTTGCCGAAGGTTTGGATATCACCATCCAGGCTTACAAAAAGGCGATGGGCAGATAAGTGTTTCTGCCGGAGTGTGAAACACGATACCGCAGGGTTTTGCTCCCTGCGGTTTTTTTTGTGTTGTCAAGTGTGAAATAATATCTTGTATTGTCCGGATATACGCAGTATATTATGCAAAAGAGTCTGTTTTGACCGGAGAAAATGATTATGAAAAAAAATTGGAAATTTGATACTTTGGCAGTTCAGGCAGGTTACGACCCCGCCAACGGAGAATCCCGCATCGCCCCCATCGTGCAGGCAACGACATACAAATACGACGACGTCCAGAGCGTGGCGGATCTTTTTGATCTCAAAACTTCCGGCTTCTTTTACACCCGTCTTGCCAACCCGACGGTGGATGTCTTTGAAAAGAAGATCGCCGCCCTCGAAGGCGGTGTCGCCGCAGTCGCTTTGAGCAGCGGTCAGGCGGCAAGTGCTTTTGCCATCATGAATATCGCCCGCAACGGAGATCATATCGTGGCGGCGAGTGCCCTTTACGGCGGTACGGTATCGCTGTTTACCAATACCCTCAAAAAGAACGGCATCACTTTTTCCTTTGTCCCCGCCGATGCCACTGCCGATGATATCCGCAGTGCCATCCGGCCGGAAACCAAGGCGGTGTTTATCGAATCTCTTGCCAATCCGGCTCTCAAAGTCGCTGATATCGAAGTGTTTGCCGCTGTCGCTCACGAAAACAGCATCCCGCTGATCGTGGATAATACATTTCCCACTCCGGCACTCTGCCGCCCGTTTGAATTCGGTGCGGATATCGTCACCCACTCCACCAGCAAATACCTTGACGGTCACGGCACCTGTGTCGGCGGCATCGTGGTGGAAAAAGGCACTTTTGACTGGACTTGCGGCAAATTCCCCGAATTTACCGAGCCGGATGAAAGTTACCACGGTCTGATTTACACCCGGGATTTTGCGGCGTCGCCGTTTTCGGTGAAACTGCGGGTGCAGCTGGTCAGGGATTACGGTATGCCGATGATGCCCTTTAACGCATTTCTGACCAATCTCGGCACCGAAACACTGCCTCTGCGGATGCAGCGGCACAGCGAAAGTGCCCTCAAGGTGGCAAAATTTCTGCAGTCTCACCCCAAGGTCGAATGGGTGAAATATCCGGGGCTGGAAACTGATGAAGATCACGCCAAAGCCGTAAAATATATGCCCAAAGGTGCTTCCGGTGTGATCATTTTCGGACCCAAAGGCGGCTTTGAAGCCAGCGAAAAACTGATGAACAGTCTCGAACTTGCCGCCATCGTCGTCCACGTGGCGGATGCCCGCACCGGAGTGCTGCATCCGGCAAGTATGACCCACCGTCAGCTGCGCGGAGAGGAGTTGATCGCCGCCGGGGTCACTCCGGAACTTATCCGTCTTTCGATCGGACTGGAAGATCCGGAAGACATCATCGCCGATTTCGCCCAGGCGCTGGAGCAGATCTGAGAAATAATCTGCCGCAACTGGTAAATCGGCACAAGTAGTGCTATATTATAGAGTTGAATGATTTTTTCCGGATATAACAAGAGGCAAAAATGAGTAAGTATTACCGTTTCCACAACATGGACAGTTACGATACTCCGGCAGATGCAAAGAAATCGTGGCTTTTTCCATTGATGGGCAAAAGCCGGGTATATTTTTATTTTGACAACTTTCTCACTTTTTGCCTTGCCGGTACTGCCGCCCAAAAGGGTAAGCTGGATAAAGATGCCCAGATCCGTTATTCCAGCAGAAATATCACTCTGGTGGAAAAATGCGGCGGCAAACTCCACATCCGCGGACTGGATAAACTCCGCAGTGTGGCAGATAAACCGGTGGTCGTCATCGGCAACCATATGAGCCTGTTTGAGACCGGCATACTCCACGCTATCGTCCGGCAGTATCTTAACTTTTCGTTTGTCATCAAAAAATCCCTGCTGGAAACGCCCTACATGAAAGATATCCTCAATTCCTTTCATGCCATTCCGGTCAGCCGTACCAATCCGCGTGAAGACCTCAAAGCCGTGCTTGCCGGAGGCAAAAAAACGCTGGAAGAAGGCCGCTCCATCATCGTTTTCCCGCAGGCGACACGCTCTGAAACCTTTGATCCGGAAAAATTCAGTTCCATCGGGGTGAAACTTGCCAAATCCGCCGGAGTGCAGATATTGCCGATGGCTCTGAAAACCGATATCATCGCCAACGGCAAAGGCAAGTTCAAAGATGTCGGCCCCGTCAATGTCAAAAAAGAGGTCTGGTTTGAATTCGGTGATCCGATGGATGTTACCGGCAATGGCCAGGAACAGCAGGAAAAACTGATTTCTTTTATCAGTTCCAGAGTCGATATGTGGCGTGAAATGGAAAAGGACAAATTCTGATGCGCGGTATTTTACGCAACATCGCAATACTTTTTATCACACTTGCCTCATTTCAGGCAGGTGCCTTCCTCTCCGGCCAGCTGCAGCAGTTTAAAGCAGACAAGTGGTCGGTCGTCGGCAAAAATGTCTTTGTTTCCGGCGGTGTGCATATCCCCTACGGCGAGTATGAAATCTATGCCGATGAAGCAGTTATAAATCTGGAAAACAAAGATGTCGAAGCCTGGGGCAATGTCCGCTTTTACCGCTGGCAGAAAAGTCACGCCGCTGTCACACCGGCAGAACTGGCGGAACTCAAACGCCGGGATGGCGTGGTGGTCAATGTCACCGGTCTGGTCGGAGATGTCTGGGGCAATTCGACCATCAAAGTCGAAGGTATGGTGATGACCAGCCGGCTTTCCGCCAAGCGGGTGGTCGGTAATTTCAGTAGCGGATATTTCCGCTTTGACGATATGGCGATGGTGATGGATACCACCGCCTGCCGGGCAAAATCCGGCGAAAGACTCCCCAACGGCACGATCGTTGTCCGGGATGCCGGTTTCAGTACTTGCGAATATCAGGTCGATGACAATGCCCACTATTCGATTTCGGCATCCAAAGCGACGATGGTTCCCTACGCTTCTGATTTGCCGGGATTGAAAGATGTGAAAAAAAGTTCCGGTGATTACGCTGTTACTATGAGCAACAGTTTTGTGGAAATTTACGGTATTCCGGTACTCTGGCTGCCCTTTTTCTACAAACCGCGGGAGCAGCATCTGGGGATCTGCACCGTTAATTTCGGTAAAAATGGCGACTGGGGCTACTTTGCCATGCTGTCGCGGGAATTTGTTTTCAACGAATATCCTTACAGTGCCGCCAATGTGATGCTCGACTTTTACGAAGATCGCGGCGAAGGTTACGGTGTGGATGCTGTGTTCGCCACCGAAAACAGCCGGACGGATCTCTTTGCCTACGGTATTTATGATGAAAGACCCAATGAAGGGGTCGATTACCGCAAATACCGCATCGACGTGCCTCACTGGCGTTATGATCTGCGTTTGAGCAACGTCACTCACATCACTCCGCGGCTGGATTTCCGCGGCGTGATCGAATATGCTTCCGATCCCTATATGACGCACGACTTTTTCAACGCCCGTTACAGAAACGATCCCGCTCCGTCAACTTTTGTCGCTCTGGAGCAGCAGTTTGACCATTTCAGTGCGTCGATCTATTACCGTCCGCGGATAAATTCCTACTACACCACTGTGGAAAAGACCCCCGAAGTGCGGCTTGACGTCCACCGGCAGGAACTTTTTGATACCAATATCTATTATCAGGGCAATACCACTGCCGGATACAACCGGATGCGGTGGATAAAATTTGACCGCGGATTCAAAAATCCCGCATTCAACCACAACCCGCTTTACCGGTTGGATAATTATGAGGCATTCCGGCTGAGCACCACTCATTTCCTCTATTATCCGCTGAATTTCGACTGGCTGACTCTGGTGCCGCGCGCCGGATTGAAGTTTATGGTTTACAGCAATTCCAGCGAAAACAAAGTCACCGCCAATGACCTGATAGAGATGTTCAAGGCCGCCAATCCGGAAAACACCGCCGCAGTAATGCTCAATCATTACGACAACGAGGGCGGCACCGCCACCAGACTTGCCGGTGAACTCGGTTTGGAAGCGTCTGCCAAATTCCACAACACCTGGGGCGATGTCCGCAACCGCTTTTTGCGGATCGACGGACTGCGGCACATCATTCGGCCCTATATCAACTACACCTATATGGATGTGTGGGGCGACAGCCGTGAACATATCTACTATTTCGATGACGAAGACCGCATCAAACGCCAGCACTTCATCCGCTTCGGATTGGAAAACCGCCTGCAGACCCGCGACGGCAGCGGTTTGCGGGATTGGTTCACGATGGAAAACTACTGGGATTTCCACTTTGAGAAATCCGGTGGTTTCGGTACGGTTGACCGGTTCAGCCGGCTGGGAGATTTCTGTACCATCCTGACCGCCAGTCCGATCAAAGGGCTGACTCTTTCCACCAAATTCGCCATTGCTTTGAGCGATCAGAATGGTCCGGTGCCGGATACCATCCGCTACGGCAGAAATGTCGGCAAGACCGGATTGGACTGCCGCTGGCTCAATTACTGGGATGTTTCTCTTACTTACGAGCCGCTGGATGATGTGAAATTCACTTTGCGTTACACCTACAACCGTCCGTATGCTTCCCGCAGTGCTTATTCAATGGGTTCAACCCTGACGGAAATATCCTCCGGCAGTTACTTTGACAAGTATTACGATGACCACAATGAGGAAATTTCTGCCGAAATCAGTTTGCCGCTGACTCCCGACCGCCGTACATTCGGGGCGGCAAAAGTCAGTTACGATTTCTACAAAGGTTCGCTCGATGATATTTCTTTCTATATCGCCCGGCAGTTCCACTGTATCGAAGTCAGTGCCCATCTGGGCTTTGAACGCAATGATCCCGGCGACGATGACGGCAAATGGGATACATCTTTCAGCGTCAATGCCAGACTCCTCGGCGTCGGCGCTCCGGTCGGACCCTCGGCAAACTCCATGCTGACCCGTACCAATCAGCTGTTGCGGATGCCAAGTTCCCGCAATTTCCTGTAAAAAGGCGGCGTCTGATGTTTATTGTTAGAGGAGGTGCCGGACTTATCGGGAGTGGCGCTGTTGAGGATCTCCACTTCAACGGTATCAACGACATACTCATCGTTGACGACCTTAATCATCCGGCCAAAAAGCAGAATATACTGCCGCTGAAATACAGCGACTATCTGGATAAAACTGATTTCCGCAAACTTTTCAATTCCGGCAGTTTTGACGGCAGAAAAATCGACGGGATACTCCATTTCGGAGCCTGCTCATCCACGATTGAAACCGACTGGAACTATCTGCTGGACAACAACTTCCGCTATACCGTAGAACTGGCGGAGTTTGCCATCAGACACCATATCCGTATGGTTTATGCTTCCAGTTGTGCCACTTACGGCGACGGCAGCAACGGCTACAAAGATGATGAATCGGCTCTGGAAACATTGCGGCCGCTTAATCTTTATGCCCGGAGCAAGCACGAGTTCGACCTTTTTGCCAAAAAGAACCGCTGGCTTGACACCCTCACCGGATGCAAATTCACCAATATTTTCGGACCGGGTGAATACCACAAAGGCGAAATGCGTTCTATGGTGCTCAAAGCATTTGAAAGCATTTTGCAGACGGGAAAGGTGAAACTTTTTGCCTCCTGCAAAGCGGGGATCGCCGATGGCGAGCAGAAAAGGGATTTCCTCTATGTCAAAGATGCAGTGGCGATGGTCTGGCAGCTTTTCTGCCGCAGTGATGCCGTCGGGATATTCAATATCGGCAGCGGCAAAGCGGAATCGTGGAATGATTTGATCGCGGCAGTTTTCAACGCTGTGCAAAAAGAAATCAATATCGAATACATCCCGATGCCGGAAAAAATCTGCAATCAATATCAATATTACACCTGTGCGGATATGAGCAAATTCAATCAGTTCGGCTTTGACTGTAAAAATCTGCCCCTTGCCGGAGCCGTCCGGGATTATGTCGTCAATTTCCTGATACCGGAGCGTGAAAGCAGAAGCGTATGAATCCCGGAGTTTCAGAGCGCTCGCTTGCCGCCGCCGCCGCGGCAATAGTCGAGATCGACCGCGGCAGGATCACGCTGGATGATTTCCTGGACAGATCCTGCGATGCAGATATCCGCCGGATTACCGGACACCTGCTCTTTTGCTGTTTCCGCCGCCGCCGTTTCATCGACAGTATAATTGCGGCTCTGGTCAGCCGTCCGCCCAAGCCGGAAGTGCAGGCCCTGCTGGAAACTTCCCTTGCCAGATTGTTTTTTCAAAGCGGTTCCAGCCGGGGATCCGCCGTCAATGTAGCGGTGGAGTGTGCCAAAAAATTCCGGGCGGAAAAATTCGTCAACGGAGTTCTCCGCAACGCTCTGCGCCGGGATTTCCCGGTGGATGATGCGCCGCAGGCGGTTCTGCCGGAAAATATTTTACGCCAGTGGTCACGCCGTTTTGACGCGGAAACATTGGCGGAAATGACCGGGCTTTTTCTTACTCCCGCCCCGGTGACTTTCCGTCTGCTGGATGGCTTTGAACTGCCGGAAAATTTCCCGGCAGAAGCCGTACCCGGATTCGGGGATTTCAGATTTTTCGTCACTTCCGATCCGGAAAAGGTGTTGGCGAGCGAACTCTTTGCCGCCGGAGGAATATATTTTCAGGATCCATCCACCAGTTTTGCCGTCAGTCTGGCTGATTACCGCTCCTGCCGCAATGCGGTGGATATCTGTGCCGCTCCGGGAGGTAAAGCACTGATGTTGAGCGAAATGATGCCGGATGTGCCGCTGACTCTGCTCGACCGCTCTGCCGCAAGACAGAAACTTACCGCCGAAAATTTTGCCCGCCGCAACCGCAAATGCGATATCCGTACCGGCGACGCCAGAAATTTTTCCGGCAGTTACGATCTGGTGCTGGCGGATGTGCCGTGCAGCAATACCGGAGTTTTCCGCCGCCGTCCGGATGCTTTGTGGCGGTATTCGGAAAAAAGTGCCGCTGAAATCATCTCTCTGCAGCAGCAGATATTGCACCACGCCGCCACTCTGGTTTCGCCCGGAGGGCAGTTGATATACAGCACTTGCAGTATCGAACCGGAAGAAAACACCATCGCCGCCGGAAAATTCATTGCCGGAAATCCGGATTTTGAGATCGTCCGTGCCGGGATCATTCTGCCGGATGAAACCCGCGACGGTGCAGGGGCGGTGCTGTTACGCAAAAAAGAGTGATGTCTGACAGTGATTTTTCCGGAAATCCGGTTGCAGATACGGTTTGACATTTGCCGGAAATAAAGATATTTTAAAGTCGTAAAATAAAAAACGGCAAGCCGGAAAAGGTGGATTTCAAGGAGGAAAAGTTGGCAAAATACCATTTTATCGGTATCGGCGGTATCGGCATGAGCGCTTTGGCGGCGTGCTGTTGCCAGAGAGGAGATGAAGTTACCGGCAGTGACCGTGCATATTTTGCCGGTACGCAGGACAGGATATTGCAGGCTCTGGAAACGGGCGGCATAAAAATATTCCCGCAGGACGGTTCATTTGTTTCCGGCGGCAAGCTGGATGCGATAGTTTTTTCCAGTGCGATCGAGGAAAGCAATCCGGATCTTGCCGCCGCCGCCGGCATCAGACGGATGCACCGCTCTGAACTGCTCCGGGATGTGGTGGCAAATTTCCCCGGTAAAACTGTCGCCGTGACCGGCAGTTGCGGCAAAAGTTCCGTTACCGCCTACGCCGCCGAAGCATTGGGCAATTTCGGCATTGATGCCGACTGTCTCAACGGTGCGCTGGTCAACTCTTTTATCGCCCCCGGCAATGCCGGCAACTACCACCGCGGCGACGGCAGATTTCTGGTTTTTGAATCCGATGAAAGCGACAAAAGCCTGCTCAATTATCACGCCGACTATGCCGTGGTGCTGAATATGGGGTGCGACCACTACTGCGAAAGTGAGCAGGTGGAAGTTTTCGCCCGTTTTCTCAATCAGACCACCTGTGCCGCAGTGATAGAGGAAAATGTTTACCGTCACGTCAAACCGCTGTTGAGGTCAGATCTGCCGGTGAGGATCTTCGGTGCCGGAGCCGGATGTGATGATACGCTTACGGATTACTTTATCGAGGAATTCCGTCCGGCGGCAAAATTCAACGATCTGCCGCAGCTTTTTCTGCCCCGCGGCGGCAGATATACGGCGATGAATGCTCTGGCGGTCTTTTCGCTGCTGCAGACTTTGGGTTTCCCGGAGCACGAAGCGGCGGCATCGGTACAGCGATTCAGCGGCGTATGGCGGAGAAATGATTTCGCCGGAGTTACTGTCAACGGTACCAGAGTTTTTGACGATTACGCCCACAATCCGGAAAAAATCATCTCCTGTCTTGCCGCGGCAAAAGAGATCGCCCCGGGCAGGATATTTGCCCTCTTTCAGCCGCACGGATACGGTCCGTTTGGCTTTATGGAAGCGGCTCTTTTTGAGCAGCTGCAAAACTTCCTTGCCCCGCAGGACAGATTTTATCTTTTTGAACCCTTTTATGCCGGAGGCACTTCTGCTATGAAACCATCCGCCCGCGAAGTCATCGGTAAATGGCAGGCAAAAGCCGCTGTGCCGCAATGCTTTATCTGTGCCGGCAGCCGCGAAGAAACGGCACAGCAGGTGATTTCCCTGGCCGGTGCAGATGATGTCATCGTGATCATGGGAGCAAGAGACAACTCTTTGAGCGACTACGCCCGCAGTATGGTAAAATAAGATAAAATTTGTAAAAACACCTTTGCTGTGTTATATTAAAGGTTCGGAATAAAAAACTTAACTGTGTGAGGAATATGATGACTGAAAAAAGCAATGAAAAAGCGGTTCTCTCTGTTGGCAGCAGCAGAGTCGAACTGCCGGTCGTCATCGGCACCGAAGGCGAAAAAGCCATTGATATAAGCAAATTGCACAGCATGACCGGTATGCTGACTGTCGATCCCGGACTTGCCAATACGGCATCCTGTTACAGCCGCATCACCTATATCGACGGAGAAAGAGGCATTTTGCGTTACCGCGGCATCCCGATCGAGGAACTCGTCGGTCATGTCCTGTTTATTGACGTGGCTTATCTTTTGGTACACGGCAGTCTGCCGGGCGATGATGAACGCACGGAATTTTCCAAACTGCTCAACGAATACTCTCTGATGCACGAGGATATGCGTCACTTTTTTGACCGTTTCCCGCGTCAGGCCCACCCTATGCACATTCTTTCATCCATGATCGGTGCAATGGCGGCGTTTTACCCCAATGTGGATTTGAAATCCATTGATGAAAATATTGACGAAGCCACAGCGAGGGTCGTTTCCATCGTGCGTACTATGGCGGCGTTTGTGTATAAAAAATCCATCGGTGAACCGCTGGTCTATCCGCGTTGTGATCTCTCTTTTTGTGCGAACTTCCTCAATATGATGTTCAACTCACCGGTGAAACCTTACGAGATCCGGCAGGAAACAGTAAGCCTGCTCAATGTGCTGTTGATCCTTCACGCTGACCACGAGCAGAATTGCTCAACGACTGCGGTGCGGGTGGTCGGCAGTGCGCAGGCGAATTTGTATTCGACGATTTCCACGGGGGTATCGGCACTTTCCGGACCGCTTCACGGCGGCGCCAATCAGGCGGTGATCGAAATGCTCCGCGCCATCCACAAAGACGGTGATGTGGGCAAATTCATCAAAATGGCAAAAGACAAAGAGAGTCCTTTCCGGCTGATGGGTTTCGGCCACCGGGTTTACAAAACTTACGATCCGAGGGCGGAAATCATCCGCAAAGAGTGCGACAAGTATCTTAAACTGGTCAATTACAGCGATCCTCTGCTCGATGTCGCCCGCCGGGTGGAAGAAGCCGCGCTGACCGATCCTTATTTCATCGACCGGCATCTCTATCCCAATGTGGATTTTTACAGCGGTATCCTCTACCGGGCAATGGGTATTCCGGAAAATATGTTTACCGTGATGTTTGCCATGGCACGTCTGCCTGGATGGGTCGCCCACTGGAAAGAAATGATCGGCAACAATACCAAAATCGTGCGTCCGCGGCAGATTTATCTGGGCGAAGGACTTACTCCGGCAAAGGATCTGTCGGATAATGAAAACGAAATTCTGATTTGATAAACTTCAACTATTTATTTTGATATGGAGGTCTGGTGATTATGAAAAAAATTATGTTGACAGTGACGGCGTTTCTGGTTTCTGTTTCCCTCTTTGCCGCGGCAGCTCCGGAGCAGAAAAAAGAGCAGTCCTGGTGCGAAAAAAACAAAGTCGGTGAAATCGCCCTGATGTATATCCCCAACCGCGTTATGGATATGCTGGATATTTTCAGCGTGACCCTCGGCGTCGGTCCGGTCATGGAAGCCAGATTGATGTTCACCCGTGCCTGCGATATCGGTGCCGGTATCGGTATGAATTTCAAAGCCGCCAAAGATTTTGACCGTCAGTACGGCGTCGGCGTGGAAAATTTCTGGTACTGGTCGTTTATTTTTGTCGGTGAAGAAGGCTACGAAATGACTGACGGTACTTCGCTGATGAAAAAATATCAGGAATCCCGCCTCGGTGTGCCGGATTTCCGCACCCGTACCTACGACTTTTTTGAAGGCAGCCGCGACTACTGGGCCATCGGCGGAAGTCTGGGTCTGGGACTTGACGGCAGTGTCTATATCCATCCCGCAGAATGGGTTGACCTTGCCCTCGGATTTCTGCTGATTGACGTCCGCAACGACGATCTTCTGCTGGAAGATCTGAATTTCTGACGCGGCGGAGAATCTGTGATGCCGCAAGGCGTAAAGAGCAATAATGCTCCGGGTGAAAAATCTTCGCCCGGAGCCTTTGTGTGTCAACGGTGCGGCAACTGCTGCAGCCGCAGCGGGGAAGTGGTCATTTCTGTGGATGAAGCAGAGAAAATAAGTGCCCTGCTCGGTATCCCGCAGGAAAAATTTATGGATGAATATACAGCACTTTCATCCGATCGCCGCCATCTGGTGCTGGCAGGAGCAGAGGATCAGCCGTGCATTTTCCTCGGACGCGATGAAAAAGGTCTGGCACTCTGCTGTATCCAGGAGGCAAAACCATTGCAATGCCGGGAATTCCCGCACAACTGGAATTATCCGGGGTGGGAAAATTTTTGCGGCAAAAAGGATTGAGAATATGAAAAAAAGAGGCGATATCATCGTTATATCCGGCCCCAGCGGCGTCGGTAAATCCACCATTGTCAACGCAGTGAGAGAGCAAATGCCCGAACTGGAATTTTCCATTTCCTGCACCACCCGCCCCAAACGGCCCGGAGAAGAACACGGCAGAGAATATTATTTCCTTTCGCACGAGGAATTTGAAGCCCGCAGTGCCGCCGGATGCTTTGTGGAGGAGGCAAAAGTTTTTGCCAACCGTTACGGCACTCTCAAAAGCGAAGTGCTGGAAAAAGCCCGGCTCGGACGCAGAGTGGTGCTGGATATCGACGTGCAGGGAGCAAAACAGATCCGCCTTGCCGCTGAAAAAGATGAGGAACTTGCCGCATCCCTGATTTTCATTATGATCGTGCCGCCCTCTCTCGCCGAACTGGAAAAAAGATTGAGAGGCCGTCAGAGCGACAGCGAGGAGCAGATTTCGCTCCGCCTTGCCGCCGCCGCCGGTGAGTTGCAGGATTTCAGAGTATATGACTATCTCGTAGTAAATGATGAACTTGCTTCGGCGGTGGAATCATTTACTGCCATACTCAAAGCGTCGTTGAATCGTACATCCATTATCGAAGGAGATATTTTCTCATGAAAAAAATAACTCTCGGTGTTACCGGCGGCATCTCGGCATACAAAGCCGCCGACCTTTGCAGTATGCTGGTGAAGTCCGGCTTTGAAGTGAGAGTCGTGATGACCGAAAATGCCACCAGATTTATCACTCCGCTGGTTTTCAAAACGCTTTCACAGCACGAAGTCGTCACCACCCTCTGGGATGACCCCGACTGGAAACCCGCCCATATCGCCCTTGCCAATGACAGCGACCTTGTGGTGATCGCTCCGGCGACGGCGAATTTCATCGCCAAACTTGCCTGCGGCATTGCAGACGATGCACTTACATCGCTCTGTGCCGCCTATCACGGCAAAATGGTGATCGCTCCGGCAATGAATCCGGCTATGTGGTCAAATACCGCCTGCTGCGAAAATGTTGCTCTTTTGAAAAAACGGGGCGTCGAATTCTGCGGTCCTGCCGAGGGACACGTCGCCTGCGGCAGTGAAGGTGCCGGCAGACTGGAAGAAGTTGCAAAAATATTTGAAAAAATCTGCCGGACTCTGGCGTGAAAAGATGCCGGGAGTTTCCCGGTCAGCGGTCGATCGCGGCGAGGATCTGCCGGTTGTACGGCACATCTATTGAGAATTTTTCTGCCAGACGGCAGATTTCACCGGCAAAAAGTCCGATTTCTGTCGGCGTACCGTTGCAGATATCCTGATACATCGAAGTCATTGCCTGCGGCGGCATAGTCAAAATCAGATCCATCGCATCTTTGATCATCAAATCATCGGTCTTGACTCCGCAATATCCGGCAACGGTGCGGGCTTCAAGCATCAGATTGAGGGCGAAATCCAGTTTTTTGCTGTCCTGCTGCAAGCCGCCGTATGTCACTTTGAAATATGCTGTCGCCTGATTCACTCCGACATTGAGGATGTATTTTTTCCACATCGAGTAAATCATATCCTGCGGAATGGTGCAGTTTATCCCCGCCCGGCGGAAAAGTTCTTCAACCGCCAGGGTTTCAGCCGACAATTCGCGGTTGTCGGCATCGCCGAAAAAGAAAGTCCCCACTCCGTCGTGGTTGACCGAGGTGCCGGTACGGACACTGGCGTGACCGATAAAGTAACCGTAAAGCACTCTGGCGTGCGGGAAACGCCGCTGCAGAAATTCCACACTGGAAATGCCATTGAGCAAAGGCAGGATGATGCAGCCGGGGGAGATGTATTTTCCCAGCATTTCCGCCGCTTTTTCCAATTGCCAGCCTTTGGTGGAAACGATCACCAGATCCGGATGGAAGTTTTCGCCCGCAGTCATATCGACAAAAGGGATGCGGATCTCAGCGCCGTTGAAAAAAAGTTTTTCCCGGCGGTAACGGCTGATGCGGTCACTGTCGGCTCCGGCACGGAAATCTATCCCTTCAAGTCGGTTGAGTTTTGAGGTGACGAGCATACCGACCGCTCCGACACCCTGCAATAGAATATTTTGTAAGAGCATAAACAGAATATACACATTTTTTCGGCAAAGTGCAAGGCATTTTTTGACATTATTGTACCGGAAATGTATATTATCTGTGTGTTTATTTATCCGGCATCTGCCGGGAGGAGGAGTTTTATGAGCAAAAGACAACCGGATCTGAGTTGTTTTACTCCGCGGGCAAAGCAGGCGATCGCTCTTGCCAACCGCGAAGCAGAACATTTCAACCACGATGAAATAAGGGTGGAGCATATCCTGCTCGGCATCATCGCCCTCAACGAGGGGGTGGCTGTTTCTGTACTGCGTCAGCTGGGACTGGATTCCGGCGCACTTAAAATCGAGATCCAAAAAAGCGTCAGCGTTACCGGCGGAGCCGGAGTGAAAGGCAGAAGGCCCTTTTCCCTGCAGGTGGTGAAAATATTTTCTCTCGCCGCCGCCGATGCCGCGGCAATGAATTATAATTTCATCGGCACCGAACATCTTCTGATGGCGATATTGCGCGACGGCAAAAGCAGTGCCGCCAGGATCCTTGCCAATATGAATATCACTCCGGATGCTGTACGCAAAGCCGTTACCGCGGCTCTCGACCCCGAATATCTGCCGGAAGAAGAAGAAACTCCTGCCAATCCCGCCCCCGCCGGGCGTGCCGCCGCATCCGGCAGTCTTCCCGCCCTCAATGCTTTCGGCAGAAATCTCACCCGTCTGGCAAGAGAGGGCAGACTTGACCCCGTTGTCGGCAGGGAAAAAGAGATCCGCAGAGTGATCCAGATCCTCTGCCGCCGCACCAAAAACAATCCGGTGCTTATCGGTGAAGCCGGGGTCGGCAAAACCGCTGTCGTCGAAGCTCTGGCACAGGCAGTTGCTTCCGGAGATGTACCGGAAAACATCGCTGACCGGGAAATTTATGCCCTCGATCTGCCGCTGATGGTGGCAGGAACCAAATACCGGGGGCAGTTCGAAGAAAGGATCAAAGCTGTCATCGACGAAGTTCGTACCAGCGGCAAAGTTATCGTTTTCATCGACGAATTGCACACCATCGTCGGCGCCGGCGGCGGCGAAGGCGGTATGGATGCCGCCAATATCATCAAACCCGCCCTCGCCAGAGGTGAAATGCAGTGCGTCGGGGCAACCACCCTTGACGAATACCGCAAAGGTATCGAAAAAGACCCGGCTCTGGAAAGACGCTTTCAGCCGGTGATCGTCGATGCTCCGGATGTGCAGACTTCCGTCGCCATCCTCGAAGGTTTGAAAAAAACTTATGAAAAACATCACCGGGTGACTTATTCCAGAGAAGCCCTTGCCGAAGCAGTCAGGCTTTCCGACCGTTACATTACCGGCAGGCATCTGCCCGACAAAGCCATTGACATTATGGATGAAGCCGGTGCCAGAGCGAGGATCTCGGCAATGCGTCCCGCTCCGGATGTTTCCGATCTGGAAGAAAAACTCCAATCGGTCAGAGAGCAGAAAGAATCTGCCGTCGCCGGACAGGATTTTGAGCAGGCCGCCGCATTGAGAGATCAGGAAAGAAGCGTGAAAAAAGAGATCAGCGACCGTATTTCCGCCTGGCAGAGAGATGAAAAACGCCGCCGGGTGCCCGTAAATGTGGATGATATACGCAGTGTCGTTGCTGATTTGAGCGGCGTGCCTTTGCAGCAGATGGATGACGGCGAAAGTTCCAGATTGCTGAATATGGAAAAAATCATCGGAGAGAGCGTTATCGGGCAGGAAGATGCTGTCAGTGCCGTTTCCCGGGCATTGCGCCGCAGTCGGGCGGATTTGAGAGATCCGGCCCGTCCGGTCGGTTCTTTTATCTTTCTCGGACCTACCGGTGTGGGAAAAACGCTGTTGGCAAAAAAACTTGCCGGATTTATTTTCGGCACAGAAGATGCCCTGGTGCAGATCGATATGTCGGAGTATATGGAAAAATTCAATACTTCCAGACTGGTGGGTTCTCCGCCGGGATATGTCGGCCACGGCGAGGGGGGAGAGTTGACCGAAAAGATCCGGCGGCGCCCCTATTCCGTCGTGCTTTTTGACGAAATCGAAAAAGCCCATCCCGATGTACTGCATATGCTGCTGCAGATCCTTGAGGACGGTCATATCACCGATTCTCTGGGCAGAAAAATCGACTTCCGCAACACGGTCATCATTATGACCAGCAATGCCGGAGTGCAGAATAACACCTCTTTTGCTCCTCTCGGCTTTGCCGCCGGAGGCAGCCTCGATGCTGCCAGACAGGCGGAATTGATCCGCGCCGCCGCCGGTAAAAAATTCCGGCCGGAATTTCTCAACCGGGTGGATGAGATCATTACTTTCAGAAATCTCGACAGCAATGATCTCGTGCGGATATTGGATCTGGAAATTTCCAAACTTGCCGGCAGGCTCGCCGCCAACGGTCTGACTCTTTCGGTCAGTCAGGAAGTGAAAGAAATCCTCTGCAATATCGAGAAAGAAAAGAACTTCGGGGCAAGACCTCTGCGCCGGGCGGTGGAAAGATATATCGAAGATATGCTTTCTGCCGAACTGCTCCAAGGCACTTTCAGGGGCAAAAGCCGGATAAATGTCAAATTGAGCGGCGGCAAAGTGACTTTTACCGCCACAGGCAGGAAAAAAAGCGATGATAAAAGAGGGAAATAACATCACCTGCCCGCATTGCGGAGCAGATACGATAGTCCGGCGGCAGCGGATACCATTGGAAAATTTCGGTGAGTCCGCCGAGGCTCTGGTATGCTCTTTTTGCCGTCAGAAAGTGGCAGAAATCGTTGAGTCCAAAGCAGATAGTGCTGATTCAGCATCCAGCCGCCTGGCGGCTCTGCTCGGAGTCACTCCGGAAAAAATCACCATTTCCAAAGGTGCCGGACACCGTCGCGACTGCCGCAACTGCCGCCATCTGATCCAGCACCCCTTTAAGTTTGTCTGCGGAGTCACTATGCAGGAAACTGAACCGATGAAAGATTGCGATAAATTTATCCCCGCAGAGGAGAAATAATGTCACTGAAACCGCTTTTTGCCCCCCATACTCCGGAGGCACCCGCCCGCTGTGCTGTCTTTTTGAGCGGCACCGGCAGCAATGCCGAAAAGATTTTGGAATATACTGCCGGAAAAAAACGCAATTTCCGCCCCGTCCTGCTGTTGACCGATAATCCGGCAAGCCGGGCGGGTGAATTGGCAGAAAAATATTCTCTGCCGCTCAAACTCTTTGATATCAAGGAGTTTTATGCTTCTTACGGCGAAACTGCCATCCGGCTTGATTCACCGCGGCGGCGGGAGATCCGCGATCTCTGGAGCCGTCAGGTGGAAGCAGTACTGCGGGCGGAAAATATTGAGATCGTCCTGCTTGCCGGTTTTGTGCCGCTGATAAATCTTTCGCCGGATCTGCCCGCCCTCAACGTTCATCCGGGTGACCTCACCATCGAGGATGAAAACGGGTGCCGGATGCTGGCAGGACTCCACTTCAAACCGGTGGAAAGAGCCATTCTGGCGGGATTTCCCTCTCTGCGCAGCAGTGTGATCTCCGTCCAACCTTACAATGGCGGCAGTAACGATATTGATTCCGGACCGGTGATCGGAGTTTCCGCCCCCGTAAAAGTCGAACTTGACCACCGGTCGATAGATGAACTTGCCGCGATCGAAGCCGCCCGCAAACCCGGCAAAGTCGATGATCCTCTGCGTCAACTTGCCGCTGCTAATGTGGAAAAACTCAAAATCAACGGCGATCACGTGGTTTTCCCGCAGGCAGTCGATGATTTCGCCGCCGGTAAATTTGCTCTTGACGGCAAACAGCTTTTTTACAACGGCAAAGCGACTGTCAGTGTGGAGTATTCAGCGGATTTTCTCCCGAAACTTCTGACGGTATAAAAAAAACGGCGGTATTTTTTACCGCCGTTGATTTTTTTAAGTGATTTCAGTTGAGCAGACCTCTGACTTTTGCCAATTCGGATTCGGCATCAGTGAGCAATTCGTCGATCATTTCTCTGATGGTAGTGACTTTATCCACCAGACCGACCGACTGACCTGCCATCAGACTGCCCATTTCGATATCGCCGTCAATGGCGGCACGGCGCAACGCCCCCATCCAGAATTTTTCCACTTCCTCCTGGGCGGCGTGGCGGGAAACGGTACCGGCTTCCAGCTGCTTCAAAAGTGCCAGCTGCAATTTACCGAATTCATCGGTGCCTCTGTTGCGCAACGCACGCACCGCCACCACCGGCAGACGGGAATCAAACTGGGGAGTGGATACCGCATCACGGGCATTGGCACGGCGGAAAGCATCTTTGAATTTTTCGTGGACTTTGCATTCTTCGGTCATTACAAAACGGGTACCGAGCTGGACACCCGCCGCCCCCATAAGCAGGGTGTGGGCGATCATCTTGCCGGTAGCGATACCTCCGGCATTGAAAACCGGGATCTGGTCGGCAAAGCGGAAAAGCACCTGCTGCATCAGCACGATGGAGGAAACGTGACCGATGTGGCCGCCGGCTTCACTGCCTTCGAGGATGATGGCATCAGCACCGAATTTGATCATTCTTTCGGCAATGGATACCGTCGAAGCAAAACACAGCACTTTGGCTCCGGTGGCTTTGGCGGCGGCGACCTCTTTTTCTTTGGGGAAACTGCCCGCAAAGACGATAAAAGGACAATCCATTTCAGAAATCATCGCCAGATGATCCTTGTAAGAGGGAGCAATGGTAATGAGGTTCACCGCAAACGGCTTGTCAGTCAGTTCCCGGGTCTGCAGGATCTGCTGACGCAGGATCTCCGTGGGGGCATTGCCGCCGGCAAGACAGCCGAAACAGCCGTTGTTGCAGACTGCCGCTACCAGATTGGGTTCTGAAACCCAGGTCATCGCTCCGCAGAGGATGGGGTAACGCACACCGAGAAAATCTCTGCCTTTTTGCAGCAGAGGAGAGAGAAGTTTCAAGTCAGACATATCAAAAACCTTTCACTGTTAAAAGTTTGAATTTTAAAACTATCGGCACGGACATAAAATAGCACGCTGATCTGCACTTGTCAACTTTTTGCCTTACGCAGTTCCGACGGTAATCGCCCGGTCAGGCGGAAAAACGATTTGGAAAAATAATTGTTGTTTCTGAATCCGCATTGAGAAGCGATTTCAGTTACCGGGAGGGAACTGTTGCACAAAAGATCCATAGCTTTGCTGATCCTTGCACTGGCAAGATATTCCTGCGGCGGTATTTTGCAGTGCGTACGGAATTTACGGTACAGCGTGCCGCGATGGATATTAAGCATATCAGCGAGTCTTTCCACCGAAATATCCCGGTCGGCGATATGCTGCTGTACCAGCATTTTGAAACGGCGGATGTATTCCGGTTCATTTTCCGGCTGGATGCCGGCAAGGGCGAGGTGCAGTATGGTCAATGCCTGTGCTGATGCCGCATACTCACTGGCGGTACCGTGGAGTTTGATCTGCTGCTGCAGACGGTCGAAAAGGTGTTCCGGGCAGTTGCCGGCGACGAAAACCGAGTGCTGCAGTTTGTAATTGCTCAAAAAAGCATCCAGATCGCCGTCAAAAGTGAGAAATCTCCACCGGGTCTCCCTGCCGGTCACCCGGTAATCGTGGGCTTCGCCGGGGAAAATGAATGCGGCTTCTCCGGCACCCAGTACTTTTTCGCCGTTGAGTTCAAGTTTGCCCTCCGCCACCCAGAAAAGTTCCAAAAAGTCCCGCGGCGGAGACGACTGGGTGAATCCGGCTTTTTTACAGTATTTGCCGCAACTCCGGGCAGAAACGAGCAGATTTGCCGTCGGTACGGCATTGGCACGCATAGTCCAGACTGAGTTTTTATCCATAGCAACAAAAATACCATTGTTAAAATCTATTCCACTGGTAAAATAGCATAAACGGCCGGAAAAAGCAAATACAAAATTACACCTGACCTGCGAAATGTCTCAGCAGACAGTTGCAGAAAACAGGATTTTGTGATATATTATAGCAATAAAAATTTCGGATTTGAAAAAAACAGGAGGATCAATTATGTCCGGACACAGTAAATGGGCCAATATCAAGCACAAAAAAGAAGCCGCTGACAAGGTAAAAGGTAAAGCATTTTCGCGTATCGGCAAAGAAATCATGGTCGCCGCAAAAAATGGCGGCGGTGATCCCAACGCCAACCCCTCTCTGCGTGCCGCTCTTACCGCCGCCAAAGCGGTCAATATGCCCAACGCCAATATCGAACGCGCCATCAAAAAAGGTCTGGGCGAACTCGGTGATGTCACCTTTGAAGAAATCGTTTACGAAGGCTATGCCGCCGGCGGCGTCGCCGTGCTGGTCGATTGCCTGACTGACAACCGCAACCGCTCCATCAGCGAAGTCCGCATGGTCTTTGACCGCAACGGCGGCAACCTTGCCGGCAGCGGTGCTGTTGCCCGTATGTTTTCCCGCCAGGCCCACTTTGTCATTTCCGGCGAATGGGCTGACGAAGACAAACTTATGGATATCGTCCTGGATGCCGGTGCCGAAGACCTGATCGTCGAAGACGGCGTCGCAGAAATCTGGGCCGCCCCCGATGCCTTTGAAGAAATCGCCAAAGTGCTGGAAGCCAACGGCATCCCCACTGAAGAAGCCGAAGTTACCCGCCGTCCGGAAATGACCGTCAATCTGACCGATGCCAAAGTCGCCGGACAGGTGATGCGTCTGCTGGACAAAATGGAAGAACTCGACGATGTTCAGCGGGTCACCGCCAATTATGAGATCGATGATTCCATCGCCGACCAGATCGAGGAATAAAAATGGCATTTGACAAAAATCTGCTGATCGACAGCGCCAGTGGTTTTTCCATTGATTTTTCCGGTATGGGTATTTCCTCTGCCGGGATCGATGCGGTTTCCGGACTTGTTACCAAAGCCGTCGCCGGTATCGCCGATATCGAAAACGGCAAAATCAAAAATCCCGATGAAAACCGCAAAGTGACCCATTTCAGCGACCGCATTGAGTATTCATCCAGTGAGTTGTTCGCCGAAGTGGAGCGTTTCTCTGAAGCCGTCCGCACCGGCAAAATCAAATCCGGCAGCGGCAAAAAATTTGAAGCCCTGGTGGTCAACGGTATCGGTGGTTCGGCACTCGGGCCGCAGTTGATGCAGTTCGCCATCAACGGTCCCTACTGGAATGAACTCTCTGAAGATCGCCGCTGCGGCGCTTTGAAAGTTTATTTCCTCGACAATACCGATTCAGCTGAATTTGTCGATCTGCTGCAGGTGATGGATCCCGAAGTTACTTTGCAGCTGGTTATTTCCAAATCCGGCGGCACCCGCGAAACCAAAAACAATATGATCGCCATGGAAGAATTCTATGCTTCCAAAGGTCTGGTTTTCGGAGCAAACGCCGTGGCGATAACTATGAAAGACAGCGAACTTTACAAACACGCCGCCGCCAACAACTTCCTCGCCGTATTTGAAATGGCGGAATCCATCGGCGGACGCACCAGCGAAACCAGTATCGTCGGCCATCTGCCCGCCACTTTGTGCGGTATCGATTTTGAGAGGTTCCTCGCCGGAGCCTGCGATATGGATGTGTGGACACGCGAAGCCGCCCCTGAAATCAACCCCGCTATGCGGCTTGCCGCATCGTGGTATATCAGCGGCAACGGCCGCGGCGACCGCAATATGGTCATCGTGCCTTACAGCGACCGCCTGGTGCTGCTTTCCCGCTATTTGCAGCAGCTGGTGATGGAAAGCCTCGGCAAGGAGTTCGATCTCGACGGCAAAAAAGTCAATCAGGGACTCAATGTTTTCGGCAACAAAGGCGGTACTGATGCCCACGCATTCATCCAGCAGCTCAACGATGGTAGAGATGATTTCTTTGCGACCTTTATCGAAGTGCTGGAAGATGCCGCAAGGATCAAAACCGGAGATGTCTGTATCGGTGACTATCTCCACGGCTTCCTTGCCGGTCTGAATCGCGCTCTGCTCAACAAAGGCCGCAAGACCATTATGATAAAAATCGCCAGACTCACTGAATACGAACTCGGTCAGCTGATCGCCCTGTATGAACGGGCAGTGGCGGTTTACGCCGAATTCATCAATATCAATGCATTTCATCAGCCGGGCGTGCAGGCTTACAAACTTGCCGCCACCGGAGTCCTTGCACTGGCGGATAAAGTGCGTGAATTCTGTGCTGCCAACCCCGGATTTACCGGCAAGGCGGCAGATTTTGCCGCTGCTGTCGCCAGTCAGGATGTCTTTGAAGTTGCCGGACTGCTGGATAAAGCCGCCTGCAATGACGGCGAAGTTTCACGCAGTTTCTGCAGTGAATGTCAGGATTGGGTATATACTGCAAAGTGAATATACTGCTTTTAGACAAAAGTGATTTTATCAGTGACGATACGGCGGTCATCAGTGACCGCCGTTTCACTCAATTAAAAGAGGTCATCCGGGCTTCCGGCGGCAAAATATGCAAAGCCGGAGTCATCGGCGGCAGCCGCGGCGACGGCGAAATCATTGAAATCAATGATCAATGTGCCCGGATACTTTTTACTCCTGTATCAGCTCCTCCGCTGGCGGCACCGGTCAGACTGGTGGCGGCTCTGCCCCGCCCCAAAAGTTTCAGCAAAGTCCTCCACGCCGCAGTTTCGATGGGGGTGAAAAAACTCTGCTTTATCAACTCATTCAAAGTGGATAAAAGTTATTGGAGATCCCCCAGGCTGCGATCGGAAAATGTCAATCAGGAAATTCTGCTCGCTTTGGAGCAATCCGGCGATACCATTTTGCCGCAGGTGGAATTCCACTCCCTTTTCAAGCCGTTTGTGGAAGATGTCCTGCCGCAATTTGCCGCCGGGACTTTCAAACTGCTGGGCGACCCGTCCGGCACGCCCCTGACTCATTCCGGAGGTGGTGAAGTTACGCTGGCAGTGGGGCCGGAAGGCGGATTCACTGACTACGAAACCCAAATGCTTATCTCTGCCGGATTTGCTCCGGTATCGCTTTCCCCCCGGCCTTTGCGGACGGAATTTGCCGTGGCGGCACTCCTCTCGCGGCTGATTTGAAGCAGTCAGAGTTTGCGGAAAAGTCCGCCGGTCCATTCCCGCAGGGAGTTGCGGTCAAGTTCTTCAAATCCGAGTTCGCAGAATTTTGCTGAAACTTCATCAAATTCCTGATTGAGGATGCCTGCCAGTACCAGATATTTGCCCGGTCTTACCCAGCGGACGATGTTGTGCCGGAATTTTATCAGCAAATGACCGAGGATATTGGCACAGACTAAATCGTATTGCTCTTTTCTGCCGGGGTGGACTGCGGCGTCTGCGGTAAACGGCACGATCGGATCACAATGGTTGAGGGCGATGTTTTCTGCCGCGATGCGGACGGCATCGGGATCGTTGTCAAATGCTTCCACCAGCGGAATACCGGAAAGGGCTCCGGCAATACTCAAAATACCCGAACCGCATCCGGCATCCAGCATTGAATCCACTTCGTTTGCCGCGGCGAGGCGGTCGATGCATTGCAGGCAGTAGAGTGTGGTGGCGTGCTGGCCGGTACCGAAACTCATACCGGGGTCGATGATCAGGGTTTTCTGACCCGGTTTGGCATTGTTTTCCAGCCAGCTGGGCAGGATCAGTAGACGGTCGGAAATTTCGATCGGGTGAAAATATTTTTTCCACGCTTCCGCCCAATCCTCTTTTTGCAGTTCAAAAAATTCCGGTGCGGTGATTTCGCAATCCATTTCCTGCTGCCAGATCGCTCTTGCCGAGTTGAAAGCATCTGCCAGGGCGTCCCTTTCTGCCAGAGTGGCGGAATAAAAGGTATGGACAAAGGTGTGGTTTTCCAAATCCTCCCACGAACTGTAATTTGCTTCCAGTACCGAAAACAACTCATCAGCATCCACCGGAGCAGAAATCACGGTAGTATGAAAACAGTAAAGCTTGTCAGCGATTTCCATTAAATTTCTCCATATTTGATTTCCGGAGCGGCGGCAAAGCCGGTCGCAACGGGTTCTTTGTCATTTTCCCACAAATTGTGCGGAGTTACTGCTCCGGTCAGGGTGATCCGTACATTCTGACCGGCGAACTTGCTCAAATCGACCTTGCCGGGGGAATTGAGCAGATATCCGGCAAAAGTGCCGTTGACACTTACTTCGACGGAAATATTGTCAAAGAGAGCGGTCAATTCGATATTTTTGACATCAGGCAGGGCTGCTTCGGCAGAAACCTGATACCTGCCGCAATAATATCGGTATCCCTGTGTGACGGTATCGCCCCAGCCGGGTGCGGCAGGGGCGGATATGATCCCATCCCGGACGGTGAAATTTCCCGCCAGCAGCAGTGGCGGTATGGGTTTTTCGTATTTCATAAGGTAACCGTCCTGAATGATTTCCACGTGGTTCCTGCCGGGGAGAGCCAGGGCGGTGATATCACACTCCCAGATGTTGCGGTCAAGTATGGTGCCGTGGACAGCCGTAGGCACTTTTTGACCGTTGACCAGGATTTGTGTAAACATTATCCTGCCGCCTTTTATCTCATTGGGGGACAAATCCCAATCCAGCATCAGAGTGAGGTCGTCCGGGACTTCCCCGATCTCAAAACTGGCGGTATGGTATTTTTTCAGACCTCTGTATTCCGTTTGCCACACCGGGATACGCAAAAAGTTGCTGTCAACGGCACTTATCTGCCAATTTGCCGGAATGGTTTTGTCTGCCGGGGCAGTTGTGCGGACATCTGCTGAAATACCGGAATTTTCCACCAGAATAAAAATTTCAGCCGGGAGCAGGGTGATCTTGCCGCTTTCTGCCGGGACAAAGCTGTTGTCTGCCACCTTGAACCATACCGCATCATCCGGTACGGTCACAGCGATTTCCTCTGCTGCAGTTGCAGAGTTGAAAACAACTGTGAAATCAGTATCGTCTTTGCTGAATTTACGCATAACGATCCCGGCATTGGTGTCAGTGTTGAGCAGAGCATAGTTTTTGAGTGCGGCGACAGTTTCATTTACCGAAAGGAGTTCGCCGTCGATCGCGGTGTTTTCAATTTTGCCGCGGCTGTAACTACGTTTGGTTTTGCAGTCAACAAAAAGTTTTCTGCCGCTGAATTTCCGGAGGAAGTCACAGCTTTCTGCCGGGATGATCTCACTCCGGGGTATGACGATGGCATCGAATTTCATTTTGCCGCGGCCGCCGGGCAGGGTGCAGCTGCCGTCGCTGTCAAAAGCCGCCAGTGAGGCATCGTCAATTACTTCGTACTGGATATGGGCGGCAGAGAGTTCACGCAGTACCTTGCGGAATGTCTGCTGCACAAGGTGACTTTTTTCACCGTGATTCAGGCAGGTTTTATCTCTGTCGGCGGCAGAATCGACTCCGAGTTCGATCGTTGCCCGCAAAGCGGTGACGGGATAATAGACCAGAACTTTGGATTGCGGCAGGCTGTTTGCAGATAATTGACAGAGTTTGCCGATCCAGTCGCTCCACGCCCGGTAGTGGTGCCAGATACCGTTGTGCAGATGGTCAGGCGTACATTCCCATTTGCGGTGTCCGGCAATGGAGTAATACAGCCCGTGCGGGACGAATAAATCTACTCCCTGGGCAAAAAGCCAGCCGGAGATCCGCCGCATTTCCAGCAGATCCAGATCCCAGAATGCAGAGGCAAGACCGAAACTTTCGCACATCACTCTGGGACTGCCCTGCCACAGTGCCGCCGAAGCGGTATTGCGGATACATCCGGTAAGATCTTCAATATCATTTTCCAGACTTCCGGCGACGGGATCACCTTTGGTGACCGGTCCAAGCTGGTCAACGGCGGTCAGTGCCATACCCCGCATTACTTCAAAATAGTCGCCGATCTGGCGGACGTGTTCTGCCATGCCGTCTTCGAGGCAGAGGTGACCGGTGGTCATAAGGTTGTGCTGACGGCAGAAAGCGGTTATGCGGTGATAATAATTTTTCAGGGATTCTTTGCCGAAAAAATCCCAGAAAGCGATACGTTTTGCTTCAAAGTCCGGTATCCTGTCGCTGAAAAGTGCCGGGATGACCGATTCGACCGGCATATCCGTCGCATTTTCAAAACGCCTGCCGAAATCTTTGCCCCACGGCGCCGAACGGCGGACAATGCCGAAATTGGGACAGAAATTATCCGCAAAAATACCGGGAATGTGTTTGCCGAAATCCTTTCCGAAGCGGTCTGCGTAAAATTTGTGGGTGATGTTGATAAATTCATCAGTCAGATCGGCATCAAAGCAGTCCGGTGAATGGGCTCCGGCGTAAATCCCCGCCGCAAAATTCGCCGCATCCAACAGCGAAAATTCAGCAATGACACAGATGTATGCCTCATCGCCGGGGAAGTTGCGTTTGCCGTTGTAAACACTGCTTTTGCCTGAAATCAGCGAAGTTTCTATCGCCTGATAAAATTTGTCTCCGGTAAGCCTTATTCTGCCGCCGGGTATGTCAAAGCCGTCGGGGCGGTCAAAGTCGATTTCTTCAAAAGGGGCAACGTATTTTTCAAAGACCGGTGCAATGCTTTTTTGAGTGCGGTCGGGAGTTTCCATATAAAGCAGATCTCCCGCCGACCCGGAGGGATAGTGATTTTCATCGTAAAGCCAGATCTGCATGCCGCATTTTTTTGCCTCATCAAGGCAGACTTCCACCGCACGGGCAAATTCGCCTGTAAGATAGGGCGTTTTCAATCCGTCGCGGGGGTGGAGCATCGCTCCGCCGAAGCCTTTGTCCGCCATTTCTCTTATCTGGCGGCGCAATTCGCTCTCTTCCAGCACGTGGTTGAGAAAATAGAACGATACCGGGCGGAACTCCATACCGGCCGGAGCAGTTAAAAATTTTTTATCCATAAAAAACGCACCATCTTGTTTTGAGACCCTCTGCACTGCATTTAAGATAATCCAAATAAAAATTTTTGCAAACAAAAAGCCCGGGAAACCCTGCTCCAATCTTGTAAAAAAGCACTTAATCCATTATATTAAGGATCGAACAGTTTTCGGATTTAATGATATTTTTTTTGAGGTTGAAGTTTATGGCTGAAAATAAATTTGATGATCTGGTTCTCAATGCTGTGGAAAACCCCGGCAAAAACAATATCGACCACCTGGTCAGTATTCTCAAACTCGCCGGCGATCTGCCGCAATCTGAAATCGACAAATTCCAGATGCTCTGGGATGTACTGCAAGCTGGATCTCTCACTCCGGAAATCGCCCGGCTCGTAACGCTTTTTGCCGCCAGAGCCGCCGGAGAGCCCGGCAGTGTTTTCCGCAAACTGCTTTGCGACAGTGCCAGACTGATGCTGCCGCGGGATATGGGACACAGTCCCGTTATGCGTGCCCTCGGCGCCCGCAACGATAAACTGCCGGTCAAAGAAATCGCCGCCAGAATGGAAAGACTCTTTGCTCTCAAAAGCGGACAGGTGCTGTTTCTGCCTGCCAGCGGCCGCTGGGGGGCGGTAAGCACTATCGATCCGGTCAACGGGACTGTGATGCTGGTGGCTTTCCGCGGCACAGGCAGTACACTTTCCACCCCGTTGGAAAGCATCCTCAACGACGCTCTGATTTTTGCCGCTGACAATGAAATGCTGCAGGTGATCGAACCCGCAGCAGTGCCGGTTTCTGCGGTGAAATTCCGGGAAATCATCAACCGGCGCGCTCAACTGCCGGTCAGCGAAATGCAAATGCGTACCATTGCCCTTTCCGGCTGTGCAAAGAAACTCTCTGATGCGGCTTTCAACTCCTGGTGGAATGCGACTTGCACCACTTCCGCCGCCGCCGGTACCAGACGCGGATGCGACGGCAGAAACTTGCAGGAAATGCTCCTCCTGCTGGAAAAAGAAGTCAAACCTTTTGCAGATGACGAATACCGGGCTTTCGGAGAATTTTTCCAGCGGCTCAAACCGGAAACTGCCCGCAGAGATGCCAAAAATCTCGCCGCTATCCTCAGTGTGATGGTTTCACGCAGTGATGCAGAAAAAATGACCGCGTGTACCACCGGATTGCAGGGCAAAGTCATTTTCTGGCCGGAAAATCCCGCCGCCGCCAGACTCGCCGATCTGGAAGTCTGGGGCGAACTTCCCGCCAAAACCATCACCGCTCTGGGCGAAGCCACTTTAGCCGCCAAAGGCGATGAATATCTGGCCGCACTCCTGACCCGTCTGCCGCTCAAAGCCCTGACCGCTCTTACTGCTCTTATCGACCCGATGGAACTGGAAAATTCCATTTGCGAACAGCACTACTGCAGTGCCGATATCATCTGCTGGATCTGGAAAAACCGCAAAAAATCCGGTATGGCACAACTTGCCGCTATGGTCAATATCGAAAATGTCGTCCGGGTGATGAGTGTCGGCGAAGTTCCCAAAGCGTGGGGTGCCGCCCTGCGTGAATTGCGGACTCTGCTGTTGGATAAAGAAGATTTCCAGAAATACATCATTTCGCTTTCGGAAGACAATCCGGGACTTTTTACCGCCACCCTCTGCGGCGCACTCTTTTTGAGTCCCACCGAGCGTCAGAGTCTGCTGGTCAAACTCTCCAGGGTCTCCCCCGTGCTGCAGGAGTGCCTGGAAGGCGGCGCCGCCAAACAGATCCTCAATGCCGGTATCGGCAACAAAAACAACGCTGTTAAGGCTCCCGCCGGAAACGAACCGTTTTTCACCAGCAGTAAATCGCACCGGCAGCTCATCAGCGAACTGGAAGATATCGTCAACAATCAGATCCCCGAAAACCGCGAAGCTCTCAAAGTTGCTCGCGCCCACGGGGATTTCAGGGAAAATTCTGAATTCGATG
Source organism: Victivallaceae bacterium (assembly GCA_045654745.1). Classification (GTDB taxonomy): domain Bacteria; phylum Verrucomicrobiota; class Lentisphaeria; order Victivallales; family Victivallaceae; genus UBA1784. The sequence goes on along the minus strand of JAZONW010000064.1, from coordinate 26,427 downwards.
CCGCCAAAGAACGGCGTAATCACCTTTCCCGCCGCCGGTCTGAATTGGAGAGAGATCTGGCGATGATCCAACCCGTCATTATGAAAGATGTGGAAGTTTCTGAATACGCGGTGATCGGTTCTGAAGTCGATGTCGCATACTCCGACGGCACCTCCGAGAGTTTCTATCTGCTCGGTGCCTGGGACGGCGACCCCGAACGCAAGATGCTGTCGTACCGCACCCGCCTCGGCGGCGCACTGCTCAACCGCAAAGTCGGCGAAAGCGTCAAGGTCGGCGAAAAAACCGTTACCATCAAAGCCGTCCGGAATATCCCCGCTGAATTGGCAGCCGAGCTTGACGATTGAGAAATAAACCGCAACAGAGTGTTGTCCTGCATCCGGAAAGAGCAGGAGCTTTCTGCCGCGAAAAAAGCGGCATACACTCTTTTGCACCCCTTTTTTCCCCTCTGAAAAAAGTGGTGCTGGAAATCCGGGGCACTCCGGAAGCGGCCGGCAAAAAAGCCGTTTTTGTCAGCGATCTGCACTGGCAGGACAGGTGTGACCAGAGAAAACTGCTGGATCAGGCAGTCGCATTTATCCGCCGGGAAAAAGCCGATTATATTTTTTTCGGCGGCGACGGCTGCGGCGATGCCGCCACTTTGGATCAACTGCCTGATGTATTGCAAAAATTTTCTTCGCTTGCTCCTGCGGCGATCGCCGTACCGGGCAACTGGGAGGAGGGCAAAACCTGGATAAGTGAGGAAAAATGGCGGGATATTTACCGGCGGGGCGGTTTTGATTATCTGATCAATGAAACTTTTGACGGCGGCATCATCCACGTCGCCGGATTGAGCTGCCGTTTTACTGGGGATGATCTGCCGCAACTGCCTGCCCCGGCAGAAAACAGTGTAAACATCGTGCTGGCACACCGCACCGGATCATTTTTTGCGGCACAGGATTTTCACCACTCCGGCAAATATCAGCTTGTCCTGACGGGGCATACCCACGGCGGGCAGATCAGGATACCGGGTGCCGGAGCATTTCTGCACACCGGATATTACGGTATGGATTACGGATTGTATCGCCACCGGGCAAATAACTGCCGTTTGTTTGTTTCCGCCGGGATCAGCGAAGGGAAATACCCCATCCGTTTCAACTGCCGCCGGGAAATCGTCGTAGTGAAATTTGTTTGAGGATATTATGGAAAACGAAATGACCAGCCGCACCGCCGGACTTATCGGCAACGAAGCCGTCAGTTTTTTGCACAGTGCCAATATACTTGTCGCCGGTATCGGAGGTGTCGGCGGTTTCGCCGCCGAATGTCTGGTACGCTGCGGAGTGGGCAGGATAACTTTTTGCGACGGAGATAAAGTTGAACTTTCCAACTGCAACCGACAACTGGTGGCACTTGCTTCCACGGTGGGGGAATTCAAGGCGGATGTGATGTGCCGCCGGGCGGCGGAAATTTTTCCCGGCGGGGATTTTAACGCTGTAAATGAATTCATCACCCCGGAATCGGCGGCAGATCTGGTACAGGGATTTGATCTGGTGGTCGATTGCATTGATGACATCCCGGCAAAAACCGCCCTTGCCGCCGCCTGTGTTTCTGCCGGTATCCCGATCGTTTCCAGTATGGGGGCGGCGGGCAGACTCGATCCGACAGCCGTCCGTTGTGCCGATATCGCCGATACCACCAACTGCCCGCTTGCCAAGGCATTGCGGCGGGCTTTGAAAGAAAAAAATATCACTTCCGGAATATTGGCAGTTTACTCCATCGAAAAAAATCAACCCCGTCCGGAAAAAGGACGGGGTGTGCTGGCTTCTATTTCTCCGGTCGTCGGGGCATTCGGATGTGCCGTCGCCGGAGCCGCAGTGAAAACACTGCTCCGGATTTTTACATCCGGTCGGTAACTGCCCGGGCAAACGCAGAGCAGCTCAATTCTGTAGCTCCTTCGGCAAGACGGGCAAGGTCGTAAGTCATCTGACCGTCGGAAATCGCTTTTTCAATACCGGAAATCACCAGATCAGCGGCTTCGTGCCATCCCAAATGACGCAGCAACATTTCGCCCGAAAGTGCCAGCGAACAGGGGTTTACCTTGTCCATATTGGTATATTTCGGGGCGGTGCCGTGAGTGGCTTCAAAGAGTGCGTGGCCGGTGGTGTAGTTGATATTCGCTCCCGGAGCGATACCGATACCGCCGACGCAGGCGGCAAGCGCATCTGAAACATAATCTCCGTTGAGATTGAGCGTGGCGATCACATCGTATTCCGCCGGACGGGTCAAAATCTGCTGCAAAAAGGCATCGCAGATGCAGTCTTTGACCAGCACCTGACCGTCAGGAGCAACCCCGTTGCACTCATCCCAGGCGATGGCTCTGCCGGCATATTCATTGCGGACAAGTTCATAGCCCCAGTTTTTGAAACCGCCTTCGGTGAATTTCATGATATTGCCCTTGTGGACAAGGGTGACGCTTTTGCGTTTATTGGCAATGGCGTAGTCCAGCGCGGCACGGATCAGGCGTTTACTGCCTTCTTCGGAAACCGGTTTGACACCGATGCTGGAAGTTTCGGGGAAGCGGATCTTGGTGACTTTCATTTCGTTTTGCAGGAAATCCACCACTTTTCTGGCTTCATCACTGCCGGACATCCATTCGATACCGGCGTAGATGTCTTCGGTGTTTTCGCGGAAAACCACCATATCGGTCAGTTCGGGATGTTTCACCGGGCTGGGCACTCCGCGGAAATAACGCACCGGACGGACACAGGCGTAGAGGTCAAGTTTCTGACGCAGTGCCACGTTGATGGAGCGGATGCCTCCGCCGACGGGAGTGGTGAGCGGTCCTTTGATGGCGACCAGATATTCGCTGATGGCTTCGACAGTTTCATCCGGCAGCCAGACCGGACTGCCGTAAACGGCATTGGCTTTTTCGCCGGCATACATTTCCATCCAGGCGATTTCTTTTTTGCCGTTGTAGGCTTTTTTGACGGCGCTGTTCCAGATGTGCATAGAGGCGGCAGTGATATCGGGACCGACTCCGTCCCCCTCGATGAAACCAACGATCGGACGATCTCCGGAAACAATGGAACCATCCGGATTGATAGCGATACGGTCGCCGCCGGGAATGATGATTTTGTCGTAAGCCATAAGAATTTTTCTCCTGAATCAAGGTGTTTCAATATGTTTGATATAATATAACACCGCAACGGAGTTGAAGCAAACACTTTTTTGTGCTATATTATACAGATTAGGAAATTCAGTATATTGAAAACGGATAACTGTTTATGCGTGAAATAAGAAATATTGCGATCATCGCTCACGTCGACCACGGCAAAACCACATTGGTCGATCAGATAATGCGGCAGTCAAGACTTTTCCGTGAAAACGAAGAAGTCGCCACCTGCTTTCTCGACAACAACGATCTGGAAAGAGAAAGAGGCATCACGATCCTTTCCAAAAATATCAGCGTTGAACACAAAGGGGTCAAGATCAATGTCATCGACACCCCGGGACACAGCGATTTCGGCGGCCAGGTGGAAAGAGTCCTGAAACTTGCCGACGGCGTGCTGCTGCTGGTGGATTCCGCCGAAGGCCCGATGCCGCAGACCCGTTTCGTACTGGATAAAGCCCTGCGCCTCGGTTTGCGTCCGGTGGTGGTCATTAACAAAATCGACAAACCCGATGCCCGTCCGGACGCCGTACACAACAAGGTTTTTGACCTTTTCTGCGAACTCAACGCCAATGATGAGCAGTTGGATTTCCCCACGCTCTATGCCAGCGGCAGAGACGGCTGGGCGGTACGCAGTCTTGATGATGAGAAAAAAGACCTTTCGCCGTTGCTGGATGCCATCCTCGAATACGTTCCGGCTCCGCAGATGAATGAGGGTCCGGTCAAGGCACAGGTCGCCACTTTGGATTATTCCAATTTTGTCGGCAGGATCGGTATCGGCAGAGTTTACCGCGGCGAACTGAATACTTCCACTCCGCTGGTCATTATCAAGCGGGACGGCTCCACCGCCCCCGTACAGCTGAAACAGCTTTTCACTTTTGAAGGCCTGGGCAGAAAAGAGACCGACACCGTACAGTGCGGCGACCTCTGTGCCATCGTCGGTATTTCCGACATTGATATTTCCGACACCATCTGTCATACCGACTGTCAGGAAAAAATGCCCGAGATCGCCATTGACGAACCGACGATTTCAATGACTTTCCGTATCAACGATTCGCCGTTTTACGGCAAAGAGGGCAAGTTCGTCAGCAGCCGCCATTTGCGTGAACGGCTCTACCGCGAAACCGAGAGAGATGTGGCTCTGCGGGTGGAAGACCTCCCCAGCGGAGATGCTTTCAAAGTTTCGGGGCGCGGCGTACTGCATCTTGCCGTCCTCATCGAAACCATGCGCCGCGAGGGATATGAACTTGCCGTCGCCAAACCGCAGGTGATCACCAAAGTCATCGACGGAGTGAAACAGGAACCGGTGGAGAGACTTTCCATCGACGTCCCCGATGAATATGCCGGTAAAATCATTGAACTTGCCGGTCTCCGCCGGGGAGAACTTTTTCAGATGGAATCCCGCGGCAACCGCCAGCTGGTGGAATTTTTCATCCCCACCCGGGGGTTGATCGGTCTGCGCAGCAGAGCCCTGACCGCCAGCTGCGGCGAAGCGATCGTTTCCAGCGTGTACGACCATTATGAGCCGGTCAAAGGGGTGATCCCGTCACGCCAGAACGGGGTGATGATCAGTATGGCAGGGGGCAAATCCATACCTTTTGCCATCGACGGATTGCAGCAGCGGGGTGAATTTTTCATCGAGCCCGGTGTGGAGTGTTACGAAGGTATGATCGTCGGCGAACACTGCAAAGAGGGCGACCTTGTGGTCAATGTCCAAAAAGCCAAACAGCTTACCAATATGCGTGCCGCCGGCAGTGACCGCAATATGAAAATCGCTCCCGCCCGCAAAATGTCGCTGGAACAGGCTCTGGAATACATCAACGATGATGAACTGGTGGAAATCACTCCGGTAAATATCCGGCTCCGCAAAATGCTGCTCTCTGAATTGGAGCGCCGTCGTCAGCATTCCAGAGACCGGCAGGAGATGCAGCAATGACCTATTTGTGTATGATATTCTTTGCCGCAGGCTTGGTGACGACTATCAAAATCGCCACTTTTGCCAAACGCAAAGCGATCCTCTGGGTGACCATTTACTGCTTTTTTATCTTTACCGCAGAGAAAATCGTCTGTGCCAGACTGGGCATTCCGGAAATTTTCGGCACATTTGCCGGTATGATCCTGACCGGACTTGCTCTTTACGGTGTGAAATTTACCAGGTTCCCCTATTGAAAACGACAAAAGGAGATTTGAAATGAGTGTAGCAGTTATCCTCGGCAGCAAAAGCGATCTGGAAATCGTCAAAGGTGCTTTTGACGTACTCAAAGAATTCGGGGTGAAATATACCGCCAGAGTTCTTTCCGCCCACCGCACTCCCGATGAAGCGGCAGATTTTTCCCGCAACGCTGCCGCATCCGGTATCGAAGTTATCATCTGTGCCGCCGGTATGGCCGCCCACCTCGCCGGTGTTATGGCGGCTCACACTACTTTGCCGGTGATCGGTATTCCGGTGCCGTCTGCTCCTTTTAACGGGCTTGATTCTCTGCTTGCCACTGTGCAGATGCCGCCGGGGATCCCGGTCGCAACTGTCACCGCCGGTAAATCCGGAGGCAAAAACGCCGCCCTTTATGCCGTTTCCATTCTGGCACTCAAAGATGCCGCACTGGCGGAGAAACTTCAGGCTTTCCGCAAAAAGCAGACTGCCGATGTGCTGGCGGCCGATGCCGCACTGCAAGCGGAACTCGATTGATCATCCCGATCGCAAAAGGAGAATAGACTATGTCTGTGATTTGCATTGCAGCGGCTCTTTTGGCTGCATATCTCATCGGCTCGATACCTTTCGGTTTTCTCATCGGCAAATACAACGGAGTGGATATCCGCAAGGTCGGTTCCTGCAACATCGGAGCGACCAATGTGACCAGATCGGTCGGTAAATTGCAGGGCAGACTCTGTTTCGCCTGTGACTTTTTCAAAGGTTTCCTGCCGACGCTTGCCGCATCGGGGATATTCTGCTCTCAACCGTGGGTGGTGCTGGCAGTTGCCGCCGCCGCCGTATGCGGGCATATGTTTCCGGTGTATCTGGGATTCAAAGGCGGTAAAGGGGTTTCCACTGCCGCCGGGGCTCTGCTGGCAGTGACTCCCTGGGCGGTTCTGTTTGCCATCCTCGTCTGGGTGGCGGTCTTTTTCATCAGCCGCTATGTTTCACTTGCGAGCATTGCCGCCGCACTGGCTTTGGTTTCCGGAGCGTGGGTGTCGCAGATTTTTGAGATCGGACCGGAAATTTCCCGCAGTATCGTTGCGGCAGTTTTCAGCACTCTGCTCGGCGTGTTGGCGATCATCCGCCACCGCGGCAATATCGTGCGTCTGCTCAACGGCACGGAAAATCGTTTTTCCCGCAAATAAGACTCAAAAATTTTTCATGTGGGAAATTTCCCGCACAATGCGAAAATATTTCTCTTTGGTCCGGGTCACGATCGAATAGACTGACGACGGCGAAATATGGTAGTTTTCCGCCGTCTCTCCGATATGGCCTCTGCCGTGAAAAAATGCAGTGAATATCTGGTAGTGCATCGGCGGTATCGTGTGTTTCAACTGCATTGCCGCCTCTGCCAGCACGGTTTTGACGTATTCCCGGTCGAATCTTTCATCGCTCACGCTTTCATCCTGCACCGGAAGTTTTTCTTCCAAGTGCCGCTGCCGGTATTTTTCCCGCAGGATATCGTACGCTTTGCTCTTTATCACCCGGCGCAGCAGCGTGCGGAAATGCCCCTTGCCGGGATCGTAGTGAAAACCATCCCGGCAAAATCCGATCGTAACTGACTGTACCAGATCATCAAGATCATCTTCCCTTATGCCGCATTCTCTGCCGTACATACGGATCAGCGGTGCATAAGTCCGGTAAAAATCCCCGCAGGCCAATTCGTCTTTAAAACTATTGCCGTTAATTATGCTCCGATGCGTGGAAAAAGTCATTTTCATCTCCTTTATATATTTGAAAAATAAATATAGAATAAAGCATAAATCACATATAAATCTTTAGATGTGTAAATCAAATAATTTTTTTTAAAAACTAAAAAAAAATGAAAAAATATCAAAATTTTGCGTAAAAAACTCATTTTCCTGCGAATATATTAAGTGAAACAGAGAGCGATCTTTGCTTCACCGCTTCCTGCGGGCAGGGAGGAGTGTCCGCAGGGAGCTTTGGTCTGCCCCACACCCGGCGGAACGGCACCGGAGCCCACTTTCCGGAATAGTCTTACCCCTTTAGACTTTGCCGTTCCGCAAATTTTTTCACTCAAAACTGGAAATCTGACGAAAGAAGATATATATTATTTCCAAAGTATGTCTGTACGATAGTTTTATTATATTTATAGAGGCGGAAAAATGGCGGAAGTCGCAATTTTTGATATGGATCACACCCTGATCGGTGTCGATTGCGATATGACTTGGAAAAGTTTTGCCGTCGCAGAGAAACTTGCTCCCGCTTCGGCTTTGGAAACTGCGGATAAGTTTATGGCGGATTATGATGCCGGATGTCTGGATATGAATGAGTTTCTCCGCTTTCAATGGCAGGAATTCCGCGGACTGACTCCGGATGAAGCGGCTTCGCTTGCCCGCCGCCACTTTGAAAAAATGATACTGCCGCACTGCCGTGCCAAAGCCTTGCAGGAAGTGCAGGAGGTCAAAAAAGCAGGATATTTCACCTTTTTGCTCACATCCACCGCATCGGTGCTTGCCGCTCCGGTGGCGGAATATTTCAAGGTGGATGATTTCTGCGGGGCGGAGATGGAGATCCGCAACGGCGTGATCACCGGATCACCCGCCGGGATCTACCCCTGCGGAGAAAATAAAGTAGTGCTGGCAGAGAAACTTATCCGGAAAAAAAGCACCACCTTTTCCGGAGCAAGAGCATACGGCGACAGTATCAACGACCTGCCGCTGTTGAGTGCCTGCGGCAGGGCTTTTGCGGTAAATCCGTCAGCCTCTTTGCGGCAGAAAGCAGTGGAAAACAACTGGGATATCCTTGATTGGGAATAAGATTATGGCTTTTGCAAAAGGAAAAAAGAATATGATCCTGTCGGCGGAATTCAAATGCGATTATATCGCCGCCGCCGCCAAAGCTTCTTTTGTGCTGATACTGCTGCTGGAAGTTTTTCTCGCAGTCAGTATCCCGTGGTATCTCCACCGGGAAAACACTATGGCACATCAGGTTTTGAGATTGCAGTTGCTGGATCGCTTTGACAGTCTCCGCAATATGATGAATAACATGAAACCCCGCAGTGAATCCGTCGCCGCTGAACTTAAAATCCTGCGGTGGAATACCAATTTGCTGGCAGATTATCTGCGAAACGAATCCGATAATCTGACCACCGATGAAATAAAAGAACTGCTCAATGTGGTACAGCGTACTTCACGCAATGCCTGGCTGGTTGCCCGCCGCGGAGGTCTGGTCAAAAGCAATCAGATCAACACTGTAAAATATGTGGATTCCCTCATCCCCGCAAAAAAAGGTGGTGCCGATGTCAAAAAATGAACTTGCCGCCATTGCCGGAAATTTCGCCAACTGCCGGATCGCGGTCATCGGCGATGTTATGCTGGATGTTTACCAGTGGGGCAGAGTTGACCGTATTTCTCCCGAAGCCCCAGTGCCGGTGGTCAGTATTTCCCGCCGTACCTCATCTCCGGGCGGAGCAGGCAATGTGATGAGCAATATTGCGGCTCTGGGAGGCAAGGTTTTTGCTTTCGGAGCAGTGGGAAAAGATGCCGCCGGGGCGGAAATCAGGAAAAAACTCGGCGAAAGAGGCATATCCGATCGTTTTATCGTGGATATCGACCGCCGCACCACAGAGAAACAGCGTATTGTTTCCGGCAACCAGCAGTTGTTGCGGGTGGATGTGGAAGACACTGGCAGGATCGAAAATTCCGTCGCCGGAAAAATCGCCGCTCCGCTGATGCAGATGATCGCCGCCGGAGAACTGGATGCAGTCATTTTTGATGATTATGCCAAAGGAATGCTCTCTGCAGAACTGGTTTCAGAGATCGCATCCGCCGCCGCCGATGCCGGAATCATCACCGCCCTCGATCCCAAACCGGGCAGTTTCCTGCCGGTCAGAGGACTTACCGTTATGAAGCCCAACCGCCAAGAGGCGTTTGCTATGGCAAATGTCACGCCGGAATATACTTGCAGTGATCCCGCTGACGACCGTGCCCTCGCCCTGGTCGCTGAAACATTGATGCAGGAGTGGCAGCCGGAGCAGTTGATCATTTCACTTGCTTCGCAGGGGATGGCTCTTTTTGAAAGCAACGGCAAAATGCAGATCATTCCCACCCGGGCAAGAGAGGTTTTTGATGTTTCCGGTGCCGGGGATACTGTGATTGCGGCTTATACTATGGCTCTGGTTTCCGGTGCTTCACCGGCACAAGCGGCCAAAACAGCCAATGCCGCCGCCGGCGTCGTCGTCGGCAAACTCGGCACAGTGGCGATATCTTATCAGGAACTTATTGCAGAATTGGAGCAGATTCGATAATGAAAAAGAAAAGTGTTATTGTTATCCCCGCCCGCTATGCGAGCAGTCGTTTCCCGGGCAAACCGCTGGCGGTGATCGCCGGCAAGCCGATGATCCGGCACGTCTGGGAAAAAGCCGTCGCTTCCTGTGCTGACCACGTCCTGATCGCCACTGACGATCAGCGTATCGCCGATGCTGTTACCGCTTTCGGCGGAGTCGCTGTGATGACAAGAGAAGATCATCCCTCCGGCACTGACCGTATCGCCGAAGCCGTCGCCAAAAGCGGTATAGGTGCCGATATCGTTATCAATGTGCAGGGCGATGAACCATTGATGCCGAGCAGTGTCATCGACCGGTTGATCCACGAAATGGAAAATGCCGACTGGGAAATGGCCACTGTGGCAGTTCCTGCTGAACGCGGCGGTCTTACTGCCGACAATGTCAAAGTCGTTACCGGAGTTGACGGCAGGGCACTGTATTTCAGCCGGGCGGAAATACCTTTTGTCCGTCAGGGCGGAGTCGCGGCTCCGGTCTATCTCCACTGGGGGATTTATGCCTATCGCCGGGATGTGCTGGATAGATTTGTGAAACTTCCCGCCGGAATACTGGAAAATTCCGAAAAACTCGAACAGCTCCGGGCTCTGGAAAACGGTATTTCGATCAAAGTAATCTTTTCTGACCTGGAAAGCATCGGCGTGGATACCCCCGCTGATATCGCCAGAGCAGAAGCAAAACTGATGGAGTCTATCGCCAAATGAATAAAGTGAATGTCGCTGATTTTACTATCGGTGGCGGCAAATTGACGCTGATCGCCGGACCGTGTATGGCAGAAAGCCGGGAAATCTGTCTGCAAACTGCGGAATTTCTTACCGGACTCTGCCGCGAACTGGATATCAATTATATTTTCAAGGCTTCTTACGACAAAGCCAACCGTACCAGCGGTGCTTCCCGCCGGGGACCGGGGATCGATGCCGGTCTGCAAATGCTGGCAGAAGTAAAGGAAAAATTCAACGTACCTGTCATTACCGATGTCCACGAAAGCAGTGAAGTCGCCAAAGTTGCGGAAATCGTCGATCTGTTGCAGATACCGGCATTTCTCTGCCGCCAGACCGATCTGCTGGTCGCCGCAGGTAAAAGCGGCAAACCGGTCAATATCAAAAAAGGTCAATTTATGGCTCCGGAAGATATGGCGGGCGCTCTCGAAAAAGTCCGTTCCACCGGAAATGATCAGGTAATGCTTACCGAAAGAGGCACTTCTTTCGGTTACCACAATCTGGTGGTCGATATGCGGAGTCTGGTCACTATGCGTGAAATGGGCGTGCCGGTAGTCTTTGATGCCACTCATTCAGTACAGCTGCCGGGCGGTATGGGCAATGCTTCCGGCGGCAGACGGGAATTTGTTTATCCGCTTTCGCGGGCGGCGGCGGCAATCGGTATCGATGTCCTCTTTTGCGAAGTACATCCCGATCCTGCCAATGCTCTTTCCGACGGGCCAAATTCTCTCGATTTCGCCACAGCAAAAGAAGTAATCACAAAGGTTAAACAGATCCATGATATCGCCTGAAAAATTTGCCGGAATAAAGATGATAATCACCGATATCGACGGCGTTCTGACCGATTGCCGGGTGGGATACGGTGCCCCTGAATTTATCAAATTTTTTCATTACCGCGACGGCCACTGGCTGAAACTCGCCCAGCGGGCAGGGTTGAAAACCGGATTCCTTTCCGGCAGGTCAAGTCTGGCAAACAAAGTGCGTGCCAGTGAACTCGAAGTCGATTTCTGCAAAGAGGATGTCAAAGATAAACTTGCCGGTTTTGAGGAGATCCTCGCCGAGTACCAGTTGTCACCGTCAGAATGTCTTTATATCGGTGATGATCTGGTGGATATGCCGGTGATGCGGCGCTGCGGTATCGCTGTGGCTGTCGCAGATGCTGTGCCGGAACTGGATGAAGTGGCGGATTTCAGAACCGCCGCCCCCGGCGGGCACGGTGCTGTCGCAGAAGTTATCCGCAAACTTCTTATCGCCCAGGGAAAACTGGACGAAGTTATAGAAAGATATCGGAGATAAAATGTTGATATTCAAGATTTTACTTGCTTTTATACTGGTGTCGCCGCTGATGGCAAAAGAGGGCATAGACAGCCTCAAAGGTCTGCGTTTCGGCAATGCCAAAATACCGGTCTATCAGCGGGGAAATCTGCAAATGATGATTTTTACCGACTCCGGATTCCGCAGCGGCAAAGTCATCCACGGCGACAATGTGGTGCTGGAACTTATCCGCAAAGGTGCCGATATCGACGAAATCAGTGACGCCTGGAGTACCAAACCCTATGCACTGGGGGCAGATCTGGCAGAAATACTGGATTTCTGGCGTACCCGAATGGCTTACAGTGACGGAGTTATGACTTCCGTCAAAGGCGAAGTCGATCAGGACAGCGATAAGGCTTCCGGCAACGAAAGAGTCTATTTCCGTTCGCCTGCCATCGACTTGAATGGTATCGGCTTTGAAGCCGATTTCAAACAGCATACCATCCGGGTCAATTCCGATATAGATATCGTAATGCGTAAATCTTCCGCCGATCCCGGCAAAATCATTTCCGGCGGCAAAATGCCGGAAAAATACGAATATATCACTGCTCTGGGCGATTCTCTGCTCATCGACAGCAGTAAAAAACAGATCATGCTCATCGGCAACGTCGATGTCAAAGAAAACGATACCCGGCTGATCAGCGAAAGATTGACCGTCTTTCACGACAGCGCCGCAGATAAATCATCCGGCTCTGCTCCGGAAAACAGCGATCTCGGCGGCGGTATCCGGACCCTGCTTGCCGACGGTGAAGTGGTGATGAGCGATGCCGGTGGTCAGAAAATATATTCCGACCATCTGCTTTACGATCTTGCCAGCGGCAAAGTCACCCTCAGCTGTGATGAGGGCAGAGTACCGAAAATCGTCTCCCGCAACGGCGAAGAAGTTTCCGGCGAAAGCATCCGTTATTTGCGTAATCAACAGCATATCCTGATCGACGGCAAGTGCCGCGGCGTGGCGAATTCCGGCAAACGCTCGATGGATTCAGACCGCGGATTTTTTGATCTGGCACAGAATTCCGGCTGGCTCAAAGGCAACGTCCGGCTTCAGGACGAGGCAACTTTGCTGTTGGGACCGCAGATGAATTTTTTCCTTTCCGGTGGTTCCGGAGAAAAAAATACGGCAGTCCTCGCTCCCGGCAGTACGGGGGGCAGAGAATTGGAAAAGGTCATTTTCCCCGAAAAAGTCACATTGCTCGATCGCAATAAAAGTGATTTTTCCCTCGATGCCGACACCGGTATCTACAGCAAAAAAGATCAGCGTATAGACCTCAACGGCAACGTCAGAATGGATAACGGCGACAGCCGTCTGGACTGCCGCGAAATGCAGGTGTTTATCGTCCGCAATGCCAAAACCGGCAAAGAGGAAATAAAACGGGTTTTGTGCAGCGGCGGCAGAGTCCGGATCGTTTCTGTGGATCCTGCCACCGGCAGGGTGGAAAGCACCCTCACTGCCGACAAGGCAGAATTCTTTGAAGACCGCGATCTGGCGGTGTTTACCGGCAAAGTCAACCTCAAAGATCAGAGCGGGATACTTGATTGCGACCGTCTGGAACTCTATCTCGACAGCACCGGTGCCGGTAAAGATGAAAGAGTCATCGGCGCCGGAAGCGGCAAAAAACTTAAAACTGCCGTCGCTGTCGGCAATGTGCATATGAAAGATACCCGATCCGCACTTGATACCGACCGTATGACTATAATTTTCCGCCCGGCGGTACAGGGCGAGGCAAAAAGCGGCGGTATGATGCATTCCGGTTCGTCAAAAATGCAGAAAATCATCTGCGAAGGCAATGTCCGCGGTACTACCAATGATACTTCATCTTCTGCCATGTTCGGAGCATTGGGCGGCAGCGGCCGCAGCGGACGCACTTTTACCGCCGACCGCAGTATCACCGACATCGACCGGAACTTCACCGAACTTCACGGCAAAGTTACAGTCAGAGACGAAGCCACGAAACTTGACTGCAATCATATGTATCTTTACGGCAAAAAAGTTCAGCCGCAGGCTGTCGCCGCCGCACAGGAAGTTGACGACATCGATGCCGATCCGTTTGCCATTACCGATACCGAGAGTTTCGCCCCCAGCCGGGTGGTCATCAACAGCGGCAGTGAACTGGAAAAAATCGTCTGCAATGACAATGTTGCTGTGACCAGTCGTCAAAGTGACGGCAAACTGGTGCGCGCAGAGGGCGACAACGGCATATATGTCGTTGCTGATAAACGCTTTATCATTACTGCTTTGCCGCAGAAAATGTGCCGCATCAGGGGTGAAGGCAAATTGCAGAAATGCGAAATGATAACTTATGACCTGCTCCGGGAACGCTTCACCGGTTCATCCCGTTCCGGACAGGGACAGTATATCGAAAATGATCCCGACCCGATACCCGGGTTGTAAATTATAAAGAGATGTGAAAAATGAACAAAATCAAAGTGATGATTGTCGGTTACGGCAATGTCGGACGCGGAGTGATGGCTTCGCTGAAAAATCAGCCGGATATGGAATTGTGCGGTATCGTCAGCCGTACTCCTGACCGGGTGAAAAAAGAGGTCGATTGTGTGCCGGTGATGCCGGTGAGCGATATGGCGGCGTGGCAGAGTGCTTTGCAGCCGGATGTGGCAATTTTGTGCGGCGGTTCCAAAGACGATCTGCCCAAACAGGGGCCGGAATTCTGCTCTTTTGTCAACACGGTGGACAGTTTTGATAATCACAGCCGCATTCCAGAATATTACAGCGTTATGGATGAAGCGGCAAAGAGATCCGGCAAAGTGGCGATCATTTCCACCGGCTGGGACCCCGGTATTTTTTCGCTGGAAAGAGTCCTCGGCAGTGCCTTCCTGCCCGGCAGCCGGGCTTACGGCTTCTACGGTCTGGGCGATGCCGGCGGTTTGAGTATGGGGCACAGCGATGCCCTGCGTACCATACCGGGAGTGGCGGATGCCAGACAATACACCCACGCCATACCTGAAGCAGTGGAAAGAGTCCGCCGGGGGGAAAACCCCGCTTTTGAGCCGGGGGATATGCACACAAGAGAGTGCTTCGTCGTTCTTGAAGAGGGCGCCGATCCGGAAAAAGTCGCACAGGAAATCGTCGATATGCCCGGATATTTCGCCCCCTACGAAACCAGTATCAATTTTGTTACCAAAGAGGAACTTGCAGAAATCTGTCAGGGTTTCCCCCACGACGGTCTGGTGATCACTGCCGGAGTTACCGGCGCAGGCAATCCCGCCCTTGCAGAGTACCGCTGTGCCTGGGGCAGTAATCCGGAAGCCACTGCCAATGTCCTGGTTGCTCACGCCCGTGCCGCTTACCGTCTGGCACAGGAAAAGAAAAGCGGTGCATTCACCATTTTGGATATTCCGCCGGCTTATTTTTCCAGTTTCACCAAAAAAGAGCTGCTTGAAAGGTGGATGTAATGAGCGAACCGGCTGAAAACACCCTCACCTTTGAGGAGGCGGTGGCACAGCTGGAAGCCATCGTCCGGGAAATGGAAAACGGCAAACTGCCGCTGGATAAACTGATTTCGTGTTATGAAAAAGGCAGTCAGCTGGCAACGCTCTGCCGCGGCCAGCTGGACAAACTTGAGCAGAAAATAGAGATCCTCACTGCCGGAAACGACCGGGAAAACAAATGGAGCGATTTCACTCCCGGCAGCGGCCGGAATTAAAGTATTGCAAGGAGCAGAAAAAATGTTGAGTTTTGTCGGTGGAATATGTCTGTTGATCGCAGGTTATTTTACCTACGGTAAATTTGTAGAAAAAGTCCTTGCGCCGGATGACCGGGAAACTCCTGCCGTCGCCAAATACGACGGCGTGGATTTTATGGTATTGCCGGGGTGGAAAGCAATGCTTATCCAACTGCTCAATATTGCCGGTATCGGTCCCGTTATCGGTGTGATCCTCGGAATAAGATTCGGCACGATCGTTTTCTGGATAATCCCTGTCGGCAATCTGATCGGCGGAGCCGTACACGATTTGGTTTCCGGTATGATATCCATCCGGTGCGGCGGTGCCAATCTGACGGAAATAGTCCGCCGTACCTGCGGCAGGATCGTTTACGGAATATTTTCCGCATTCACCTGTTTCCTGCTCCTGCTGGTCGTGGCGGTATTCGTCAATGTTCCCGCCAGTATCATCGACAAGGGATTTTTCCCTGAAAATCCGATTTTCTGGCTGGCAGTGGTGCTGATATTCCTCTATTACATCGCCGCCACCTTTTTTCCCATCGACAAGATCATCGGCAGATTTTATCCGGTTTTCGGGGCGATCCTCATCCTCGGCAGTGTCGCGATATTCATCAAACTTATTATGGAAGCCTGCGGCGATCCCGCTTTATTGCAGGAAAGCGAAGCATTCAAAGCGGCAAAATTTACCGCCGCCAACGATCATCCGGTGATACCGCTGTTGTTTGTTACTATCGCCTGCGGGATCATTTCGGGATTTCACGCCACCCAGATCCCCATCGTGGCAAGGACCCTCAAAAGTGAATATCTCGCCCGTCCGGCTTTTTACGGTATGATGGTGCTGGAAGGCATCATCGCTATGATCTGGGCAGGTGCCGGACTTGCCATTTACAACCTTTTCCCGAAATATATGCAGCAGGACCCCACTGTGGTGCTGACCCGGGTCACAGATCATTTTCTCGGCTCGTGGGTGGGCGGAGTTACTTTGATCAGTGTGGTCGTACTGGCGATCACCAGCGGTGATACCGCTATGCGCAGTCTGCGTTTGTCTCTGGCTGAAATGTTTCACGTCAGTCAGGTCAAAATTATGCAGAGAATGGTTTTGTGCATTCCGGTGATCGCAGCGGTGATGTTTTTGCTTTACTGGTCAAATACCGATGCCGATGCATTCCGCAAATTGTGGAATTATTTCGCCTGGGGCAATCAGGTATTGTCGGCGGTAACTCTTTGCAGTTGTACGATTTATCTTGTTTCTCTCAAAAAACCGGCGGTGATCACGGTGGTACCGGCTCTTTTTATGACTTTTATCGTCACCTGCTTTATCTGCTGGACTTCGGCAGAACGCAAGGGACCGGCGGGACTGGGGATCGATTTGGAAATCTCCTGTTATATCGGAGCCGCAGTGGCGCTGGCAGCTGTCGCCGGAGCTTACCGGCAGGGAATGAAAAAACGCCGTCTGAATGATCCGGATTGGATCGGTAAAGAATAATTTGCCGGAAAAACCGTCTGTTCCGGATTTGCCTGCAAAGTGAAAAAACTTGACAAACAGCACTTTGCAGGCTATATTATATACAGTTTATCGGCTTTCAGGGAGCCTTGATGCTTTGGAATAAAGTATCGAATGCGGTTTTTTGCCGCTGCGCCGTGAGGTTTCCGCCTGCCGCAGAGATGCTGTTTTTGTGCTTGCAAAAAAACTCTCTGCTTTGTGCGGGCTGTACCTGTCGGCGTGCCTGAAATAATATGCAGTAACGCAATTTACGCTGGCAAGGGAGAGAAAATGGAAGAAGCCAAACACATCCGTATTTATTCGGGTACTTCGCACCCGGAACTGTCAAAAGCGATCGCCAATTATCTCGATGAAGATCTTGGCAAAGTCAATATCACTCATTTTCCCGACGGCGAAATATTTGTGCAGTTCGAAGAAAACGTCCGCCGTGCTGATGTCTTTCTCATCCAGCCCACCTGCAACGAGCCTAACGATTATCTGATGGAATTGCTCATTATGATCGATGCCGCCCGCCGTGCCAGTGCCGCCAGGATCACCGCTGTACTGCCCTACTACGGCTATGCCCGTCAGGACCGCAAAGACCGTCCCAGAGTTCCGATCACTTCCAAACTGGTCGCCAATTTGCTTACTGTAGCCGGTGCCGACCGTATTCTGACTGTCGATCTCCACGCCCAGCAGATCCAGGCGTTTTTTGATATTCCGGTGGATCACCTCTACTGCCGTCCGGTGCTGGTGCCGCATCTCAAAGAACTTATCGGTGACAACGGCGTTGTCGTTGCTCCGGATTCCGGCAGTGCCAAAATGGCGATGATGTACAGCGATATGCTTGCCGCCGGTTTTGCCGTGGTGACCAAACGCCGTATCGATGCCGAGCACGAGGCTTCCAGCCATCTGGTCGGTGATGTCAAGGATCGTATCTGTGTTATTACCGATGACCTTACCAGTACCGCCGGAACTTTGTGTGCCGCCGCCAAAATCCTCAAAGCCAACGGCGCTGCCAAAGTCTATGCCGCAGTTTCCCACTGCCTGCTCAACGATACCGGACGCAAAAAACTGGAAGATACTCCGGAAATCGAGCAGCTTATCACCACCGATGCCGTGCCGATCGACAACACTATGAATGGCCGCATCAAAGTCGTGAGCATTGCTCCGCTGCTGGGTGAAGCGATCCGCCGCATCCACTCCGGCAAATCTGTTTCTTCGCTCTTTTATATCAAAAAATGATATAAATTTGATAATAAGTTAATAAAAGCAAAAGACTTCTGCTGAAAAAAACCATTTAAAGAAAGGGAATTAATGAGCAACGAAAGTCACAAAATTGCGGTGCAGAAACGCGATGTTTTCGGTAACAACGCGTCTCGTCGTCTCCGCCGGGCCGGATCTATTCCGGCGGTCGTCTATGGCCGTGGAGAGGCAGCAGCAGCCTACTCGGTCAACGCGGATGAATGGAAAGTTTTTGCCGCCACCGGCGCCAAAGAGATCGTTCTTGTCGATGGCGACAAAGAGATCAATGCCGTTGTCCGTGAAGTGCAGTACAATCATCTGAAAAACTATGTGATCCACATCGATTTTCAGATCAAAGAGGCGTAAGCCGCCGACAGAGAACCACAGGTTTGTATGGTACAGGGACGCGGAGGCAGTGAAATTTCTCTGATTGTCGGACTCGGCAATCCGGGCAATGAGTATGCTTTCAGCCGTCACAATACCGGATTCATGGTCATAGAGAAACTTCTGGCAACTTTACCCGCCGGGAGATTCGTGGAGGAAAATCAGGCGTCAAGCCGGCTTTTCTGCGGCAAATACCGGGGCAGGGATCTCCTGCTTCAAATGCCGATGACCTATATGAATTTAAGTGGAAATGCTGTCGGTCCGCTGTGCGGCAGATTTAATCTCGCACCGGAAAATATTCTCGTTATCGTCGATGATATGGATTTGCCTGTCGGCAGAATCAGATTGCGGCGAAACGGCAGTTCCGGCGGGCACAACGGACTGAAATCGATCATCGAAAAACTGCAGAGCGAAAAATTCAACCGTCTGCGTATCGGTATAGGCAGAAGCAGCAGCAAAGATCAGATCGATCATGTGCTGGGGAATTTTTCAGGAGAAGAAAAAAAGGTTTTCGATGAGAGCATCGACCGGGCGGTAGAAGCCATACAGTGTATTCTCAAATCGGGAATGGGCGAAGCGATGAATAAATTCAACTCTTCGCCGGAATGCCGGGAGAATCCGGCAGAAGAAAGCAACCCAAAACAGTGAGGTTTATTTTGAAAAAATACGAAGCAGTATTCATTCTGGACATCCGCCGTGCGGATGACGAGGGTGCGGCGTTCTGCAAGGAATTTGCTGAATTCCTGAAAACGCTCGGCGGCAGTGATGTTGAAGTCACCAATATGGGACGTAAACAATTCACCTATCCGATCAACAAACGTCGTGCAGGTCTTTATTTCGATTTCATTTTCGAAATGGAAGCCGCCGGTGTCAAAGCCATCAAAGAAAAATATCGGCTTGACGAACGCGTGTTGCGCAACATGATCCTGGTCTGTGACCGTCCGGAAAACGTTGTCGCTGCCAAACTGGAAGAAGAATAATTATTTATTTCCGGTAGGAACTGTTTAACCAGTATTTATCAACTATTTGTACGGGAGAGTAATCTATGGCAAGTTTGAATAAGGTTTTTCTTTTGGGAAATCTCACCCGTGATCCTGATCTCCGGGGATTGCCCAGCGGTCAGAGCGTGTGCGAATTACGTCTGGCAGTTGGCCGCCGCTATCAGAACAGCAACGGTCAGGAGGTCGACGACACCTGCTTTGTGGATGTCGTGGTCTGGGGACGCAGTGCAAACAACTGCAAACAGTTTTTGAGCAAAGGTTCGCAAGTTATGGTCGAGGGACGTTTGCAGCTCGATCAGTGGGAAGACCGCAACGGCGGAGGGACCCGTTCAAGAATGTGGGTCGTGGCAGAGCAGAACCAGTTCATGATCCGGCGCAACGCCGACAGCAACGGTGCCCAGGGTGTTTCACCCTATCCCGTTGAGCCGGTCATGCCCGAAAGCAGCGAAGCTTCTCCTTACAACCGGTCTGTGCGACCCGCCGCACCGGCAGCTATGCCGCCGATGCCCGAAGCCGCCGCCGGAGATGTACCGCCGGAAGATGATATTCCTTTTTGAGTAAAAAATTTGAAACAATTGTAATTTAAGGATCAATAATTATGCAAGGACCGAAAAGACAGGGTCGCCGCCGCAGTGCCGCGAAACCGAAAGTTTGCCGTTTCTGCGAAGCCAAAGTCAACTACATTGACTTCAAAGATGCCGAAACTCTGATGAAATTCCAGACCGAAAAAGGCAAAATCATGCCCCGCCGTATCACCGGCAACTGCCTGGATCATCAGAAAATGTTGTCCGTCGCCGTCAAACGCGCCCGGATCATCGCTTTGGTTTACTAATTTCAGCAACGGAGCAATCTGAATATGGCTAATGTAACTCTTATCCTGCTGGATGATGTGGAAAAACTCGGCCTCGCCGGTGATGAAGTCCACGTCGCTCCGGGCTATGCCCGCAACTATCTGCTGCCCCGCGGCCTCGCCGCCAAAGCCACTCCCGGCACCCTGCGCCTGATCGAAAGCCGCAAAGCTCTCATCGCCCAGCGCCGTGCCGACGAATTGGCCAAAGCAAATGAACTCGCCGCCAAACTCGCTGACGTCACTGTTACCGTTTCTATGGCAGCCACCGAAGACGATCAGCTCTTTGGTTCGGTTTCCGCCCGCATGATCGCGGACGAACTCGCCGCCCAGGGCTTTGAAGTCGAACACAGCCGCATCAAAATCGAACCCGCGATCAAAACTCTCGGCGATTTTGAAGTCGCAGTCAAACTTCACACCGAAGTTACTGCCGCGGTCAAAGTTTCTGTTATCCGCAACTGATAAGGCTGCAACGCTGTGGAAAACGGACAAAAAAAAATGCTTAAAGAGCATCCGGTCGGACTTCTGCCCGACCGGGTGCGTCCGCATGCCCCTGATATAGAAAAGGCCGTGCTTTCCGCCCTGTTGCGGGAGCCGGAAGACAGTCTTGAAACTGTTTTTGAAAAGTGCAATATCGATTCACTTTTTTATTCACAGGCCCACAACGAAATATTTCAGGCAATACTGGCTATCCACCGGGACGAAAAGATCAAAGTCGATCTCCTCTCGGTGATCCAGTATCTGCGTGAGCAGAAAAAACTCGAAGCCGTCGGCGGTGAAGTCTATGTCGCCGGGCTTTATGATGCCCTCTCCACCACCGTAAATCTGGAATCGTGGTGCAGCACGCTGCAGAAATATGCAACGCTCCGCCGGATGATCGATGTCTGCGTCGCAGGACTCGCCAGTTGTTACGATGACAACAGTACTGATATATCCGAACTCCTCGATAAAATCGAAACAGACGTTTACAATATCCGGGATGAGGGAGAAAAACAATCCGTCAGTGAGCTTAAAGACCTTCTCGCCGATCGTTTTTCTTATTTGATGCAGATTTATAAAGGCGAGAGACTCTCCGGTATCCCTACCGGATTCCGTGATATTGACGATTGTACCGGAGGATTGAAAGCCGGTGAAATGTTTGTACTTGCCGCACGCCCCTCTATCGGTAAAACCGCTCTGGCTCTCAATGTGGTACGCAATATCGCAGCATTGGGGGAAAAAACTTATCCGGTGGCTTTTTTTAGCTTGGAAATGACTGCCGAGCAGTTGGCTTTGCGTCTTATCACCACCCAGAGCCGGATACCGGAAAGTGCCTTTGTCAAAAAAACTTTCAAAGCCGCAGATATGCCGGTACTTACTTCTGCCATTGATACATTGAGCAAAGCCAAACTTTATGTTGACCCGACTCCGGGTCTGACCCTGGCGGAATTGCGGGCAAAAGCCCGCCGCCTCAAACGCGAACACGATATAAAACTTATCGTTATCGACTATCTGCAGCTTATGCACGCCGATGTCAAAACCGAGAGCCGTCAGCAGGAAGTCGCTATGATTTCCGGCGGTATCAAAAAACTTACCAAAGATTTGAATATTCCGGTGCTGGTGCTTGCCCAGCTCAACCGTGAAGTAGATAAAGCCACCGGGCAGAATGCCAGACCGAAATTGGCAAACCTGCGTGAATCCGGTGCCATTGAGCAGGATGCCGACGTGGTGACATTCCTGCACCGTAACCGCGAAGAAAGCAAAGGTTCTGTCGTCAGCACCGAAGCCGAATGGATCGTGGAAAAAAACCGTAACGGTGAAACCCGCAACTGCAAACTGGTTTTTTATCCCTCCCGGATGGAATTTGAAACTGCAGCCAGGGAATCAGAAGAATACGCATCGCCGCCGCGCCAGTGATATTTTTGTGGGGACTGTAAAATGAAAAACATTTTGACGATTCTGCTCTGTTTTGCCGCAGCGCTCCTGGGGGCGGCAAAAGTTGATTCTGTACGCTTTGAACAGCCTGCCGGCGGTTTTCCGGAAAGCGGATTGCTGCCGCTCGTGAAACTCCACACCGGTATTGAATATGACCGCAAAACGCTGGATGATGATGTTAAACGGCTCCAGCAGACCGGTAATTTTGCCGATGTGGTGGCTGAAGCAGAGCCGACAGATGACGGCAGGATCTCGGTGGTTTTTAAACTTACACCCCGTTCCCGTATCGCCAAACTGGATTTTGACGGCAACGCCAAATTTGAAACTCACGATCTGGCAAGGGAGATCACTCTCAATGAGGGCGATATCCTCAATGACCGTAAATTGCAGGAAAGTGCTTCAAATCTGCGTAAATTTTATATCAACCGCGGTTACAAAGATGCCGAAATCACTCCCGTTGTCGTCGGCAACGGCAAAAACGGCACTCATCTGGTTTTCAAAATCAGAGAAAATCTGCGGCTCAAAGTCAATGATGTGACTTTTGAAAACGCCAAACTTTTTTCCCAGTTTGACCTGCGGCACAGCATTGCCAACCGTTACAGCTATTGGAACTGGTTGCCTTTTGTCAACGATTTCCTCAATCAGGGGTTGCTTGACCGCCGCGAACTGGAACTGGATAAAGCCAGAATCCTGGAAAAATATCAGGATCGCGGTTATCTCGATGCCAGGATCACCGGTGTCAATATCACTCCGGTGGAAGATGATCCGGAATATGTGAATATAAACTTTGTGATCGACGAGGGGGAACCCTATACGATTTCATCTGTTTCAGTTACCGGAGCACAGAAATTTTCCGCCGCAGAATTGCTCGCCGCCGCCGCGATAAAAGAGGGGGAAACCTTTTCGATTTCAGCAGAGAGAAATGCGGTACGCAATATCACAGCTCTCTATGAAACGCTGGGATTCTGCGACATTTTCTGCCGTCCGGTCCGCAGAGCCGATTTCCAAAACCACACCGTAGCGATAGATTTTATGATCAACGAGGGCAGGATATACCACGTCCGGGATGTGATCATTTCCGGCAATACCGGCACCAAAGACAAGGTCATCCGCAGAGAACTCGCCATCCAACCCGGCGACCCCGTTGACCGCAACCGTATCGAAGTCAGCCGTCAGCGGCTTATCGGTATGGGCTATTTCACCAAAGTCGAAGCCGATGCCGTCAATGCCGATGCCATAGATGAAAAAGATGTGCGTATCACTGTCGAAGAAAAACCCGACCGTTACCATTTCCGTATCGGCGCCGGAGTGTCTGACGTCAACAGTTTTTTCGGTATGGCGGAAATTTCTACGGATAACTTTGATCTGCTCAATCCCCGCAACTGGTTTTACGGCGGCGGTCAGAGGTTGCGTATTCAGGGCATCCTCGGCGTGGAAAATGCCGGATTCAATGTCGATTTTGTGGAGCCGTGGCTGCTGGATGTGCCCATTCGCTTTGAATTATCCAGTTATATGAATACCACCGAATACGATGAATGGGATGAAGACCGCATCGGGGTGAGAACTTCTTTGCAGCGCAAAGTGTTTGATGATTTCACCAGTATCGCCGTGGGATACAAATTTGAAGTTGTCCGCGTCAATGATATTTCCGGCCACCTGAAACCTTATTTCAAATCTCACGATCTTGACGGTACTTTTACTGTCGGGCAGGCATCGCTCTCTCTCACCAGAGATACCAGAGACAGTATGATCGACCCGACGGAAGGTTACAATATCAATATTTTCGGCTCGATCTCTCCGGAAGCACTCGGCACCAGTTCCAATTACTACCGGCTGGAAGCCAGAGGCAGTTACTATGCCAGTTTCTTTGAAAAAGCCATTGTGGCGATGGTCGGGGCGAAAATCGGTACGGTTGCTCCTTTCAACCGCAACAAACTTGATGATGTGCCGGTGTTTGAACGCTATTTTATGGGCGGCGGCGACAGTGTACGCGGTTTCGGTTACCGCGATATCGGTCCCTACGCCAGCGGCGAAAATATCGGCGGACAGACGATGCTGCTCCTGACTGCCGAAATTTCCCATCCCATCTGGGGGCCGGTGCGGGGTGCGGCTTTTGTCGATGCCGGCAACGCCTGGCGTAATTCGTGGAGTATGGATTTCTCGGATATCTGTATCGGTGCCGGTTACGGCTTGCGGATAAAACTTCCCGGTATCAATATGCCGGTCAAACTTGACCTCGCATATCCGGTGCTGGATAACTGCAGTAAAAAATCCAACAAACTGCGGATACACTTCAACGTGGGATTCACTTTCTGATATATGGAAGACCTGACCAAATATTCCACCCGCGATTCCGGAGCATTGATGAATCTTTTGCGCCGGCTGCGGGCTCCGGATGGCTGTCCGTGGGACAGGGAACAGACCCGTCACACTTTGAGCCGCTGTCTGCGGGGCGAATGTGCCGAACTGGTGGAAGCTATCGATTCGGATGATTCAAATGCCATACTGGATGAACTCGGCGATATGATGATGAATGTCTTTTTGCAAGTGGTCATCGCCGAAGAAAAAGGCGAATTCACTCTCGCTGATGTCTTTGACCACGTGGTATGCAAAATGATCCGCCGCCATGAACACGTTTTCGGCAGTGCTTCCGCCAGCACTCCGGAAGAAGTGCTCGCCCTCTGGAACAAGGTCAAGCAAAAAGAAAAAGGCAAATCCGCTCCCGTCTCTGCTATGGATAAGATCCAGCAATCTCTCTCGGCACTTGACCGGGCAGAAAAAATCCAGTCCCGTGCCGCTAAAACCGGTTTCGACTGGCCGGATGCTTCCGGTGCCGCCGCCAAGATCACCGAAGAATGCCGGGAACTTGAGAATGCTGTCGCGGCGGCAAATGAAAATGAAATCGATGAGGAGATCGGTGATTTGCTTTTCAGTGCGGTGAATTTCGCCAGATTGCGTCGGAGAGATACCGCCGAAGAATTGCTCCGCCGTGCCAATTATAAATTTGAGCGCCGTTTCCGCGCTATGGAAAATAAAGCTTCAACACAGGGAAAGGATTTCGCCGCATTGAGCCCGGCAGAAATGGATGTCCTGTGGAATGAAGTCAAAACGGAGGAAAAATAATGCGCAAGGAGTTTCTGCCTTTTACCCGTCCCGCCATTACCGAGAGCGACATCGCCGCAGTTGCCGGAGTTCTCCGGTCGGGATGGATCACCAACGGCCCTGCCAACAGCAGTTTTGAAGCAAAATTGTCTGAAATCACCGGCAGCAGTCACGCCGTCGCCCTTGCCAGCGCCACTGCCGCTATGCATCTTGTACTCAAAGCTCTCGGTATCGGCAAAGGTGATGAAGTCATCACCCCGTCGCTCACCTGGGTTTCCATTGCCAATATGATCGAATTATCCGGTGCGACGCCGGTATTTGTCGATGTCAACAAAGATACTTTGCTGGTGGAACCGCAAAGCATCAAAAATGCCATTACTCCGAGGACAAAACTGATCGTCCCGGTACATTTTGCCGGTGCCGCCCTCGACCTTGACGGCATCGCCGCCGCCGCCGGAAATATCCCTGTGTTGGAAGATGCCGCCCATGCCATCGGAACTTTTTATAAAGGCAGACATATCGGCTCGGACAATCCGGCGATATTCAGTTTTCACGCCATCAAAAATATCACCTGCGGCGAAGGCGGTATGCTGGTCGGCAATGATGCCGGCCTGATCGAATTTGTCCGCCGGTGGAAATTCCACGGTATCGCTATGGATGCCTTTGACCGCCAGAACCGGGGACGCAGTCCCCAGGCGGAAGTGCTTTCCCCCGGATTCAAATATAATCTGACCGATATGCAGGCCGCTCTGGGATTGAGCCAGTTGAGCCGCATCCGTGAAATCAACCGCAAACGCACCGAATTGGCAATGCTTTACCGCACTCTGCTGGCAGATGTGCCGGAAGTTTTGCCGCTGCACGATCCGCAGGGATATGATTTTGAACACGCCTGGCACTTGTTTGTAGTGCGTATTGATTCTGAAAAATGCAGCCGCGATCAGATGATGGCGGAATTGAAAGCCCGCAACATCGGCACCGGATTGCATTTCCGCTGTGTGCATTTGCAGAAATTCTACCGCGAAAAATATGGTTTCGCCGCCGGAGTCCTGCCCAATACAGAATACAACAGCGACCGGATATGCAGTCTGCCGCTTTT
>JAZONW010000063.1:0-46473 GCA_045654745.1 Victivallaceae bacterium | reverse complement strand
AAGCATAGGAGTGTTTCCCAATGCGAGAAAAAAGATTGCCCCGGCAAGGAGCAATCTTTTTACAGTTGTGATATCAGAATGCATCTTCATCTGCACTTGCACCAGCTCCCTGGAAAGACTTCTGTTGCAATTGAGATTCGTCTGCTTTCGGAGCAACGGCCGCCGGTGCACCAGCAGATACCGCATTCGGAGCAGCATTCATGCGGGCTTTAAGACTCTGTGCTCTTGCAGCGGAGGAAGGACTCCATGTGCAGATAACACCGTAGATGTATTTACCGGAAACAGGATGTTTTGCCTTCCAGCGTTTCAGAGTGGCAATACCGCTGATATTCATTCTCGCAGCAGTTGCTTTGACTTTTTCACGGAATGCGCTGGCATTATTATATTCTTCTGCAGCGTTTTCGTATTCAGTGGTGGTTTCTGCATTGAGCATATCGCTGCCAACGGCAACGCTTTCCCCTGCGAATTCACGAATGGCAGCAAAAGCGTTCAACTGAGCTTTTCTGGAAGCAGCATTTGCAGCTGTCGGAGAATCGGTAATCGCACCTTCCTGACCGAATGCTACCAAAACCAGCTGACCATTTTCATCAAGTTTCTGCTGAACGCCAAAAGTGGTCAACAAAACAACGGGATCAGAGGGAATCTGTTGGGCGACGGGACGTTTGGGAATGCCATTGGGGACAGAGCCGCCGACAAGCATAACTTCAGCCATTTTCTGCAATTTGGGACTCCAAATGGCAATAACGCCGATCTCACCTTTTTTGTTGGCAGGAGTAAATTCAAAGGAATTGCAAACCTGCAGACCGCAAACATAAGCCTGTGCTGCAGTACTGATAAATTTGGCATAACTTTCAGAGGTAAGTTGTTTTTTTGCAGCTTTTGCAAGAGCTTCTTTTTCTGCCTTCTGCGGATCAATGCCTTCTTCACGCAGAGCCTTATCCAATTTCGCATGAATCAACATACGGATTTTTGCAGACATGGATGATTCATCCGGGTTCTGCGGATCGGCACTCGGAGGCGGCGAAAAAGATCCTTCAGAATATTCTTTGGTTGTTTCAGTTTTGATTGAAATTTCCAAATATTCTGTCATATTTTTCTTTGCGTCAAGCATTGCTTTGTTGTATGCGGCGACACGGGATGCTGCAAAGTTTCTGTCCGAACGGGGTGCTTGCACAACACCGCGTCCAACAGCTATAAAGAATTTTTCACCATTTTTTTTTGTATTTTCCCCTTCGGTCCAACCTTTGGAGGTGAGATATTCATCAATCATAGTCTGAACATCTTTTTCTTCTGTGATTGCAACTTCAGCAGCTACGGTCGCTTCCGGGGGGGCGGCAGTTCCAGGTTCCTGTTGTCCCATTGCACAAATGGAAATCCCTGCCAAAAGTGCAGCACTAAGCATTTTTTTGTTAAGCATCATAAGACTCCTTTCAATTAAAAGTTAATTCAATTGTGCTTAAATCTATTTTTGTTGTTTTGGGAATAGCGGTTCCGGCAGGCAAATCCTTGCCGAGACGCTCCATCAGAAAATCCTCAAGGTCAGCAGTAGGACCGACATAAGAACAGGAAAATTCAACGGTCGTACCATCAATTTTCTTTGCGTGTACTTTTGCACAAGGAACCCAGCGTATAGCGTCTTCCAAAAGTTTTACAAAATTGCGATCACCGGTTGCCCCCTTAAAAATGACATTTACACTATGACCATTCAAAACCCAATCCATAACAACTTTATTCAGCTTTTCATGAATCTGCTTACGCATCGTTTTGAATGCCTTGTTTGCGGCACTCCGGCGAATCTGATTAAAATTACCGGAGTATGTCGAGGTCAAACGCGGAGTGTTGCGAATTCCAAACAGTTGTTGATTGCTGCTTACATCAAGTAAGCTGAGTCCCAGGTCAATTTGGATTCCTTTACCGTAGTGATTATCATGAACGGGCAAATATTTGCAGTCCGCATTGACAATAAATTGAGCCTGATTCTGATCAGTCACGACAGAGAAGCCCAAATCTGTCAGAAAACCACTTAAGGAATAATACAAATCAGGATCAACGGTATTTACAAAAAACCCCGGATTGCCCATCGATCGTACCATCGCAGCATAGTTGTCAAGGATATGTTTTTCATCAACTTGTGCATTGACAATCACTTGATAATTGCTTCCATACGGTGCTTCTTTGACAATTCGATACTGTTTAATATTGCCAACTGTTTGAGAAATTACTTTTGATTTTGCCTTCTCATTGTCCATCAATTGACTCTGACCGACAACCATCGTTCCCATAACTTGCTCAACCGCATTGCGTAATGCACTCTGCAGAGCTTTCCGTTTTGCCGGAGCAATTTTGCCATTTTCAATAATACAGAAACCGATTGCACGAACAGTTCCCGGAGGAGCTGCCCGGAGCTGTTTTTCCAACGCGGCGGATGCATCAATCAGTTTGCCGGTTACATAAAATGCTGCGACAAGTTTTCCATCTATTACTTCCTGTTTAAAAATGGTAACTCCACGCAGGAATTGATTGACATCGACACGCTGTATTGACTTGAAAAATTCTTTTGCAACAGATTTTCCGTTTACTGATTCTTCGGTGTAAATCAGCTCTTCCTGGGCGGACACTGAACTTCCCATATAGGAGGCTATTTGATTTTTTGCCCGGATTGTAGCAATATCTGCAGCTTCGGCTTCTGTCATTCCTTTTCGGAGTTTTACTTCCTGCACGGAGATAACCCATATATCTGTATTCGGATTCCAACCGGTTGCAAATTGCTGTTTTTTTGCATTCAACTTTTCAAGTATTACATCAGGAGAGAACTCTTCACCTTTTACAATTACAGTCTGAATTGCAGCTGGAGTTGTACTGTTCTCCGCAGGAATAGGTACGACAGAACCATTCTGACTGTTGCATCCAGTCAGAATAGCCATTGAGAATAAGGCAAAGAGTGAATATATGCCTTTATTCATTATTCTTTATCCTTGGAGGTTTTAATAAAGTCAGGTGCATTCGGCAATCCGCTTGATGCTCCAAAGAAATCATATTCTTCCGCTGCTTCTGCAAAATCTTTATTAATTTTTTCCATGATTTTCTTTGCAGATTTTTTATCAGATTTTCTCCAAATTTGGAGTTCTGAATTGCCTTCCTGTGCCATAGTTGCAATAGAAGCATTATAGAGTGGAACTCTCATTGCATCAGGATTCCCCTTGGCCCGGGCATATACAACCATTTCCATGTTCGGCTGCAATCCCGTTGCACGATTTGCCTTAATCGCAATCATATCATCTTCAATGTTAACAACTTTTCCACCAGCCGGGAACGCATTATAAATATGATCTATAAACTTGACCAAAGCCATACGGAACAATTCTTTACGGAGTTCTTCTCGCTGATCAGCAGTATAAAGTCTCATTCCGCCACGGACTCGCCCCGTCGCTGTGGCTTTTTGAAAAATATCTTTTTTAGAAGTTATTGTAAAAGACGGAAACCAGTCAAGGGGTTTGTTATTTTTAGCAAACACCGGATTACACACCAGCGTTATAGTAAAGGTTGTTTTGCGCTGGCTTCCCGTTTGAACAGAATTTTGCCCAAGATACGCGGCAACATTGATAATGTATTCTGCTTTTTCCATTTCGGAAGCATCCAATTCAGATGCATTTGCAATTCCATTTCTGATTGCTTTACGCAAGTCTCCATCAGCACGACCCTCAACGATTTGAGCAACAGGAAAACGTTTTGTTGCTACAATTACCTGCTCGAATTCTTTTTTAAGTATGGAAAATTCTTTGGGAGTAATCGTGTCTGATGTTTTTTCTCCGTTTTCGGAACGAT
Source organism: Victivallaceae bacterium (assembly GCA_045654745.1). Classification (GTDB taxonomy): domain Bacteria; phylum Verrucomicrobiota; class Lentisphaeria; order Victivallales; family Victivallaceae; genus UBA1784. The sequence continues at coordinate 42,648 of JAZONW010000063.1, read as the reverse complement.
TAAGTTGAGAAAAACCAATCAGGAATGGCAGTTTTTCAAATCTTTTTTCATTAACTCCGTCGGGAACACGCAAGTCTTGGTCTTCCATATAGTCTTTATTATGGAATTTTATATCCATATTTGCATATGCATCGCCCAAATCTTCAGTTATTGTTGTACAGGAGCAAAAAATAAAAGTTGATGCAAACGCTGTGAAAAACAAAAAAATTTTTTTCATCTTACATTTCCTTAGTAAAAATGATTAGCATAAAAATATTCCTGCATAAACAATTTATCAATGTAAGATATTTTATCTAATCACATCGAACAATGGGGATGGGGGTACCATCCCCTTGTTTGTTCTGGACTTATTCTTCCATTCCCATCATATTGGTATATTCTTCAATCAACCAGGGAATAGCTTTGCCTGTAAATTTAATCTGAGTGCCAACACCATCAGTCAAAACGAGAGAGTCAGCTTTCAATTTATCAATTTCTTTGCCAAGCTGAGCCTTTTTGTCCATAATAGGCTTGTATTCCGGTTTGGCCGCAATAGTGTCAATTTCTGCATCAATTTCTTTTTTGCGTGCATCGTTGGCAAAAGTTTTCTTGGCGACAAGCGGTGCAGTTTCGGTCACGAATTTCTGCATGACAGGATCCTGCGCCAATGCTGCGACATCATTAGCTTTGGCTGTGATTTTCTGTGCAATATCCTGAACCAGCACGGCAGAATTCTGTCCAATTTTCTGAACATCATCCAGCAGCTTTTTCATTTCTGCAATCTTGGCGTTCCAATTTTCTTTGGCCAGAGTAGCCTGATAGATTTTTTTACCTTCTGCACGCTCGGCTTTTGCTGCGGCATCTCCTCCATTGTCCTTTTCATAAGCAACTTTGTCTTCAGCTTTTTTCAAGCCTTGTTGATAATCAATGTAAGCCTGAAGGGCTTTTTTATCTTTAGCTGTCTTGTAAAGCTTCTCTGCGTTCCATTCCTTTTTCTCAATATCGGTCATTACGGAATCTTTGCCGGTAATAAATTCCTGGGCAACAGAAATATATTTTGCCTCTGTTTCTTCCGGATAATCTGTCATATAGTAACGCATATCAATGACAGCTTGAGTGCCTCGAGTTTCCTCAATGTACTGACGCATAGCACCACCGACACGTTTATAAACAATAGAGGAACTGTCTGCGATAGCATCAATACCTTTGTCATTAGTTTTCTGAATAACTTCTGCGGCTCTGGAGCCCACGATAAAATCATTCAGTTCTTTTCTAGCTTTGACCGCTTCATCAGTGCCAGTAGAAGCACATCCAGTTGCAAACATTGCGACAGCCAGAGATGCCGCACCGACAGAGAGGAGAGATTTTTTCATTTTATCTTTCTTTCCTTGTTATTAGTTTTCTCTCCACCTTGGAGAGGTTAAACGCATACGAAAACAGCCGCAAAGATCCTTCGCAGGATGTTGCGGCTGTAAAATTAAATTGATAAAGTTTTTCAAGGCACAAAAAGTCTACGCCTTGAAGATCAGAAAAAGAGTGGAATTTATGACCGGAAAGACTTCGGTCGGGTAGAAGCAAGCCTTTATTATTTAATAAAGGCTTGCTTGCTTGCTTGCTTGCTTGCTTGCTTGCTTGCTTGCTTGCTTGCTTGCTTGCTTGCTTGCTTGCTTGCTTGCTTGCTTGCTTGCTTGCTTGCTTGCTTATCTGTCAGTGGTGACAAGCGGGTAAAAGGGGCGCAAAGGACTTCACAGAATTTTTCTGTGATACAAAAAGAATTTCTTTGTATTAAAAGTCCAGTCATTTTACACCCATTGTTTTGCAGATTCTTAATATAACTTGCAGAAGCGCACAATGCAAATTGTTTATTTCATTTTCCAGACGGGGGCGTCTTTAGGTATGGAATTTGTCGTGTCAATGATGTCTGGAAGTTTCTCGACGATACTTACCGCTATATAACGGTTTTTGGGATTGGTCAATTCACCACGGATCATCACTGTCGTTTTACATTCAGGGAAATCCCAGGTCAGTCTGGCTGTCCCCGTAATGTCACCGAAATATTCTATCCTTATTTCCGGAGTGGAAGTTTTGGCAATACTGTACTGGGACGGAGTGATCACTTTGGGATTGTCAAGATTCTTACGCAAAGTGTATCTGGCAACCATGACCAGTTCTTCGATTTCTTCATCGTAAAGAGTCGCACATTTCACCCCATTGACCGTAATGGTACTGCGGCAGCCGCAGAAAAATGCCAATATCGCAACTGCAAAAATGAATTTTCTCATATCTCTACCTCCGGGTGTTTCAATGATACAGATTTTGATAATCCAACAAAGAATTCAGCCAACTGTTAAGCTGATGCCAATATTGAGGTGAACAAGCCGGCAAATCCGAATTGTCGATGCCTGCCGCCACCAGATTTTCCAGAAATTCCGACTGTTTGTCGGTACAGCCTTCCGGCAAGAGTCCGCTTTCATACAAATAGGCACATTTTATTACCACAGCACATTGTTCAAGGCTCCAGGCTCTCTCATTTCCGCTGTCGGCAAGATGGCTCAAAACTGAACGTAATGAATCATAAGTATAAGGCTGAGGCAGATTTTCCGGCATATTTTTCAACAAAAAAGTACCGATACGATTTGCCATTGCAAAGCTTTTTACATTTTCCGCCACACCGTCAAATCCGGTAAGGTATTCCACCCGGTCGGCGGTGCGGATCTCTTTTGGCGTATCATCTTTGAACTCCACTTCCACTTCGCGGAACTTATCCGCCACACTGCCGGATGCACTCTGGCTGCGGTAAAGCATCAGCGATATTTTACCGTAATCCGGACTGACTCCGCGCAGCACCGCCGCATTTTCACGGCAGGGGTGAATATCAAGTATGATAAATGGAGTAGTGACGATCACTTTTTATTTTCCCAACTGCGACTGCAATTCTTTGATGACCATCTGCGGATTGGCTCTGCCGCGGCTGAGTTTCATCACCTGACCGACAAGATACTGCAGGACGCGTTCATTACCTGCCTTGTATTCCTCGACCTGTTTCGGATTGGCGGCAATGGCATCGGCGACCACCGAAGTGATTGCCGAACTGTCACTCACCTGCGAAAGACCTTTGTCTGCAATGATTTTTTCCGGATCATTGCCGGAAGCAAACATTTCCTCAAATACGCTTTTGCCGATTTTACCGTTGATCGAACCTTTGGAAATAAGATTGACCAATTTTGCCAGCATTTCCGGCGTAACTTTGCAATCGCACAAATCAGTTTTGGTTTCGCCCAGCAACCGGAGCAATTCTGAACCGATCCAGTTTGCCACCATTTTTGGGGTATCCGCCTGTTTTGCCGCCGCATCAAAATAAGCCGCAAGTTCAGTATCACCGGTCATAACTCCGGCATCATATTCACTCAAACCGTAGTCTGCACAAAAACGTTTACGCATAGCATCCGGCAGTTCCGGCAATTCGGCCCTGATGGACTCGATGTCGGCATCAGTAAGTTCTACCGGCATCAAGTCGGGATCGGGGAAATAACGGTAATCGTGGGCGGACTCTTTGCTGCGCATCAGATAACTTTCACCCGCTTCATCGTCCCAGCCGCGGGTTTCCTGATGGATCACTCCGCCGGAGGAAAGAACCTGCTCCTGACGCCACATTTCGTAATCGATTGCCCGATGGACAGCCCGGAAACTGTTGAGGTTTTTTAGTTCGACCTTGACCCCGAATTTCTCCTCGCCCACAGGACGCAGAGAAACATTGACATCACAACGCATCTGACCTTTTTCCATATCGCAATCGCTGATGTCGCCGAAACGCATAATTTCTTTGAGTTTGGTCAAATAAGCGTAGGCTTCATCAGCAGATCGCAAATCCGGTTCGCCGACAATTTCAATAAGCGGCACGCCGGAGCGGTTGTAATCCGCACCGGTAGCAGAACCGACGTGGTTGAGTTTTGCCGGATCTTCTTCCAGATGGATGCGGGTAATGCCCAATCTTTTTTCCGGCAGAGGTTCGCCGGAAAATCCGGTACCGGAAATCTCAATGTAACCGTTTTCGCAAAACGGCAGATCAAACTGACTTATCTGGTAATTTTTTGCCAAGTCCGGATAAAAATAACTTTTGCGGTCAAATTTGCTGTATTTGGCAATAGAGCAATTGGTCAGCAAACCTGCTTTTACCGCTTTGCGGATCGCTTCTTTATTCGGTACCGGCAAAGTACCGGGGTAACCGAGACAGACAGGACAGGTAAGGGTATTCGGCTCGGCTCCAAATTTATTGGCGCAGGAACAGAACATCTTACTTTTTGTGCGCACCTGGCAATGGACTTCAAGTCCGATAACTGCTTCGTATTTCATAAAAAACCTCTGTTTTCTGATTAAAGACGTTTGAATGCCTGAGTCAAGCGGCAGAGAGTTTCCTCTTTGCCGAGAATGGAGGCGATTTCTCCGGCACCGCCCGGGGTGACTGTCTGACCTGCGGCGGCAATACGTATTGCCCACATAGGCTGACCGAGTTTGACTTCGTGTTTTTCGCTGTACTGCACGGCGATTCGGTTGATGTTTTCAGCGGTGAAATCATCCAGTGCCTGTAATTGCGGAATGACTTCGGCAAGTATCGCCTTGGCGATTTCGGCATTGCATTTGCTCTTTTTGTTGTCAAAAAGTTCAATGCCGAAATCCGGCAGAGCCAGCAGAAAACCGATTTTTTCAGGAATATCAGCAAGCACTTCGGTCCGCGGCTGCAAAACGGCGGCAATTTCCTGCCATTTGCTTTCAAGTGCAGTACCGGCCACACCGGAAAAGGGCAGGGCAGCTGCGGCGAATTCTGCCGGATCCATATTTTTGATATATTCTGAATTCATCCAGCGCAACTTGTCATAATCAAATACTGCACTGGATTTATTCAAGCCGGAAGTGTTGAAATTTTCCGCCAATTCCGCCAGAGAAAAAATTTCCCGGTCGCTTTTGGGAGACCATCCCAAAAGTGCGATGTAATTAACGATTGCCTGCGGCAGATATCCCTCGGCAACCAGATTTTCAAAACTGACAGAGCCGTGCCGTTTGGAAAGTTTGGAAACATTGCCCTCTGCATCCCGCCCCATAATCAACGGTAAATGTACATACACCGGGATATCCCAGCCGAAAGAATTGTACAGCATATTGTATTTCGGGGTGGAAGAAAGATATTCTGAACCGCGGACGACATGGGTTATCTGCATAAGATGATCGTCGATCACATTGGCAAAGTTATAGGTCGGCATACCATCTCCTTTGAGCAGTATCTGGTCATCCAGAACTTTGTTTTCAATGGTGATTTCACCATAGACGGCATCAGTAAAGGTCGTTGTCCCGGTGCGGAGAACTTTCTGACGGATGACATAGGGAGTACCTGCCGCCAGTTTTGCTTCAACTTCTGCCGGACTCAAATCACAGCAATGGCCGGGGCAACCTGACTCATAATCGGCGGTTTTTCCCTCATCGGTATCTTCCTGTTTTTCGCAAAAGCAGTAATATGCTCCACCGAGAGCGACCAGTTTTTCGGCATAATCCCGGTAAATCGCTTTTCTTTCGCTCTGGATATACGGTCCGAAACCGCCGTCTTTATCGGGGCCTTCATCGTGAGAAAGTCCGGCTCTTGCCAGTGTTGCATAAATTACCTCCACCGCATCGTCAACATAACGGCTGCGGTCGGTGTCCTCTATACGCAAAATAAATTTACCGCCATCAGCGCGGGCAAGCAGCCATGCATAAAGTGCAGTACGCAAATTACCGACGTGCATAAAACCGGTCGGACTCGGTGCAAAACGGGTACGGATCATAGTAAAACATCTCCTTGGTGTAAATAAAAAATATATACGTTGATAATATACTTTTTCAAAACTTTTTTTGCAACGGATATCGGAGAGTAAAGCAGGTTTTTTTTGAAAAAACTTGCTACAACACAAAAAAGATGCTATATTATAAAGATAGGAGATGATCCTTTGTCTTTGAATTTTTTATAAGGCGTATTTATGGCAGAAAAAACAAAAACTAATTTCAACACCAGAAAACTTATCAAGTTTTTTGTTTTTTTTGCTGCCCTTGCCGGTACAGTACTGCTCTTGAAAAGCAACAGTGAAGCTCTGAATTTTTACAATTCGTGGCAACTTTTTGTTACGACACTCAGTATTTGTTTTTCGTTTTTCACTCTCGGCTATTATCTTGTCATCGCTTTTTTGGCGTACTGCTACAAACCTGCCGCAGTGCGGAGTGATAATGAACTGCCGACCTGTACTGTTATCGTTCCGGCCTACAATGAAGGCAGACAGGTACTCAGCACTGTAGAAAGCCTGCTCAACTGCGATTTCCCCAAAGAAAAAATGGAAATCATTGTCGTTGATGACGGCTCCAAAGATGACACTCGCCACTGGATTTTGCAAGCTCAAAAGCTGGATAACAGCATTGTAAAAACCATTTTACTCGATAAAAACAAAGGTAAAAAACACGCTCTTTATCAGGCAATAAAACAGGCGGCAAATGATATTCTGGTGACTGTTGACAGCGATTCAATGGTGGAACCGGATGCGGTCAGAAACTTGATGGGCCATTTTTGCAATGACAGCAAAGTCGGTGCTGTCGCCGGTAATATCCGTATAAAAAATACGGAAGACGGTGCCATTCCCAAAATGCTGGATGTTGCATTTGCCTTTGGTTTTGAATTTATGCGTTGTGCCCAGAGTTTTATCGGTACGGTGCTGTGTACTCCGGGAGCATTGAGCGCTTACAGAAAAAGTGCCGTACTGCCGGTTTTGGATACCTGGCTCAATCAGACTTTTATGGGATTGCCGTCAACGATCGGCGAAGACCGTGCCATAACTTCGCTGTTGATTCGCACCGGCCATAAGACCCTTTACCAGAATAATGCTTTTGCATTTACCGAAATCCCCTCGACTTATAAACGCACCTGCCGGATGCTTGTCCGCTGGACAAGAAGTGATATCCGCGAAAATATCGCAATGACAAAATATGCATTCAGCGATATCAAAAAATGGGATATGCTGCGGATGGGGCTGCAACTCAATTTGATCTTTTTTGATCTCGGGATGCTTTTGCCGCTGATTTTTTTCCCGACTTTTATATTGTTTATCCTGACTCACCTCGGGAATATTCATTATATTGCGGCAGGAACAGCGGTCGCAAGCTGTATCTGGGCAATATTGCCGGCATTGATTTACGCCGACCGCTATTCAGTCAAAAAGTCGCTTTGGGCTTTTGCTTATGCGGTTTTCGGTGCATTCTTTCTTTCCTGGATACCGGGATATTCTCTGCTGACGGTAAAGAATTCCGACTGGATGACAAGGGAACTTTCTCAACAGGGCAGGGAGGAAGAATTCTGCAAAACTTTACCTACTGTGACAGCAGAATAAACTTCATCTTTTACAGTAAAATAAAAAAGCAGTCAATTGACTGCTTTTTTTGTTTTATGCATTTTGCGGCTTGCGCCATACTTTCCGGAAAGAGGGAATGTATTCTTTGGCCTTTATCCGGTATTTGCCATGACCGAGTATCGCATCGACTTTTTCCAGAAAATCCATTGAGAGTTTCACCCGGATGCCTCTTGATTCCATAAATATGACAGAATCATCTTTTTCCAGCAGGCAGATTTTTACAGTAGCATCTCCCGGATTTTCTTTTAACAGCGAGACCAGTTGATCTGCTTTGCTGATAATTCCGGGATCACTGTGATCAACATGCAAATAAAATTCCTCGGTATAAAGGCCAAGAGCATCCGTTAACGGGACCAGATTGTCCAACATCAACCGCGGCGGTTCGTCCTCCCGACGGCTGACGGAGGCTTCAAAGACACAAGGCATACCGCTTGCAAGCACAATGCCGGCATCTTTTAACTTATTGAGTGCGCGTTCGTAAATCATACATTCGCAGGAACTGTCGAGGTCTTCGATCATCATCACGGCAAACTGTTTGCCGCTGTTTTTGCTGAATTTATAAGTTACCGATGAAATCATACCGGTCAATCGTACGTTTTCTCCGTCAACCATAGTTTGCACATTTCTCAACGGAACTCCGTATGCCCTGACCAGTTCGCGGTACGGATCAAGCGGATGGCCGGAAATATAAAATCCCAACAATTCTTTTTCACTGGTGAGGATCTCATCCCAGTTGAATTCCGGCAAATCCGGAATGGGGACGGAAACAGCATCTTCACTGACATCATCCCCCATCATATCAAAAAGCGAAGTCTGTCCGCTGGCACGGTCTTTTGCCTGTTTTGAAGCCAACGCAATCATAGGCTCGGCTATCGCCATGATCTGCGAACGCTTTAAATTCAAACTGTCAAACGCTCCGGCACGGGTCAGACATTCCAGCATCCGGGAATTGACTTCCGAACCGCAACGCTCGCAGAAATCCAGAAAACTTGTGAATTTACCATCTGCCTGACGGCTGTGGATGATTTTGGATGCGGCGACTTCACCCACACCCTTGATCGCTCCGAGTCCGAAACGGATGGCGCCGTTGTCGCAGGAAAAACTGATGTTGCTGGAATTGACATCCGGCGGCAGAATTTTGATGCCCATATCGCGACAGGTGTGGATAAAAAACGCCAGTTTGTCTGCGTTTTCAATTTCACCGGTCAGCACTGCCGCCATAAATTCCACCGGGTAATTTGCTTTCAAATATGCAGTATAATATGAAACGATACCGTATGCCGCCGAGTGGGATTTGTTAAATCCGTATCCGGCAAAAATTTTGATTTTTTCCCATATTTCATTGGCAACATCAGCCGGGATATTGCTGGCTTCGGCACAGCCTTTGATGAATTTTTCCTGCTGTTCTGCCATGACATCTTCTTTCTTTTTGCCGATGGCACGGCGGAGAATGTCTGCTCCGCCAAGAGTAAATCCTGCCAAAGCCTGTACGACCTGCATGATCTGCTCCTGATAGACCATGATACCGTAGGTTTCTTTGAGGATCGATTCCATTTTCGGATGGTCGTAAACAATTTTCTCCTCACCCTTTTTACGCTTAATGAATTGGGGGATGAATTGCATCGGGCCCGGACGATAAAGTGCCACCAGAGCGATGATGTGTTCTATTGTTTCCACACCGAGATTACGGCAAAGATTCTGCATACCGCCGGATTCAAGCTGAAACACAGCAACAGTATCACCGCGTTGCAGCATTTTGAATGTCGCCGGATCGTCAAGCGGAAATTTATTAGGCTGTAAGTCGATTCCGTGCTGCTCTTTTATCATATCCAGTGCATTGCGGATAATCGTCAGAGTACGAAGTCCGAGAAAGTCCATTTTTAACAGACCGAGATGTTCACAGGGGTCTTTTGTGTATTGCACCACCATTTCGCCCTGGGCACTGCGGGAAAGCGGCACAAGGTTATCCAGCCGCTGATCGCCGATGATAACCCCGGCGGCGTGGATGCCTGCCTGACGGTTGAGTCCTTCAAGAACTTTGGCATGCTTGAATATTTCACTTGTTTTTTCATCGTTATCCAGCAGGGATTTCAATTCCAGATTTTGTTCAATAGCCTTGTTTAGAGTCATTTTCAATTCATCAGGGATCATTTTGGTAAGTGCATTGCTTGCCTCAAATGAAAGTCCCAACACCCGGGCGACATCCTTGACCACTGCTTTGGGTTTCAACTGACCGTAAGTACAGATCTGGGCAACACTGTCATAGCCGTATTTTTCTCTAACGTAATCAATAACTTCACTGCGTCTTTTTTCACAGAAGTCAATATCGAAGTCAGGAGGCGAAACCCTTTCCGGATTGAGAAACCTCTCAAAAAGCAAGTTGTAACGCAGAGGATCAATATCTGTGATCAGCATAAGATAGGCAACCAGACTGCCGGCGCCGGAACCGCGGCCCGGACCGACGGGGATATTATTGTTTTTTGCATAGCGGATAAAGTCGGAAACCACCATAAAATACGAACAGAAACCGGTTCTTTCTATGATATCAAGTTCGTAATCCATTCTTTTGATGACTTCCTGTCTCTCCGGTGCAGAACAATCATCCTTGCGGGGATCAAATCCGTAGCGATCAGTCATATTGTCACAGCAGATACTGCGCAAAGTGTATTTATCCGGCACCGAATGGTCGGAAAGATAAAAGACCGGATAATGATTGGTCTTGTAGTCAAAAGATATTTCACAGCGTTCAGCGATTGCTCTAGTGTTGGTTACAGCCTGCGGGATATCGGCAAAAAGTTCCTGCATTTCGGTTGGACTTTTAAAGTAGTAGTCCGGTCCGGAAAAACGCATCCGGTTGACATCATCCAGTTTTGCTCCGGTCTGGATACAAAGCATGATATCGTGTGCCGCGGCATCGTCTTTTTCCATATAGTGGACGTCATTGGTCGCCACCAGCCCCAGATCATATTTTCCGGCAAGTTCCACGATGTGGCGGTTTGCCTGACGCTCCTCAGGAATACCGTGATCCATAACTTCGAGGAAAAGTCTGTCTTTGCCGAAAACATCGCGGTAATACCGCAATGCACTTTCTGCCGCCGCCGGATTCCCATCCAGAAAACGGCGGGGGATTTCCCCCTGAATACAGGCGGAAAGCATAATGAGGCCTTCATTGTATTTGCTCAATAATTCCCGGTCGATCCTCGGTTTGTAATAAAAACCGGTACGGTTGGCTTCAGAAATCAATTTGCAGAGGTTGAAATAACCGGTGTTGTTTTCACAAAGCAGTACGATGTGAAATCCTTTACAATGTTCAATGCGGATATCCTGCTCAAAGCGGCTGCCCGGAGCAATATATGCCTCACACCCGATCACCGGACGCAGCCCCTCGGCATTCAACACCCGGTGGAACTCCTCCACGCCGCCGAGATAACCGTGATCAGTGATCGCAGAACCTATCATATCATATTTCTTTGCCAGTGCGGCAATACCTTTGGCGGTACAGGCACCATCAAGCATACTGTAATGGGAATGCAGATGCAAATGGACAAAATCCGAAGCCATTTATCAATCCTTTATATTGGGGTAAAAACAAAACGCCACTACTATACCATAAAACACTCTCTTTTACAAGTTGTTTTTTGATAAAAATTGCAGTATATTAAAAGGACATACTAAATAGTTCAACAACATATTTTTTATCAATGAATATCAAAACAACCATAAAAGAAGCATTCATCGCTTCACTGCCGGTTCTTATGGGGTATTTATCCATGGGAATAGCGTGGGGCGTTCTTTTTTCCGGCATTGACGGCAGTAATATCTGGCTGGCTGGGGCAGTAAGTGCCTCGACGATTTCCGGCAGTATGCAGTTTGCCGCTATTGAAATGTTGCAGAATCAAACCGCCTACACACTTTTGCTGACAGCATTTATGGCTCTGATGATAAATATCCGTTATGCAGCCTACGGCTTGCCTTTTATTGAGCTGTTTAAAACATATCCGTGGTATCTGCGGTGGTATCTCATCCTGTGTCTGACCGATGAAACCTATGCATTGCAGCTGCAATGCCGTCACACCGGCAGAGCGCAGAAATATTATCTCTTTTTTGTCGCTTTTTTTGATCAGTGCTACTGGGTCGCCGGCGGTATGATCGGGGTAGGGGCAGGAAAACTGATTTCATTTGATACCCGCGGGATAGATTTTGCTATGGTGGCTTTGTTTATTGTCATACTGGTAGATCAATTGCGTGAACGCAGTAACCGTATCCCGGCTTTACTGGGAGGAGTGATAACTCTGGCGGTACTGGTGGCTTTTGCTGTTGTTTCGCCGCAGAATATCAATAAAATGCCTTTTGCGGCATTGAGTTTGATCATTGTCGTACTGATACTTTTGAAAAAACGTCTGCAACGGGAGGAGGCAATATGAGTTTCCACCGGATAGCAATGCTGGTTGTAATGGCGATCACGGTGATTTTTTTGCGGGCACTGCCGTTTCTGCTTTTTAGAAAACGCAAGGTTTCACCGTTGTTTGTTTATCTCGGCAAGGTGCTTTCTGCCGCCGCGATCGCGATGCTTATCATTTACAGTTTTTTCTGCGTCGGTCACAGCGGCACGGGTGATGGAACAACTGAAATATTCCGTCTCGGCGGAGCATCACTGGTCGTCACGATCTGCCATTTGCTGCTCAAAAACCCGCTTGTATCTATTATTTCCGGGACAGTCGTCTATATGATTCTCGAACAGGGCAGGTTATTCTGATTTTAAAGTTCCGCCACAGCTGAAAATGCCGATTTGAAAAATGCGGAGTAAGTCAGGCGGTTCTTTTCCACCGTTTCCGTGACTTCTGATAATGTCAGAGGCTTTTCTGACAATCCTGCCGCCCAATTGGATATACAGGAGACCCCGCATACTTTCATCCCCGCGTGAACAGCCGCCGCCGCTTCGATCGCGCTTGACATACCGACGGCATCTGCACCGGCGGCGCGGCACAATCTGATTTCAGCCGGAGTTTCAAAAGCCGGACCGGAAGTCTGGCAATAAACACCTTTTTTCAATTCGATGCCAAGGCCGTCTGCGGCAGAAACAAGTGCTTTTTGCAAATCATTATCGTACACCTGGCTCATATCAGGGAATCTCGGTCCGAGGAAGTCTGGATTTTTCCCGGTCAGAGGTGACGGCACCAGAAATGAAATATGATCATTTATCAGCATCAGATCACCGGGGCGGATATCAGGATTCAAACTTCCGGCGGAATTGGTCAGCATAAGTTTTTCAGCACCGAGCATACGCATCAACCGCACCGGAAAAACAGCTTCCTGTGCTGTAAACCCCTCATATAAATGCAGTCTGCCTTGAAGCACGGCAACCGGCACTCCGTTGGTTTTGCCCATAATCAGTACGCCCTTGTGAGAGGTCGTCATCGGTATCGGCATTCCCGGTATGTCGCAAAAAGGGATGGACTGCCGGATATCAATTATATCAGTCAGGTCATTCAATCCGGTTCCCAGCGTGATTACTGCTTGGGGCAGTATGGCGGATTTTTTGCTGATATAATCTGCGGCTCTTTCAAGTTCTTTTTTCCCGTACATCATCAACCTCTTGATAAAAAATTGCTGTTTAAATATACACCTGTAAACAATCGTGTGCAAACGGGAGAGCAAATCTGTCTGAAAAAATCAGTCAGGACTTGACATGAAATATTATCCGCAGTAAATTATCAGTATGAAAACGAACTGCTGAAAAATCATACACTAATTTAAAGAATAAATACGATTATTATGCAGACAAACAGAAAAAAGCGAAAAGAAAAACTAAAATTCTTTTCGCTTTTCTCTTGCCAATGCCTGACATATGCGGTATATTGTATTTCCGGCGGCTTCTGCCTGAAATTATCTGATTTTTTTACAACTTATTAAATCAATAGGTGTTTTTTATGCAAAACTTGTTGATGAGTGCAGCCGAAATGCCGGATGTGATCGCCAAAATCGCCGGAGATATTGTCGCTTCCGGTCTGACGGAAGGCTATGCGCTGGTCGGTATCCAGCAGCAGGGCGTGCCGCTGGCACAACGCCTGCAGGATGCCATAGAGAAAATTTCCGGATACCGTCCGGAATTGGCGAAACTTGATATTTCCATGTACCGCGATGATATCGGCACCTATCTCCCCCAGATCCGGGAAACCGATGTGCCTTTTGATGTAAACGACCGGGTGTTGATCCTGGTGGATGATGTGCTTTCCAGCGGCAGAACTATCCGTGCCGCATTGGATGCTTTGACCGATTACGGCAGACCGGGGATAATCCGGCTGGCGGTACTTGTCGATAGAGGCGGAGCTGAATTCCCCATCCGTGCTGATTTTGTCGGCACCAGGATCGATCTGTCTGAAAATCTCCGGGTAACTGTCAGATTTGAAGAAGACGGCGAACCGGGCGTGTTTGCTGAGCAATGGAAATAAATCATACCGTAAACAAGGAGTGAATAATGCAGTGGAATCGCAAAGATTTGCTTGAACTCTACGATTTGGATGCGGCAGAAATAGAATATATTCTTGATACCGCCGCCGAGTTTAAAAAAGTTTCAGAGCGCAGAGTCAAAAAAGTCCCGGTACTCCGAGGCAAAACCGTCGTCAATTTTTTCGTTGAACCCAGCACCCGTACCCGGGTCTCATTTGAACTTGCAGAGCAGCGTTTGAGTGCAGATATCGTCAACGTACAGGCATCTGCCAGCAGTCTGCTCAAAGGCGAATCATTGCTGGATACGATCAAAAACATCGAGGCTTTGCAGGTCGATCTGGTCGTGATGCGTCATTCCGCCCCGGGAGCGCAGGCATTTATCGCCAAACACCTTAAATGCGGCGTGATCAACGCCGGAGACGGAGCTCACGGTCATCCCACCCAAGCTCTTTTGGATATTTTCACCATCAGAGAAAAACTCGGAACTCTCAAAGGAGTTAATGTTACTATCGTCGGAGACATTTTGCACAGCAGGGTTGCCCGCAGCAATATGTGGGGTCTGCTCAAACTGGGAGCAAACGTCACGCTTGCCGGACCTTCCACATTGGTCCCCCGGGAATTTGAATCTGTCGGAGCAAAAGTCTGTTACGATCTGGATGAAGCATTGAAAAACGCCGATGTGGTAAATATGCTCCGCATACAGCACGAAAGACAAACGGCGAGTTTCTTTCCCAGCACCGGTGAATACTCTCGTTTTTACGGTCTCAATCAGAAAAGACTGGAAAAACTCAAATCCGACATACTGGTCATGCACCCCGGTCCCATCAACCGGGATGTCGAATTGGCAAGCGATGTCGCAGACGGCGGCAATTCTGTGATCCTTGAGCAGGTCACTAATGGATTGGCGGTTCGTATGGCAGTTCTTTATCTTGTTGCAGGATGTGTGAAAAAATGAAAGATCTTTTACTTAAAAATGTCCGTCTCATCGATCCGGCACGCAATGTTGACCGGATTTGTGACATTGCAGTCAGCAACGGCAAAATAACTTCCGCTGACAAACTTGAATCTCCGGAAATCATTGACCTGTCCGGCAAAACCGCAAGTCCGGGATTTATTGATATCCATGTCCATTTGCGTCAACCCGGCAACACCAACGCCGAAACCGTCAAAAGCGGTTGTGCGGCAGCGGCGGCAGGCGGTTTCACCTCTATCGTGGCAATGCCCAATACCAAACCTGCCGCAGACACTCCCGGAGCGATCGAACTTTTGCGTGCTACCGCCGAAAAAGACGGCGTTGTAAAAGTATTGCCCTGCGGCTGTATGACCAATTGTTGCGGCGGAGCTGAAATGTGTTCCATCGGTTCGCTTAAAACTGCCGGGGTCGTTGCCTTGAGCGATGACGGCAAATGTATTCAGGATCACTCTTTGATGCGCAATGTGGTGCAGTATGCCAAACATTTCAAACTCCCCATTCTCGATCATTGCGAAAATGATTGTCTTGCCGGTGATGGCGTAATGAACGAAGGCAGATGGTCTGTATTGCTGGGTATGAATGGTATTCCCGGTATGGCAGAAGAACTGATGGTATCCCGCAATATCATGATCGCCAGAGAAATCAACTGGAAAATACATATGCAGCACGTTTCTGTCAAAGAGAGTGTGGAACTGATTCGTGACGCCCGCAAAAAAGGCATTATGGTTTCCGGTGAAGCCACCCCGCATCACTTGACTCTGACTGATGAATGTGTCAAACATTTTGATACCAATTACAAAATGAATCCTCCTCTGCGTTCAGAGGAAGACCGTCAGGCATTGATCAAGGCTGTCGCCGATGGCACTATAAGTGTTATTGCAACCGACCACGCTCCGCATACAAGAACCGCTAAACTGGTGGAATTTGACCACGCTCCTTTTGGCATTATCGGTTTGGAAACGGCTTTTGCTGTATGCCACACCGAATTGGTCAAAGGCGGCCATATGGGACTTCCGGCCTTGATCCAGCGTATGACGACCGGTCCAGCCGAAGTTCTCGGTATTGAAAATTACTCTCTTGCCGAAGGCAATGCCGCCGACATTACAATTGTTGATACCGAAGCAGAATATACGATCGACAGCAACGAATTCAAATCCACTTCCCGCAATACACCGTTTAACGGTAGAAAGGTTTGCGGCAAAGTTGTGATGACAATTGTCGATGGAAAAATCGTGTATGCCGTTTGATTATTCCGGTGTAATTGATTTTTATCATCAACTGCACCGGATCCCGGAAATCGCCCTGCACGAGTTTCAAACCTCCGCGGCGATCAGGGAGTTTATTGCTCCGTTGCCGCTTAAAGTCCTGCCTCCGGCGGCAGAAACCGATACGGTGGCTTTGCTTTACGGCAAAAAAGATACCGGCAAAACCATTCTGCTGCGGGCAGACATCGATGCCCTGCCGTTAGAGGAAAAAAGCGGAGTACCGTTTGCTTCTCTCAACAAAGGTATGATGCATGCCTGCGGTCACGATGCCCATTCAGCAATCCTTGCCGGAACCGCGATAAAACTGTCGCAAATGCAGGATAAACTCAATGGCAATATCTGTTTCGTCTGGCAGCCTGCCGAAGAAAAAGTTGGCGGTGCAAAACATCTGGTTGAATCCGGGATTTTCGATAAAATGCATCTTTCTTTTGCATTTGCGTTGCATTGTATGCCGGGAATTCCAGTCGGTGCGGCGGCATGCCGTACCGGGGCTGTAATGGCAGGAGTTTGGAGATATTCTCTCTCTTTTACCGGCATCGGCGCTCACGGCAGTATGCCTGAAAAAGCAAATTCGCCCATCCCGCCAATGGCAGAAGCCATTTTCGCCATAGAGGCGTTGCGAAACAAACATCAAGACCTGGTTTTGAGTACCGGAGTAGTAAATGCCGGTGCTTTAGACAACATCATTCCGGAATCTTCGCTGATAGCCGGCACCGCCAGGTCTGAATCTATGCAATCACTGAAAATGCTGATGGATGAAATCGAATCATCCGCCAAACGTATTGCAAAAAAATACAATGTGAAATATTCTCTTGAAGCCACTCCCGGATATAATCCGACGATCAATTCACAAGCGGCGGTAAAAATAGTCAGGGCAGGGGTGTCAGCGGTAGGATGCCGCTATATGGATATGGAAAAATGCAAAATGACGGCAGAGGATTTTTCCAACTATCTTGACAAATGCTGTCCCGGAGCAATGTTCCATCTGGGAGTAGGTACAGATGCACCCGGTTTGCACACTGCGGAATTTTCTGTGCCGGACGAAGTTATCCGGTATGGTGTTGATATTATGACAGAAACTGCACTCGCAGCTCTGGCATAAAAATCGTTTCACCTTTCCTGCAACAGATATTTTCGGCAAAACTCTCTGGCAAGAGGCGCACAACTGCTGCCGCCGGATGCGGCATTTTCCTGTAATATCGCGATGGCATAGTTTCTGCCGTTGTGAGAAACATGAGCAATAAACCAGGCGTTGATGCGGATATTCGGCCGAACCCCGACTTCAGCGCTGCCGGTTTTGCCGTATATCTCCAAACCAGCTACCGCCGCCTTTCTGCCGGAACCGTCGTGATTGTTTACAACTTCATACATACCCTGTCTGATCAGAGCCAGATGCTCCGGAGCGACTTCAAGTCTGCAATTTTCCTGAATCGGTCTTGTCCACAGCGTATTGCCGAACTGGTCTATGACCTTGTTTATCAGATGCGGTTGATATACAGTGCCGCCATTAAACAATGCCGCTGTATATAAAGCCGCTTGCAGTGGAGTGATGGAAATCAATCCCTGACCGATGGAAAGCAACGCACTGTCATAATTTGACCAACGGTTTCCAAAGACCCGTTTTTTCTCTGAATCTGACGGAAAAACTCCGGCTGATTCAGGCAGTTCGATACCGGTTTTCCTGCCGATACCGGCTTGACGCAAAATATTCCGCACAGGATCGTTACCGGTTTTCAGAATATGTTCTATCATATAACCATTGCACGACCAGCGCAAAGCACTTGTCAGATTCACTTCACCGTGACCTCCGCGGCGGTAGGCGGCACAACGCACTGTAGTGTTGCCGATTTCACTGTATCCATCGCAGAAACCGACACTGTCGGCGCTTACTTCACCTGATTGACAAAATCCCAGGGTCACTAATGGTTTAAGGATGGATCCCGGAGTATATGATCCCTGAAATGCCCGATTCAGCAACGGTTTGCCCGGATCATTGAGCAATGCGGAATAATATTGTTTGGGCAGCATCGGAGAAAAATATTTCAAATTGAATCCCGGAGAACTTGCGGCAGCAATGATATCACCGTTGTCGCTGTCGACCACCACCATCGCACCTCTCGAATATGCCAATAAATTTTCACAGATTTTCTGTGCCCTGACATTGACGGTCAATTCAATATTATTACCGTGGACAGGTTCGATTTTTTTAATGATCGTATGCCGTTTATAACCGAGATTGTCCACCTGTATGAGAGAATACCCTGGCCGCCCCCGGAGTCCCGGAACGCCATCGATTTCAATATCGGCAAATTTTTCCAACCCGTCACGCCCGGTAAGGTCAGGGATATAATAGGAAAAATCCCTGCTGTCGCTGGCTTCTCTTGAATTATCTTTTCTGGTTGAACCGATCAGGTGGCAGGCAGTCCGCCCCAATGGATATATACGTGAAACTCCGAGAGTTATATCAGCTCCGCGCCACTCCCGCAATTTCTCGAATAATCTGGCGGTCTCATATTCCGACAGATTGCTCAACACTGCCAAAGGTAAACCGGGACGCATATTCAAATGACGCAAAATATCTTCGCGTGAAAGCGGCTGTATCCTGCCTGTTTCCGCAGCGAGTTTTTCTGCGGCGGCAAGCATATAATCAACTGTTTTCCGCCGCCGGTTGAAACGGATTTCCTCTGGGTAAAAAACCAGTTCAAAAACAGGTTCATTATCTGCAAGAATAACATTGTCAGATGAAATTATCTTGCCGCGACGGGAGGGGATACGGATACTGCGTAGACTTTGCTGATCAATTGATTCAAGATAGTTTTTTCCCTGTTGTACCTGCAAAAAATAGCATCGTCCCCACAGCACCGTTAAGCACGTCAGCATCACCGCTCCGATAATCAATATGCGGATATTTGCCTGATTAAACGGGGAATGGTCATCCGGTTTCATTTTTCATTCCTCCGGCGGTAAATTCTGCGCACGTGCCTTTTGCGCGGCACCCCAACGACTTCAACCGCAGACCGGTCACAGCAGAAACACGCATCGATATTGAGCCTTTTCAAGACAAAATCAAGCAGCAGCACCAACAGAGCGAAACCTCCGCATCCGGAAATCAGCAAAAACGGTAATACGATAACAGTCTGCCAGACAGATGGGGCAGGGGAGCCGGAAAAAGCATGCATCAAAAAGAGATAAGCTATTCTGAAAACCGTCACAGTCAACACTGAAAAAAACAAAGACAACCAATGGTCGCGGGAAATTTTTTCCGGCTGCAGCGGGCGTGAAAATGCCAGGATCAGCAATAATTGAAAGAGATCCCAAGGTATATTGCGGCAGAAAACCCCGTCAAGCACAAAACCGCAAAAAACAGCCACTGCCAAACCATTGAAAAATCCTTTGACTGCGGCAAAATAAAGGACAGCACCAGCGGTAAACGGTATAACAATACCGATGTTGCCGAAACAAATTTCAAGAGTCAGCAACATCAGGATCACTGCAGATTCAAAAATGAAAAAAGTCATATTCTTACGCTTTTTACAATTGCCGCACCGCTATGACAACAAATTTTATCATATCAAGATCGACAGGACTTGCGGCCTCCCCGGAAACATACAATTCCGAAGAATACCGCGGATCAGTCCGGTTAAGAGCGGTTATATTACCGATTACAACTCCCGACGGTATCATTTCTTCAAAACCGGTGGTTTCAATGACATCGCCGCTTGCGGCATCGGTGTTTGCCGGGATATAATCAAGCAGAATACTATCACTCTTTCCCTTTTGCCCTCCGGCATGGATAAAACCACGCAGCAGCTTGTCTTTTACGCGAAAAGATATTGTAAAAGAGGGGTTAAAAACAGTAAACACTGTACATTTATTTTTTTGCACATCACCGACTATCCCGATCAGCACCGGCCGCCCCTCCGGAGAAATATCCAGAACTGCCGAACCTTTTTTTATCCCATCCTGCTCCCCGCGGTTTACGGTAAAATGCTCGTTCCAGAAAACAGGATCACGCAATACGACTTCGCCTGCGATGCAATTCCAGTTTGTACTTGACGGCAGTTTTGCCAATTGGCGGAGGCGTTGATTTTCCTGCAGTAATCTCTCGTTTTCGGAGTAAAGCAAGACCAGTTGGCGATTATTTTTCTGCAACCGGCTGATTTTTTCTGCAAGTTCCCTGTGAGAAAGTTTCAACAACGATTTATCTGCGATTTTCCCATCTGTCAAATTGCACAACCACAGATAGGGGTGAAAAAATCGCCCGGCAATTCTGCCGGTATGGCGGCGGATGAAACCTGACGCAGAAAACAGCACCAGCAAGACCACAAATGTTGCAAAAACAGCAACAATATATTTATTTTTTCCGGTATTTGCCATATTATCCAAACGATCAATGATTTAAACGCTTTATAATTTACCATTTTTTATGACTTTTTTCAACCTTCAAGCGTTGTTTAGTATGGATAAAACAGCATAAGATTTGCCAATTTTTCCTTTTTTATCAGGAAACACTGGAAATTTACTCAAAATGGTGTTAGAATATACGCATAAATATTGAAATACCACAAAGGATTTCAAATTCTTTCAAGGAGTGAAAAATGAAAAAAATTATGATCAAAAATGCCCGCATCATTTCTGCCGGAGTGGATATTGATAACGGTGTATTGACAGCTGTTGACGGCAAAATCGTTTCTGTCGGCAAGACAGCCCCCGAAAATTTTGATGGCGAAATCATCGATGCCGCCGGCAATTACCTGATGCCTGGATTTATCGACAGCCATTGTCACGGCGGAGTCAACTATGACTTTTGCGATGCCGATGCCAAAGGTGCTGCAAAAATCGCCATTCACAAGCTTTCCGAAGGTGTTACGACCCTGTTGCCGACAACATTGACCGTATCCGAGGAAAACCTCGTTGATGCCCTCAAAAGCATTGCTGAATACGATCAGACAAGCGGAGCTAAAATCCCCGGTGTCCACCTCGAAGGACCCTTTATCAGTGCAAAATGCCTCGGTGCCCAGAATCCAGCATTTGTCAGAGCGATCAGCATTGACGAAGTTGACCGTCTTGATGCAGTTTTCCCGGTAAAAAAAGTTACTTTTGCCGTAGAAGAGCAGGGGGGCGAAAAATTCATTGCCGATTTGAAACAACGCAAAATGGTTCCTTCCTGCACCCACAGCCAGGCCTCTTACACTGCGTTTACTGCCGCACATCAGGCGGGATTGCGAAATCTTTCCCACTTTTGCAATCAGATGACTCCGCTGCATCACCGCGACATCGGCCTTGTCGGGGCAGGTCTGCTGCACGATGATGTTTTTGCAGAATTAATCTGCGACACTCTGCATATCAGTGTACCGATGATCAAGTTGACTTTTAAAGTCAAAGGTGCCGACAAAGTGATGCTTATTTCTGATGCTATGCGTGCCGCCGGTATGCCCGAAGGCGAATATACTCTCGGCGGCCTGCCAGTTATCGTCAAAGATGGTGCGGCAAGGCTGAAAGAAGGCGGTGCCCTCGCCGGCAGTACACTGCTTATCAATACCGCTCTTAAAAATGTGTATGAAATTACCGGTCTGCCGTTGAGCGAAGTCGTCAAATCCGCCACCAGTACTCCTGCTGCATCACTCGGTATGGATGATATCGGCAAACTGGAAGCCGGTATGCTTGCAGATATGGTTATACTTGACAAGAACTTCAAAGTTCTGCAAACTTTTGTTAATGGTGAATGCCGTTACAAAGCATAACCATTACCAAACATAAAACAACCAAAGAGAGATGATCGCAAGGTCATCTCTTTTTTTTGTTTATTGTCTCTGATTTCCATCAACTGTCCTGTCAACACTCCCCTGCAACCTCAAAACGTAATGTCGCATAATGTATGTTATGTTAAATTACAATACCAATAAAGCAGGGCGGTGTTGTTGCGTAAGTTATTGATTACCAGTTGTTTACGATTTGTTTACAAAGTGCTTGTTAATATCTTGAAAGTTTCTAAACATAAAAAAACGCAAGTTGTTATCAACTTGCGTAAAGAAGTAACAGTATTTATCTGTCCGCCTGACCGGTAACAGAACTTTCCACTTCTGCATATTCATTATTCTGATATGCTTTTTTCAATATTCCGACCTGGATACATTCAGAGCCGGTGATCGCACAGTTGCCATTGGGATCGACATCGCCGCAAACACCATCTGCAAGATGTTTCGGGCATCTTTCGGGGCAAATATACTGTGTTTGCGGCAAACGGCATCTGCCGCATCCGGAGCAACCGACTGAAAAGAGTTTCAACAGAAACTTTTTGCCGGCTTTGCTCTTGTCTGCGTGTTTAAAAAGCATCCGCCGCAATTTGAAACGCCAACGGTCGATCACAGACACCTGCTCTACTTCAAACTCGCTGTGCCGCACAGGAGCAGAGTCAACCGGATAATCCCGGCGTAAAATAGGATCGAAAAGCTTGAAATCATTACTGAAAGGTGCCATTTCAGCACTTGCCATATAGTCGTGGTATTCACTGATCCACTGCTCAAACGAAGTGAATTCTTTGAGTGCAGCAGATATTCTGGCAATGATAAATCTGGCCCTTGCCGGGGTATCAACTCCGGCAATCTGAACTCCGCTCATCCCCAACAGACGGCATCCGGCTGCCTGCAGTTCTATACGCCGGTACTGTGCCGCATCGAATTGATTTTGTGAATAACGCAGTTCCCTGCTCAAATAACGGTTGAAATCTTTGGAAATTTTCACACCCGGGCATTTTCCTGCATTGATTTTCTCCACCTGGGCAGGGGATAAAAGTATCAGACGGGAAATAACCGGCAAAAAAACCTGACGGTTACGCAGATACCACATCAAAGACTGCAGTTTCAGCATATCCCATCCGGCTTGAGTTACGGCAAAAGCAGCCCCCTGCCCGATTTTTTTCATCAATTTGAAATACTGTCCGAAAAGCGTATAAAAGGTATATTGATAAGGATTCACTCCTGCCCCGAGAAAAAAACCACCGGTCGAAGCGGCCTTCTGCAAGGTGCAAATACTCTCTGTAAATGGGTGTTTTTTACATTCTCTGCCTGACCAATCACAGTTTGCTTCACCGGAAACAGCGACCAGATTGCAAAGTCCGTGTTCTGCAGCGAAATCAACAAGTTCTTCTATTTTGTCAACATTGGTATCTGCTCCACTGAGATATACGACGTGGCGACTGCGATTATTCTCCGGCAGAGATGCGGCATATTCCACAGCCCGCAAATCCAAATTATTTTCATCACGGCGGTCAGAGATAGCCAATGCGGCATAAATACCGGATTGATTATTGACCACGGCATTTTCCAGTTCGCGGAGTTTTTCCACTGCGGCGGCACCGCTGACGGTTTTTTCCGGCACAGATGTTTCGATCAGGACGGTAAAGGCTCC
The DNA here is from genome assembly GCA_045654745.1 of Victivallaceae bacterium. Classification (GTDB taxonomy): domain Bacteria; phylum Verrucomicrobiota; class Lentisphaeria; order Victivallales; family Victivallaceae; genus UBA1784. Next base: position 19,147 of record JAZONW010000063.1, on the reverse strand, counting down.
GCTTTCCAGATTCTGTCTGAACAGATTGGTACTTCCGTTATTGAATTTAATACTGTATTGCAGTTCGCCGCTCATTCCGGTTTCACCTTGCCCTTGTCAAAAACAAAAAACACACCGCCGAGCAAATTAAAAAAGAGCAGGATCGCCGTATAAATAAGCATTGCGGCCTTGGCTTCTTCGGGAATCACATTTCCTGCGGCAAGGATGGTGACAACTGCAACATCGCGCCCCCCTACCCCGGCAGGGAAAACCGGCAACAGTCCGATAATATTACCTATCGTCACTGCGGCAATAACAGCAAACCAGGAAAATCCTGTCCCCAGGCCGGCAAGCAAAAAGAAAAATGGTAAAGCTGTCATTATATGCACCCACAAGATACTGCCGATGACAAGTTTGACGATCTTTTTCCATTTGTTCCGGTATTGATCGGCACATATCATCATTCTTTCCAGCATATTATGACTCAACCGGTTACCGAGGTCAATAAAAAATGCGAAAAGGCGGAAAGTTTGCAAAAAGCGGTGAAAAAACACCACCATACTGATTCCGATCCCGGCAAAACATCCTGCGGCAAGAGCGATAATTATAATAGATTTAGTGCCGGCAGAAAGCGGCAGATCCGGTATAGATACCTGCATCAAGATAGGCCATGCCGGAACAAGTATGACCAGCGTGAGTACAAACAGAGCGATCATACCCACGATTCTATCCATCAGTACGGTAAAAGCCCCCTCGGTTTTCATACCGGTTTGCGAACGGCTGCTGATCAGCCCCATTTTTACAACATCTCCGCCGATAGCACCACCGGGGATCACCAGTGAAAAAAAGTATCCCTGCATCGTCACCGACAGCGCTTCAACAAAAGAGAGTTTTATCCCGACAAGTCCGGCAAGTTCACGCCATCTCCAGGCACAGTAAACCATATGCAAGCCGTAGAGCAACATGGCAGGGGGCAAAAACCAGAGGGAAAAACCGGCGAAACAATTCAGTAATTTCTCCGGATTTCGGAGCAGAAGATACCAGACTATCGAGCCGGCAAGACAAAGTTTGACCAGCAGTTTCAAAATGCTGATCAAGATGGTGCTGCCCTTTTTTTCCGAACTGTCCATAGCCTTTTCCGAAAAACTTACTTTTTTTATAATATAGCACACTTTTTGTGTTTCGCCAACACTTGAATAAAACCATTAAACAATGTATATTTATAAGATGTTATGATACATACAAAGGAGAGGTTTGCATGAGTCTTTACGAACGTAATTATATGAGACAAAATTCCGGCGGCAGTGAAAATCCACGCCGGGCGATATGGGTGCTTATTTTTATCAACGCAGTGCTGTTTATATTCGCTTCCGGGCAGACGACAGATCTGGCATTGTATTGCGACGGCAATTTCAGATTTTATCAACTTCTTACTGCCGGATTTGTTCACAGCGGCTTCGGTCATATTTTCTTTAATATGTACGGGCTTTTTCTTTTCGGCTCGCTGGTGGCTCCGCATATCGGCGAAATAAAATTCTATATATTGTACCTTATCGGTGTATTGAGCGGCAATCTGTTGTTTATGGCATTCAACTATCCCTCAAATCACGTTGTTGTCGGAGCAAGCGGAGCCGTTTTTGCAGTGATGATGGGAGCGGCGATGCTGGAACCTGACCGCAGATTTACCATTTTGTTTTTTCCGTTTATACCGCTGAAAACTTCGACACTGGTCATCTGTTACACTGTACTTGAAATACTCAGCGCCGACAATGTCAATTCCGGAGTTGCCCACCTTGCCCATCTGGGGGGATTTCTCGGCGGCTATATATATCTCAAAATCGCCGCCTTCCGGCTTTTGGCGTGGGATCCGCTGCTCAAACTGCAAGGCGGCTTCAAACGACCTGTACCGCCGAAAGCGGACAAATCTTTTACTTTTGACAGCACCCGTCCGGTATCTCCTGATGAACTTGACTATTTGCTGAATAAACTATCCATACACGGTATCAACAGCCTTACCCCGCAGGAATATGACCGTCTGCGTCAGGCAAGAGAAGAAATGAGAAAGTAAAAAATGCTCTCAACATCGCTTTTTGATTATGACTTGCCGGATGAATTGATCGCCCGCTTTCCTGCCCCTGCCCGAGACGGTTCCAGAATGCTGGTGCTGGACAGAGTTTCCGGAGAAATGCAGATACTGCCATTTCCGGCGATAAAAGATTTTCTGGTTGCCGGCGACGCCCTTATCTGCAACAACACCAGAGTGCTTTCAGGCAGGATGTACGGCAGAAAAATGTTGCCGGGAAACATTCCCGGTGCAAAGTTTGAATTGCTGCTGACTTCCGCAGACAAAAATGATCCGCTACTTTGGGATGTTATGCTCAAACCGGGGAAACGCGCTATCCCCGGCACAAAAGTCGCATTAAGCAGCGTGGACGGGACAGTCAACAGCTGCGGAGACGAGTTTGAAGTCCTCGGAAAAAATCAGGATGACACCTACCGCATCAAATTCAACCGGGACATCGAAACATTGCAGCAGCGTTACGGGCACATTCCCCTGCCCCCTTATCTGCGCCGTGAAGCAGAAGCTTCTGACAGTGAAAGATACCAGACTGTTTACGCTTCGGAGTCAGGAGCAGTTGCCGCCCCGACAGCGGGATTGCATTTCACTCCGGAAATCCTTGCCGGTCTGAAAAACAGCGGCGTAAATGTCGGCGAACTGACGTTACACGTCGGTATGGGAACCTTTTTGCCGGTATCTGTCGAAGATGCTTCTCAACATCATATGCATACAGAAAATTTCATTCTGCCGGAAACAACTGCGGAATTGGTCAACTCCACCCACTTGGCCGGCAAAAAAGTCCTTGCCGTCGGCACCACCACTGTCAGAGTGCTGGAAAGCTGCGTCGATCGATCCGGTACGGTAACTCCCCGCGACGGATCGACTGATATTTTCCTCTATCCCCCGTATAAGCCGCGTGCTGTCGATATGATGCTGACCAATTTTCATTTGCCTAAAAGCACCTTGCTGATGCTGGTGAGTTGTTTTTGTGACCGGGAAAAAGTCTTGGCGGCATACGAGTATGCGAAAAAAGAAAAAATGCGTTTTTACAGTTACGGCGACTGTATGCTGTTGAAATAAATAAAAAAAGCAACCTTAAATGGTTGCTTTTTTTGTGTGTGCTTTGTGATTTTATTTTTTTAACGCAGTTGAAGCACGCGGTGTCAGAGTTATTTCATTGCAGAGAGTTTCATCAAAAACATTGAACATTTCCTGCGGCAAAACAACTTTTTCCGTATTTTCGCCGAAGTTATAAAAGAAAATATATTCTTCATTTTCACCGCAACGCACGGCGTATTTAACATTTTCCGGCAATCCGGTAATTTCTGCTTTTACGCCGCCCTGCTCTGCTATAACGGCATACAACTCCTGCAAAAACTCCCATTTGAAATCTGCGGCGATATACCAGACAGTACCTTTGCCGAGAGATTTTTTCAGGACTGCCGGAGTTCCGGCATAAAAATCATTTTCATAGACTCCGAGGACTTCAGCATCGATATTGTTGATTATTTCTGCCGCTGCCAAAACTTCTGTGCTTTTACCATTAAAAGAAACTGTCTGCGGGCGGGCGGGCTCCATACAGTCGATGTCTTCTATGGTGAAACCGCACAAGTCGGCGATTTCATCAGGCCTGCGGCAAAGCGAATCTTCGTTGACATAGCCGAAATGATGTGTCAACACCAAAGTTCCACCGTCAGTGACATATTTTTTCAAAACCTCTTTTACGCCGCTTTTGAGCATATAAAGAGCAGGAGCAACCACCATATCAGCCTTGGTGATCCGGGGATCGGTACTGGGATAGACTCCGATAGAGTAGTTGTTTTCCCACAATGCCCGGTAATGTTTTTGAGCGATCTCTTTTGCGTTTTTGAAATTATGGGTGTAATCGCAATTGAGACTCCAGAAATTATCCCAATCCCAAAGCAGAGCGATATCCTCTTTTTTGCCGCATCCGGCAACCGGAGCCAGTTTTACCAGTTTTTTGCCGTAGTCAGCAACAGCTTTGAAAGTCAAACTGTTCTCGGAATTGTCGTGCCCGACAACCGCCCCGTGGAATTTCTCCAGACCGCCCCTGCTTTTGCGCCACTGAAAATACATAGTGCCGTCGGCACCGTGACCGACTGCCAACAGCATTTCCCGCTGCAATTCCCCCGGCTGTCTTACGTGAGCATAAGGCCGGAAATTTGGAAGTCCGGGAGATGATTCCATCATAACAAAAGGTTTCCCCTGCATTGAATAATGCAAATCGTGCATCATTGAATATCTGGCGGCAACCTCTCTCTCCTCGCCACGGTACCACATGGGATAGCAGTCATCGGATATGAAATCACACACATCGGCAATGCGGTAGTAATCGATCATATCATGCAAGCCCATCATATTGGTAGTGACAGGTGCATCTGAATGACGGCGGATGATATTTTTTTCAAATTGCATAAAATCAGCCATCTGCTGACTGGAAAAAGATTTCCAGTCGATTTGAATGGCTTCCAATGTAGGATCGCGCGGGTTTATTTCATCAAAAGAAGTAAAACGGTGACTCCAGAAAGCACTCCATACCCGGCGGTTCAACTCATCGATCGTACCATATTTCTTTTCCAGAAAATTGTAAAAACGTGCAAGGCAGTGCTCACAAAAACATTCGCCGCTGTATTCGTTGCTGATATGCCATCCCAGCAGAGCCGGATGTCCGGTATAACGGCTGGCAAGTTTTTCGTTGATTACAGAAACTTTTTCCCGGACAACCGGTGCCGAAAAACAGAGATTATGGCGCATCTGGTAAAAATCTCTTTTGCCGTTGAGATCGACCCGGAGACATTCAGGATATTTTTTCGCCATCCACGGAGGTCTTGCTCCGGTGGGCGTGGCAAGAAAGACTTTTTTCCCTGTTTTCGCACAGCGGTCGAGAATATCATCCAGCCACGAAAAATCAAAAACGCCTTCCTGCGGTTCCAGCCGCGACCAGGAAAATATTCCGATGGAAAAAGTCTGACATCCCGCCAGTTCCATCAACCGGAAATCATCTTGAATTATTTCCGGAGTATCCAACCATTGATCAGGATTGTAATCTCCACCATGGAGAATCACAGGAAATTCAGGAAAAAGTATCTGTTTTTTCATACATCAACACCTTGTTTTATCTGGGAGGAAATATTATTTTCCCTTTTCTGTCAAAAACAATTCCGGAGTTTCGGAATCAACGTCTTTGCCATTCCAGCAGTAGGTGCATAGTTTTTCCTCCGGCAGTCCGATGGATGCCAAAAGACGATCAAGTTTTTGATATTTAAGAGTGGTTACGCCCATACCTTTGCGGACTTCTTCCACCATTGCCAGATATTCCGGAGAATTATATTCAAGATATTTCTCCACCATTTCATCCGTCACTTCATCAACATTTTCCAGTTTGGCAATGGCTTTGCGTGCTGCCAGATCCATATTGCTTTTTGATCTGGAAAAATTCAAAAAAGGACAACCGAAAAGTATCGGCGGGCACGATGAACGCATATGTACGGCTTTGGCTCCGTAATCGTACAAACGCACGACGGTATCTTTCATCTGGGTCCCCCGGACGATGGAATCATCGCAAAAAAGCATACGTTTGCCTCCGATCTGCTCTTTGACCGGGATGAGTTTCATTTTTGCCACCAGCGAGCGTTTTTGCTGATTCTGCGGCATAAAACTCCGGGGCCAGGTGGGAGTGTATTTCACAAAACTGCGCAAATAAGGTTTGCCGGAGGCATTGGAGTATCCCACTGCGTGAGCGATACCGGAATCAGGGATCCCGCAAATGGAATCCACTTCTGCCAGCATTTCTTTGTCATCGGCGGCAAGAGATGCCCCGTTGCGATAACGGGCACTCTCTGTATTGACCCCTTCGTAACAACTTGACGGATATCCGAAATAAACCCAGAAAAACGAACAGATTTTCATCGTTTCACTGGATTCTTTGCGTACCACCAGTTTGTCCGCAGTCATTTGTACGATCTCGCCCGATCCGAGTTCATGGCTGACTTCATAATCAAGATTCGGGAAAGCGGAACTTTCCATTGAAACAGCGTAAGCATTATCTTTTTTGCCGATAATGACCGGGGTCCTGCCGTACCGGTCTCTGGCCGCGTAAATACAGTCTCTTGTCAACAGCAAAAGCGAGCAGGAACCGGATATGACTTTTTGTGCGTATTCGATACCTTCGACGATACTGTCTTTGCGGCAGATGAGCATCGCAACAAGTTCTGTCGGGTTGGGTTCACCGTCGTTGTGTTCGGCGATATGGCAATATCCGTCATCAAAAAGTTGGTGGATAATCTCATTCTGGTTATTGATTTTGCCGACAGTCACAATGGCAAATGTACCGAGTCTGCCGGAAATCAGCAAAGGCTGGTCTTCGGTATCGCTGATAACACCGATCCCGGACTTGCCGGTAATAAAATCCAGTTCCCCGTCAAATTTAGACCGGAACTGGGCATTGGTTATATTGTGGATACTGCGAAAAAATTCCCCGTTGTCTTTTACCACAGCAAGTCCGCCGCGGCGAGTCCCGAGATGGGAATGGTAATCTGTACCGTAAAAAAGATCATCAACACAATCTGCAGATGAAACAACGCCGAAAAATCCGCCCATATTCCAATATCCGTTTTAAGTATTTTTTATCGTGATCAATACTTTAATAATATACTCCGGCGTACTTGTTTTTGCAACTGCATCAGACAAAAAATCACAGTTCAAATACCGCAGTAAAATCCCGGTGCAATTTTTTATCTCCATAACGGTCAACAGTTTGCATCAGTTCTTCTGCCGGATAATTACTTTTTATATTTTTTATTTCTAAAACATTATGCTCTTTTTGCTCAAAAAATATCTGCCAGGTACGGCAGCCGATGCTCCACTGATTTCCACCGAGAGCAACAACTCTTTTTCTTGCACTGTTAAAAGGGTCGGAAACCAACTGCACATCACAGAAATTTTTCAAATCCGGCCCGCCCTGCTGAATAATAAATTGTATCCGCGCCAATGCTTCTTCACTGTAAATCAATTTACAGGTGTCAAGTTTTACATCATCAAGCCATGGTATCCGGGAATCGGGAAATGAGTCTGCGGCAGGGATATAGGGCTTTATGTCAAAGACCGGAGTGTTATCCAGCAAGTCGAAATTACGGATATAGAGAGAGTTTTTTTCAATCTTATCCAAGATAACACAACTTAAACCGAGGCGGTTGGGACGATGCGGAGAGCGTGTCGCAAACAGGCTGATTTTTTTACCTCCGGGCGAAACCGGCGGCTGGACAAAACTTTTCCAGGTAGCGTTAAGGTGGAAACCGAAAATTATCCAGATGCGTTCCACGCCTTCAAGATCCCGGCAGGCATCGACAAGACGCTGATCGTCATTGAGAATTATCACACCGGAATTATCAGCGAATGCCCCCTGACGCGGAGTTTCAAAACGGTAACGCTGCCCGCAATGGAAAAACCCTATGGGCGAAAGGTTGAAATCAGCGGCATCCATCATTTATTCAAAAAAGAACTTGCTCCGATAAATATCATTTGCGACGCCATCGCCGCTAATATCAGTCCGGTGATCTTACACAAAACCACCACTCCGCTGGTACCGATTTTTTCGGATATCCATGAGGATGCGAAAAGCATTGATGTCAATGCCGCCACTGCCATAACCAGTGAAATGGAAAAAGAAATATATCCGGCTGGAGTGGATAATTCAGTACTCATAACCATCAATGTTGCGATCGTTGCCGGACCTACCGTTACCGGAATCGCCAGCGGCACAACTGCGATATTGGATATTTCAGCAGAACTTGACCGTTGCTCCTCTGTTTTTTTATTGTGCTGCTTGTCCTGAACATTGCCGTTGACCAGTCCCAGAGCAGAGAGAAACAGTATCACCCCGCCGCCGATACGAAAAGCATCAACGGTTATAGAAAAAACTCCGAATATCAATTTGCCGCAAAAAAGCACGGCAAAAGCAATCACAAGACTTGCCCATCCGATTTTTAATGCCAGTAGGGTTTTCGCCTTTTTTTCCCAGCCGGCAGTCATTGACAAAAACATTGACAGGACAAAAAATGGTGTCAACAAAAAGAATAATTTCAAAAAATTGGTAATGATTTCCATAATTCACTCTCTTTCAGAAATACGTTTGTCTGATTTTTGAAACAAAGCCACTGCAGACACCGCAACAATAACCATAACAACTCCGGCAAAAAGTCTTATGCCGGCAGGTTCGTCAAATACCGTTACGCCAATGATCACCGCTGTCACCGGTTCCAGAGCGCCAAGTACAGAAGTAATCGTTTCGCCGATACAGCGGGTCGATACTGCCAGACAGAGGAAAGACAGCATTGCGGTAAAAAGAGCAAGTCCCATCAGATTGCCGAAAGCACTCCAGGAGGGGATCGCCTGCAAATCATATCCGCCTCTTAAAATCAGCAAGAACACAACATCTCCGATCAACATCGAATAAAAAGTTACGCTTTCGCTCGAAAGCCGGCGCAGAGATGTCTGCTTGATAAAAACGATATACGCAACATACAATACTCCGGAAGCGAACGCATAAAGTATACCGGGTAAATTATAACTGTCCTGTCCATTCAGACATATCAGCGCAACACCGCCGCACGCCAGCACGATACCGGATACTACCGGCAATGTGAGTTTTTCGCCGAAAAACGCCGACATAACGATCGCCATCACTACCGGGTATGTGTAAAGCACGGTCGTGGCAACCGAACTGCTGATACATTTAAAACTGGCAAAAAGAGTAATGCAGGTCAACGCCAGCAAAACACCTTCGATCAGCAGTGCCGGCAGTATTTTGCGTGGCACGCGAAAACTTTTACCAGTCAGCAACATATATCCCGCCATCAGAATTGTCGCAAACAAAAAACGGTAAAACAGCAACGGCATGACCCCTACCCCTTCGCTGTAAAGGCGCAGTCCGAAAAGCGGATTCAAGCCATAAAATATTCCGGCGGCGGCACCGCAAATGTAACCAAGCAGGCGTGAATTCATTATTTAAAGTTCCATCTTGCCTTCGCCGTAAATACCAGACCAGTGCTGTTTGACGATATCTGCCATTGCAGGATCGATACCGACAAAAGGTGAAATATCATCGGTATCAGCCAGAAATTCCATGATCGCAGCACTGCATTCAGTATTTTTGGCGATTATTTCAGCTGAAAGATTGGCATACACATCATCTGCACGGTGATGATACCAAACGCCATCTTCTTTATTGTACCGTTCACAGGAAAAACCACCGATACCGGAAGCGATAAACGGGAAAGAATCATTAAACGGTGATGACGGCACACTTTCATAGTAAACACCGCGTGAATTAAAATATTCTTTCAGCAGTTTTTGTGCCGCAGGAGTGGCATTTACAACAAAAGCATTCCACCCCACCGAGGTGCCGCACTCATCGAAATTGCAGATAAAACCGCCTTTGGCTATTTCATCCTTGTGAGCTGTGACATAAGCCGCACTGCCGCGGGAAAGCTGCTCCTCTGTACCAAAAGAAATAAAACGTATAGTGCGTTTATGAGGCTTTGCCGAAAGCATTCTGGCAAGTTCCATAATGACGGCACATCCGACGGCATTGTCGTCCGCGCCCGGCACGCCGGCCTGTGTGTCGTGGTGACCGCCTGCATAAATAATTCTGCCGTCGGGGTCCGTACCCGGCAATTCTGCAACGATATTGTAGGATGTCGATTTTTTCGCAGTTCCGCAGACGGTCAATTTTGCCCGATCAGCGCCGCCGCGGATACAATCCCAAGCCTGAAAGAAAGGTATTTCAGTAGTAGGTACAGTACCGTATTTTGCGACATATATCGGGAAAAGTCCATCCGCCATGGGGATATCTGCCGGGGCTCTGGTATCCACCATGATCAGAAAGGCAGGTTTCGCCGCCATCAAACGCTTATAATAAGTTTCGTTGTGAATATGTACGCCGTAATGCATAACGGCTTTGCCGGAAACAAAACTCAAATCCTCTCTCTGCCAGGCGGTATGAGCATCAAGGAAAACGACTTCGGCTTCCAGTGTTTTACCATCGGTAGTGGGGGACGCCCCCAAAAGAGAACAGGGAAGTTTTTGCCATTTTCCGTCAACACGTATTTCAAGTTCTTCGCTATCGACACAGCGTTCTGTAACAGAAAAAGGCTCCATAACACAGTTGGGAACATATTTCAAAAACTCGTTTTGCAGATATTTTCCTGCTTCGTATTCTTTGGCTGAACCGGCAAGCCGGACACCGATATTTTCCGACATGTGCCGGATAACTCTCTCTATATTTTCACAAGACGCTTTTTGCATGACACACCTCATTTTATAAAACTATGACAATATAGCATACTGTTGCTGAAAATCAAGTATAACACTGTTGCATCAGTTTTTATCTCGCTTTTTTTGGGACCTTGATTTGTCTTTACAGCCCCGGGGATAATTTTCCAATTCTTTTTCCCAAGTCCCAAGCATATTCCGCAACGACGGCGGAGCAGAAGAAGATTTTTGCCGTTTTTGGCGTTTTTTATCCGGTTTGACCGGAATATCTGCAACGCCGTTTCTGTCATTTGCCCGGCGTTGTTTCCTGATATCCTGAAAACTGCCCGGATCAAGTTTTCTGCCGCAACACTCGTAAACCAGTGCGGCAATTATCTTTGCAGCATCATACTGCATCAAATTTTTTGCCAGATGCAAATAACTTTCCGGAACTTCACCGTTTTCTATATATGCAAGCAGTTTGGTCTGCAACGCGTTGCGGCCGGCATCAGCAAGAGCATTGGCATCGGGGATGTCCTGCAGAGATGGTCGGATATTGCTTTCCTGACAGATACGCTCGTAACGCCGCCTTTCCCCGGGGGTGAAAAAGGTGATCGCACATCCGCTTTTGCCCGCCCTGCCCGTCCTGCCGGAACGGTGGATGAAACTTTCTGCAGACAAAGGCAGAGAATAATTTACTACAAAAGAGAGATCATTGATATCGATCCCCCTAGCCGCTACATCGGTAGCGACCAAAAGCGAAAATCCCCGGCGTTTGAATCGTTCAATGACCCTGGTGCGCTGGGCCTGCGAAATCTCTCCGTGCAAAGCCTCGACCTGCAATCCGGCATTGTTGAGTTTTTCGCTCAACTCATCCACATCCATACGGGTGCGGCAAAAGACCAGACCGTAAAAATCCGGATTCAACGCCAGTATCCGCTGTAACGCCGCAGGTTTTCTGTCCCGCGGGATGCAGTAGGCAATATGTTCCACCTGCGATAGTGAAACATCATCATTTTCTGCAGTAATCATAGTGAAACCGGGCATAAAATCATCGGCTATTTTGCGGGCGGCTTCCGGCATAGTGGCTGAAAACATCAACATTTTGCGTTGGATCGGCACGTGAGAAAGTATTTCTCTGATATCCTCAACGAACCCCATATCCAGCATTTCATCGGCTTCATCCAAAACCACGTATTGCACTGATTGCAGCACCAGAACTTCACGCCTGATAAGATCAAGTACCCTGCCCGGGGTACCAACTGCAACATCTGCACCTCTTTTTAATTGCCGCATCTGAATTTCAATGGGTTGACCGCCATAAACTGCCGACACCCGCAATTTACGGTCAGCAGAAAGCGAAGATATCTCTGTCGCCACCTGCATGCACAATTCCCGCGTAGGGACCAATATCAATGCTCCCGGATGTTGTTGTCCCGGGATGATTTTTTCGACCAGCGGGATACCGAATGCCGCAGTTTTACCGGTTCCGGTACGGGCTTTACCGATAATATCCCTGCCGCCATCCAATAATACCGGAATGATTTTGCTCTGGATCCCGGTCGGAGAAACAAATCCTTTCTTTTTCAAAGCCTGCAAGGTTTCAGGCGAAAGATTGAACCCGGAAAAAGTTTCAATTTTTTCAGACATGGAAATTTTCTGCTTAAAAGAGAAAAAGCGGGGCACTTTGTCACCCCGCTTTGAAGTATTGTCGAATTCTGTTCAGAGGACTCTTTCGATCACGATTTCCGGGTCGATTTCTTCACGCAGGATGCGTTCGAGACCATTTTTAATAGTCATAGTGGCATGGGGGCAGCCGCCGCAGGCACCACGCAGTTTCAACTGTACGACTTTGTTTTCGATACTGACAACTTCAAGGTCGCCGCCATCGGCCTGCAAATAGACTCTGAGTTCTTCCAGACGATCTGCTATTTTTTTATTGAGTTCTTCCATTTTCTTACTCCTTGATTTATTTTTCAGAATTTTCCAAACCGGTATAACGGCATTCATTGGCGATATCATCGCCGAGCTGCTGGATAAGCAACTGCATTTTCTGCTGTTTTACGATTTGAATATATTTTTCTTTTTCGGCATCAAATTTTTTCATATCGGGAGCGGTACGACCGGTCAGCTGGACGATAACCGGACCGGATGCCCCCGGAATGACTTTGGAAAATTCATTCATTTTCATCTGGCTCATCTGCTGGGCGGCAAGTTCCATCCCTGCGGCAGGAGCTTTAGCGGCAAAAGAGAAATCCATTGCCGATACTTTGCAATTTTTATCGGCGGCAAGGATTTTGGCTTTGGCAGCAGTGTCTTTGGCTTCAACAACTGCTTTGGAAGTTTTTGCGGCGTTGGCGGCACTTAATTCGGCAGCCTTGGCGGCAGTCCAGCCGGCAGTGATATCTTTAATTGCCTCCTGCATAGTTGCACTTCTTGCCGGAGTATTTTTGAGCATAAATCCGACATAGATTTTTTTATCGGCATAAACAGGTTCCGTCACCGGAACTTCTTTGCTGGCGGCGACGAGTTTTTTTACTAAATCAGCAGATTTCACTTTGCCGATGGAATCGTCATTTGCTTTGGCACTGCCGGTAATGATTTTAGCGGAAACTGCCGCCGCTTTGGTGCTGAAAACTTTTTTAGCGGCATCGTAACCGTCTTTTTCGATAACATCGTAAACAGCCGAAGCAAAATCGTGGGCAGTTTTTTCAACAGCATTCCGGTCTTCATCTTTGGCGACGGTGAATTCTGCGATCACAGCACTGACGGTACCCGGCATAATGAACTGGGTTTTGTTGGCATCGTAATATTTCTGCAATTCCTCTTTTGACGGTTTGATACCGGCAACACCGGGGGCGGAAAATTCATACACTTTGCCGGAAAATGTCGTATTGAGATAGCGGTAAGCCGCTTTGGCTTCTGAATCAGTGACATTGATGGAAGCAAACAGTTCTTTTTGCAGTTTTTCCTGCAAAAGCTGACTGCGGCAGGCTTCGACAATATCGCCCTCGCTAATGCCGGATGCGGCAAATGCCTGACATACTTTTTTGTAATTCTCCGGCACATACTTGCCTTCGACGGCAAAAACCGGCAGGGTTTTGAGGAAATCAGCAACTTCGCTGTCGCTGACAGCAAGACCGAGAGAGGCGGCCTTGTTTTCAAGACAGATATATTCAAAAGCGGCGGTATCCGGTAATCTGCCGGTATCGACATCCATATTGTAAACAAGACGATAGAAAACAGCAATGCTGCGTTTTTTGAGCATCAGATCTTCGTAAGTAACTTTTTTGCCAAAAGCTTCTCCCACCGAAACTTTACGCGGATCAGAGAAATCCAAACCGAACTGCCCCGGAGTCAGAAAACCTAAAAACGAAACAATGATAACCACAGTGAAGCTTCCAAAAAGCCAGCGGCTGTGACGGTGACAGATTGCGTTGAGTTTTTCAATAATCATTTTGTTTTCCTTTTTATATTATCTTTTTACGACTTTAACTTTGATTTCACCCGGCATCACCGCACGCACGCTGACAGTGGCCAGGTTTTTGACATTGCATATCACCGGCAGGGTGTAAACTCCCGGCTCTGTAATATCGGTAATATCAACATAGACATTGATATCATCACTTTTAAGATTCATAATTCTGGAAACTTCGCCGTAGAGCGTAACATCGACACTGCTCTGGGCAGGTTCAAGTTCGACTGCGAGTTCGCCGCTGCCGCTTTTTCCCGCGACAAGCACCGGCAGAGATTTGAAACTGCGTACAGATTTATTACGGGCGATTTCGCACTGCACCAATACCTGCTCCGGATCTGCCTGCATATTTTCAGGGATATTCAGGGCTACGCTCTGCTCAAAAGATTCAGTCAAACTCTCTTTGAGTGCAATTTTCAAAGTATGTATTTCCTGAATGGCATTGACAGACCCCTCCGGTCCTGTGATGCGGATCTCTGCCGGTACACATTGAGTTGCGGCCAAACTGAAATCCGGCGAAAGGTTTCCTTCAAACACCGGCTGGACTTTTACATTTTTACTGCGTTCCAGCTGAGCGTTGAAATATTGTACTTTGCAGTGAGGATCAACATCCACAACTCTTATGCCATTACTGCTATCGAAACAATCTGGCGTGATATTTATCCGGTATCTGCCGTCGCTGCCGAGGTCATTGCGGGTGATGGTCACATGACCGGTGATACCGTAATTATCCAGAGGGTGCTGTTCAAGTTTTTTACTCGAACCTTTGACCTTGACCAAGACTTGCAGTTTTTCTATATGATTCATCAGTATGAGTCCGGGCTCCACGCTGATTTCCACTGGGACTCTGACCCCGCTTCTGACATCCTGCAATTGATCGGCGTAAGCAAAGTAAATGGAAACAGCCATCAGCAAAGCCACCCCTTTGCGGAATAAGTCTTTGCGGAAAAACCGTAAAAATTTCTGTCTGAAAGCTTTCATATTTCCACCTGCTCCGCTTTTTCTGCTTCCAGCATTTTCATAGTTTCTTCCAGTTCGGAATCATCTCTCTGCACCATCAACAACTGCAATATTCCGGTCAAAGTATTCAGCGACAAATCCCGGTACAGTTTTCCCCGACAAGCGACACTGATACTGCCGGTTTCTTCGGAAACAACAATCGTGACGGCATCACATTCTTCGGAGAGACCGAGGGCTGCACGGTGACGGGTCCCCAGCCGCTTGGAAACATTTTCGGCTCTGGTAAGCGGCAGGATGGCCCGGGTCGCCACGATCCGGTTATCCCGGATGATAACAGCTCCGTCGTGCAAAGGAGAATTGGGGAAAAAGATATTTTCCAGCAAAACCGAACTGAGCTGACTGTCCAGCATAATAGAATCATCAACCAAACCCTGCAGCTGGATACGTCTTTCCAACACGATCAGGGCACCGCATTTGCGTTTTGCCATATTTTTAACGGCGGCGACGACCTCATCGACGACTTCCTGCCGTTTTTTCCACTGAAACACTGTGAAACTGCCGAGCTGTGCCAGTACCCGCCGCAATTCCGGCTGAAAAATAATCAACAAAATCAAAATGAGAGAACCGGCAAGAGTATTGAGCAAGTGATCGATCACCATCAGCCCCATTGCTGAAACAATTGCCCGCAACAGCACAAAAACAATGACGATCCCGGCAAGCACCAGAGAAGCACGGGTGCCGCGCAGATAATAAAGAATGCCGTATATTGCAAAAAAGAGCAGAATTATCTCCACCGCACCACGGAAAATATCCGACAGCGGAAGAGTATTAAAAAATTCCATCATTTGCTCAACTCCATACTCATTTTTAACGCATCACGCAACGCTCCGGGAGCGTGAGTGCGTATATAATCCACGCCTTTTGCCGCAAGAAACATTTCGACAGCCAAAGTGCCGCCGATCCTGTCTACGGCCTTTTCTCTGCCGGTCAACATACCGATGAATGATTTGCGGGAAACTCCGACATATACTTTCCCGAATACTTTAAACTCACCGATACGCCGCGCCAATTCAAGCTGCTGCGGCACAGTTTTGGAAAAACCAAATCCCGGATCGACAATGATTTTTGTCTCTTTTATTCCGCAACTGACAGCTTTTTGCACTGCCGCCTGTAATTCAGCGATCACAGCTTTTACCGGATCTCCGGAATATTCCAGAAACTCGCGCTGCTGCATTGTCTGCGGCGTTCCCCGGGAATGGCAGATAACAATTGCCGCATCTGTACCGGCAACCGTTCTGAACATATTTTCATCAAATCTGCCCATTGAAACGTCGCTGATATACTCTGCTCCCAGAGCCAATGCCCCGGCGGCAGTTTCAGCCCGCCTGGTATCTACCGCAAAACGGCATCCGCCATATTGCCGGAATTTTTCCAAAACCGGAAACAATCTATCCATTTCCTCCTGCAGACCGATATCAGCGGCCCCCGGGCGGGTGGACTCTGCTCCGAATTCCACAATATCCGCACCATCAGCCAGCAACTGCAATGCTCTTTCGGCACCGTCGCCTGATGATGAGCGGCTTCCCTCACTGAAAGAATCGCCACTGACATTGACGATTCCGATCAATTGAGGAAGATAATCAATTTTCATTTTTATTCCTGACTGCCGTTTTCTTCCGGGACATCAGGAGTTTCGACCGGTACAGAATTTGTTTCTGCACTCTCCGCACTGTCGTTTGCACTGGCAGCCGGAGCATCTCCGATCTGAATAAGTTTGGCAACGCCGGTAACTTTATCTCCGGCATTGAGATTCATTATTTTGACACCGCGTGATGCACGGCCGACCCGGCGGATCTCACCGGCGGGGATACGGCTCAACTGACCGCGTTCAGTGGTGAGAATCAATTCATCATCACCGGTGATCTGAACGACGCTCAACACGTTTTCATTTTCACGCAGTTTGATATTGACCACACCTTTGGCACCACGACGGGTCTTGCGGTAGGTGGAAACGAACGAACGTTTACCCATACCGCCATCGGTGACGACCAGGACCTCCGGGCCGATGCCGACCACATCTTCTTCCGGATTTTCTGCGTTTTCAGGAATGTCTGCTTCTTCAACATCGCTATTTTCCGCTTCGTCATAAGTCGGCTCGGCAATGATTTCCAGACTAACGACTTCGTCATTGTCGATCTTGAAACGCATACCTGTCACACCGCGGGCGGTACGACCCATCGGACGGACTTCCTCGTCAGAAAGATCAAAACGGCACGCCATACCGGCCCTGGTGGAAAGCAGCACTTCATTGCCGTTGGCGGCAACTGCAGCACCGATAAGATCATCGTCTTCTTCAATTACCAACGCCCGCAATCCGGTGCGGCGGAGATTTTTGAAAAGAGCCAATTCCGTCTTTTTGATATAACCTTTGCGGGATGCCATCACGATATAGCGGTTGGATTCTTCGAAATCTTCCGGACTTACCGTCAACATAGCACAGATTTTTTCGCCCGGCTCTATTTTGATCAGATTGATGATCGCCTTGCCTTTGCCGGTACGGATGCCTTCGGGGATTTCGTACACATTGAGCCAGTACATAAAACCGCGATCGGTAAAGAAGAAAATAATATCGTGGCTGTGGGCATTGAAAATATGCTCAACTGTATCTTCTTCTTTGGTCCCCATACCGATAATACCTTTGCCGCCGCGATGCTGGGTACGATAAGTATCTACCGGCACCCGTTTGATGTATCCGGTATTGGAAACCGTGATAACACAGCTGTGGCGGGGAATGAAATCAGCGATATTGAGATCAGTATCGTCAAGAGTTATTTCCGTCAACCGCGGAGTGGCGTAACGTTCTTTGATATCCAGCAATTCTTCTCTGATGACAGCGATGCGTTTTTCCGGACTGGCGATCAAATCCTGGAGATAAGCGATTTTCTGACGGATTTCTTCCAACTCATTAAGGACGTCCTCAATAGCCATACCGGTCAGCTGATGCAGACGCATATCGAGAATGGCGTTTGCCTGAATGACGCTCAAAGCAAAACGGGCGACAAGTGCTTCGCCTGCTTCCTGACGGTTGCGTGACTGCCGGATAATGGCAACAACTTCGTCAACATTGTCAATGGCGATTTTAAAACCATTGAGGATGTGCTCTCTTGCCTTGGCTTTGTCAAGTTCAAAATATGCCCGGCGGAGTACAACTTCCAGACGGTGGTCGATATAAGCCTGCAACACCTGCACCAGATTCATAGTGCGGGGGCGGTTGTGATCAACGACCAGCATAGTACAGCCGATACTGGTTTCCAGCTGGGTATGAGCAAATATCTGATTCAGCACGACCTGTGCCATTGCACCGCGTTTGACATCGACCACGATGCGGATACCGGCACGATCACTGGTTTCATCTTTGATACCGGAAATACCGGTAATCACTTTATCCCGTACCAATTCACCGATTTTCTGAACCTGCTGGGCTTTGTTGACAGCGTACGGGATTTCAGAAATGATGATCTGCTCTTTGCCGTCTTTTTCCAGAATATCGGCTCTGGCACGCAGTTTTACACTGCCGTGCCCGGTCTGGTAAAACTGGCGCATAGCAAAGCGGCCGCGGATAATGGCTCCAGTCGGGAAGTCCGGTCCGGGCATATATTCAAGCAGTTCATCGACAGAGGCATTGGGATTATCCAGCAGACAAACTGTTGCATCGATAACTTCCCCCAGATTGTGCGGAGGAATACTTGTCGCCATACCTACACCGATACCGGTGGTACCGTTTACCAGCAATTGGGGAAATTTAGCCGGCAGGACACTGGGTTCCATATCAGATTCGTCAAAGGTGGGTACCATATCGACAGTATCTTTGTCTATATCTGCGAGCATTTCTTCGGCGAGTCTTTCCATACGGCATTCGGTGTAACGGTGGGCCGCCGGGGGGTCACCGTCGATGGTTCCGAAGTTACCCTGCCCTTCTACCAAAGGTGCCCGCATCGAAAAGGGCTGGGCGAGGCGCACCAGCGCATCGTAAATGGACGAGTCGCCGTGCGGGTGATAGTTACCCATCACTTCACCGATAACCTTGGCACATTTTACAGTGGGATGCGACTTACCGATACGCATCTGGCGCATAGCGTAAAGAATACGGCGGTTGACCGGTTTGAGTCCATCGCGTACATCCGGGATCGCACGACCCACGTTGACACTCAAAGAATACTGCAAGTACGCAGTATGCATAATGTCTTCGACGTTAAGAGTCACATCCCTTGTGGAAAGATCACTCATTTTTCACCTTTGGAGTTTATTTATAATTAAAATTTCAATATTTTCACAATAACACGAGGATACACTCTGCCTCAACAGGGTAATATACTTCACAAAATGGATTTTAACAAGTGTTT
>JAZONW010000062.1:0-4106 GCA_045654745.1 Victivallaceae bacterium | reverse complement strand
TGCCGCTTTTCCCGGATATGAATGAAAACGATGTCCGTGATGTGGTCGATGCAATAAAAGATGTACTGGCATAATTTACAATGACTCTTTATCAGGAAGATACCGTAACTGCCGGAGCATTGAGGCGCAATGAAAGGATATTTTATTGCGCCGCATTTCTCGTTTTGCTGATCTTTCTCGGCCGCAGTTCCTTTTGGGGGAACGAAGCGTATTACGGGGAAATCGTCCGGGAAATGGCTGTATCCGGCAACTGGCGGCAGTTGTCTTTCAACGGCGATCCGCTGCCGCTTTTTCCTGCTTTGCATACATATATCTCTTTGCCGTTTGTTTACTGGTTCGGGGCTTCAGAGTGGAGCTGCCGCCTGCCCGGAGTGATTTGCGGCTGGTCGCTGATCTGGGCGGCACTTGTTTTCGGCAGACGATTTTTTGACCGCCGCACTGCTCTTGCCGGAGCGTGGATGACTCTCGGCAGTTACGGAGTGCTTTTCTGGAGCCGAACTGTTGCTCCGGATATAGTTTATGCCGCCGCCGCGGTGTGGGCCGCAGTGATATTTACAACGCCGATCATTGACCGGGCGGTGTGGCGTTATCTGCTTTTTATTTTGCTGACAGCGGTCGCTTTTGCCGCCGGAGGATTTGTGCCGCTTTTTCTGATATTTGGATTATGCCTCCCTTTTGTATCTGCAAAAGACCGCAGGATAAGTTTCGCAGAGATTATTGTTATCGTCATTATCGCTGTATTGCTGGCGGTATTCTGTCAGATATTGCCGTCTCAACTGGAAATATTGCAGCATAAAAGCATTATGAGCCGTTTTTATTTTATAGGCAGCGGCAATGTGCTGTTTGGTATCGGCAATGTTTTGCGTGCAATTTTCCCGTGGAGTTTTTTCACTGTTTTTGCTCTTGCCGGAGTGCTGGTGAATCACAGAAAACTGCCGGCAGAAATCAGCAGACTGTTGACCGGGATAGCGGCGGCGGTGATTTTTCTGGCTGTTTCCGGCAATACGGATTGGGGTGTTTTTACCGGAGTTGTGCCGTTTATCCTTGTCTTTACCGCCGGAACGATGATGCACGATTTCGGCAACGATTTCTGGAACTTTGCCGGAGAAACCGTTTTACGCTGGATCGTGATGCTGACAGCTTCATTTGCACTGGCATTTGTGGTGTTTATCCCGGTGTGGAATGTTTTTTTCCACATCAGTCTGCCGCTGTTGATAACACTCTCGGTACCGCTGGCGGGAGTGGCGGCACTGGCAATACTGCTGTTTGACAGTTATGCGGCTGAATACTTTGATCTGCCTGCACGTTTCGGCAGTGTGATACTTGCCGGGACTGTGCTGATGGCGGCTTGTGCCGGATTATTCTATCCCGGTCTGGACAGTTTCCGTACCGGCAAAAAATTCTGGCTGGAATGCAGTACGCCCCTGCGGGGGATCGCTCCGGAAAATATCGTTTCGACCGGCGGCAGTGTTTCGCCGCAGATGCTCTTTTATACCGGCGCCGCAGGCAGAATAGCCGTTGCAGAAAACAAAACTCAACTGCAGAAGTTTCTTGATTCCTGCCGCGGCAGCAAGGCGGCGGTTGTCGCCAGCACTGCCGATGCGGAAATGATTTCTGAAATCGGCAGAAAATACGGTGTGAATACCGACGAAAACCGCAAATCGGAAATGGATTCAGAATTGAAAAGCGGCTCCCGCAAACGGAGTGTCGTATATTTTATAAACTTACCTGAAAAAACTTCACCTATGGGAGAATAAAATATGGAAAACGCCCGAAAAGTAGAATTCGTCTCTGTCGTTGTCCCGGTTTATAACGAGGAAGGATGCTTGCAGGAGTTCATTGACCGCACTCTGGCAGCACTGGACAGTACCGGCAGAAAATTTGAGTTTATTATGGTCGATGACGGCAGTAAAGATGCTTCGATCGACATTATTTCCGCCGCCGCCGCCAAACGGCCGGATCAGGTTATCGGAGTTATCCTCAACCGCAATTACGGACAGCATTCTGCCATTATGGCGGGATTCGGTCAGGTGAGGGGTGATCTTGTCATCACTCTCGATGCCGACTTGCAGAATCCGCCGGAAGAAATCCCCAACCTTATCGCCGCGGCAGAAAAGGGCAACGATGTCGTCGGTACTGTCCGGCAGAACCGTCAGGATTCATTTTTCCGCCGGTATGCTTCCAAAATGGTCAACAGTGCCGCCAGAGCCGCTACCGGTGTGCGGATGAATGATTACGGCTGTATGCTCCGGGCCTACCGCCGCCACATCGTTGAAGCTATGCTGCAATGCCGTGAACGCAGTACCTTTATCCCGGTACTCGGCAACAGTTTCGCCAGGACTGCCTGTGAGATCCCGGTCGCTCATTCTGCCAGAGCCGCCGGAGAATCCAAATATTCGCTCTGGAAACTTATCAATCTGCAATTCAACCTTTTGACCTGTATGACCACTCTGCCGCTGCGGTTGTTGACTTATTTCGGGATATTGGCAGGTTTCAGCGGATTTCTGCTCAGCCTTTACATAATTATCCGCCGTCTGATGCCCAACGGTGATGACTGGGGGCAATTCGGTGTGTTTTCGCTCTTTGCGGTGCATTTCATTTTTACCGGTATCCTGATGATCGGTATCGGTGTTATCGGTGAATATCTGGGCAGAGTTTACAACGATGTCCGGGCAAGGCCGCTTTACTTTATCGAAAGAGTGATCGGACGCGAAGAAAAGTAAAGAGCAAAAAAATACGCCCCGCTTCAACGGGGCGTGTTTTTATTGTCTGAACATTACCGGAAAGGTGTTGATCCCCGGTTCGCCTGTCGGTACGTCAAGCGGTGCCGGCATATCCGCTATGCCGGTACGGCGGGAAAACGGCCAGAAAACCAGAAATGCCCTGCCCACCAGATTTTTTCGCGGTACCGCACCGAAAAATCTGCTGTCTCCGCTGAATCTCGAATTATCCCCCAGCATATAGTAGTGGTTTTCCGGGATGGTATAGGTACTGCCGGGAGCAGGGAAGTTTGCTTCCATACCGGAATCATGCCCCTGATAACCGCCTTTGCCGCTGTAGATTTTGGCAAAAACCGGAGCAATATCCTGGATTTTGTGAAAAACTTTTTCTCCTTTCGGCATCACATAGAGCTGGTTGTTTTCCAGTTTGACCGTATCCCCCGGCAGGGCGGCGAGGCGTTTGATATAGTAACTGCCGCCGGTTTCCGCCAGACTGACGCCATTGTAAAAAATACCGTCAGTGGTGAATACCATCACATCTCCGCGGGCAGGCGGAGCAAGATAAAGCGAAAAGCGTTCGACAAAAAGGTGATCGCCCTGCACCAGCATCCCCTTGGCAAGCGTTTCTCCGGGCAGGTAGTATTTGTACGGGTCAAGTCCGGCGTAATCCATCACTTTGGCAGGTTCTCCCGGCAAAGTGTATTTACTGTCGCCGATGCGAAATGAGGTCGTGTCAAAAAATCCCGGTTGGTAAGAGATGGAACTCACATCCAGTTGGCCGCCGGAGCGGATTTCGGCATTGCAATTGCGTCCGCCGAAAAGAATTCCGGCAAGCAGCCCCGGCACAGTCGGCAGATCGTTGCGGAAGTGTATCCCGTAAAGTGTCGGCTGCATGGAACTTGTCGGGATGCGGAAAGGTTGAAAATACAATCCGCGCAATCCGAATGCCACAGCTCCCACTACCAGCAGCAGATCAAGCAGATTACGCAATGTGCCGCGATTGCCCGGCAGGGAAACTTTTGCCATCGCCTTTTCCGCTTGGATCACCGCTTTTGCCGGATCGGGATCAGTTTGCAGATTTTCGAGCAATGCCGTCATTTCCGCTCTTGCTGTTTCGCTGATCCGGTCATCTTCGGTTTTGATAAGTTCGCAAATTTCGCGGGCAAATTTTTTACGCTTTCTTTCTTTCAGCCACTTCATGGTCAATTTTGCACCCCGGGTTGTGTGTTTCAATAATAAGATACACCCCGAATGAGGATTTTACAAAAAAAGACTCCGGATTTTTATCCGGAGCCTTGCAAATAGATGGCGAGAGAGACGGGACTCGAACCCGCAACACCCACCGTGACAGGGTGGTACTCTAACCAATTGAGCTACTCCCCCGCG
>JAZONW010000061.1:0-38228 GCA_045654745.1 Victivallaceae bacterium | reverse complement strand
CGAACACGGTAGTTAAGGACTCCAGCGGCGATGGTACTGTAAATTTGACTATGGGAGAGTAGCACGGTGCCGGAAATTTTTCTTACGGTCTGATCATTCGCACTGATCAGACCGTCTTTTTTTACCAATTTGAGGAGAATATCTTCTTTCTGCCGCAGGTGCGAAAACACAAGCGAAACATATACTTCCGCATTCAGGTGCCGGTCAATACGATTTTTTTATTGAAATAAGCCTGTTTTCGGGGGGTTATGTGTTGAATTTAAGAAAAAAGTATGATATATTACTTTTCATAGAGAGGTTAAACAGCCTGAACTATGGAGGTATATTATGGCTTTTGACATTCCGAAAACTGCAAAGGCGGCTGTATTGGTCGCTCCCGGCAAATTTGAAATGAAAGAATTCCCCATCCCCGCTATCGGCGATGATGAAATGCTCATCAAAGTTGAAGGCTGCGGTGTGTGCGGTACTGACGGTCACGAATACAAACGCGATCCTTTCGGTCTCTGCCCGGTCGTCCTCGGCCACGAAGGCAGCGGTACCATTGTTAAACTCGGCAAAAATATCGTCAGAGATTCCGCCGGTATCCCGGTGAAAGAAGGCGACCAGATCGTTACCTGTGTTATCCCCTGCGGTACTTGCAGCGCCTGTATGAATACTCCTGCCCGTACCAATATGTGCGAAAGCTGCGGCGTGTACGGTCTTTATCCCGATGATGACACCCATCTCAACGGATATTTCGCCGAATATATGAAAATCCGTCCCAATTCGACATTTTTCAATGTTTCCGGTTTGAGCCTTGACCAGCGTATGCTGATCGAGCCTGCCGCCGTCGCCATCCACGCTGTTGAACGTGCCAAAACCACCGGTCTTTTGAACTTCAATACCAAAGTTGTGGTGCAGGGTTGCGGCCCCATCGGTCTGATGGTCATGTCTGTGCTGCGTACTCTCGGTATCGATCAGATCGTGGCTGTTGATGGTAATGACAATCGTCTTGACCTTGCCAGAGAACTGGGCGCCACTGATACTTTCAACTTTACCAAGTATGAAAAATTCGACGATATGCTCGCTGAAATCGTTGCCAAAACTGACGGTCTCGGTGCCGGATTTGTTTTCCAGTGCACCGGTGTGCCGGCAGCGGCATCCAATGCCTGGAAAATGGTTCGCCGCGGCGGCGGTCTCTGCGAAGTCGGTTTCTTCCTGCCGATGGGTACCTGCTCCATCGACCCCCACTACGATATCTGCAACAAAGAAATCACTGCGGTCGGTTCCTGGGTCTATTCTCCGCAGGATTACCCCATCGCCTTTGCTTTCCTCCGTCGTGCCGCCGGTATCGGTCTGCCGATGGAAAAACTGGTGACTCACCACTACAAACTGGAAGATATCGCCGAAGCTCTGGAAACCAATGTCCAGATGAAAGGTATCAAAATCGCCGTCGTCGTCGACTGATATCCGGTTTTCTGAAACCTTATCACGGTACATCGCAGGATGTACCGTGATTTTTTTTGTCTGTACGCCAAAAAGTCACACTGTGTCATACTTTTAATGCCAAAAAGTCACAACTTCGATTCCGGTTTCCGGCGGCAAAATAATCCGGCACACAAAATGCTGATATACCGGCAGAGAGGAAAAAAGGGACAAGGTGTCCCGCAAAGAGAGGAGTTGGAGTATGAATATGTTGACTAAACGCCGCGCCGGATTTGGAGAAATCACGCCTTATTCGCCGTTGGAAAGAAATCTGCGGTCGCTGCTTGCGACTTTTCCGGGTTTTGCTGATTTCTCAGTATTTGAATCCGGTATCGAAATCGAAACCACCGACGAGGCCGTCATATTGCAAATGGCGGCACCCGGGCACAGCAAAGATGATTTCACCATTGAACTGACCGGAGATTTTGCCACGATAAAAGTTACGGCAAAAAATTGCGACGAGTGCAGGCAGAAACACTATATCTGCCGTGAACGGACTACCCGCGAATTTGCCGAAAGTGTCAAACTCCCGGTGGAAGTCATCCCGGCTGAAGCCGCCGCCACTTATGAAAACGGTGTTCTGCGGATAACTGTGCCGAGAGAAAAACGTGTGCCGGAAGAAAAATCAACGATAAAAATCGTCAGTGAATAAACAATGTCATAAAAATAAGGAGGAATATATCATGAGTGAAAAAGAAAACAAAACTGCAACTGCATTTTTTGACATCCGCCCTGCCGCTGATGTCGAGGAAATGGAAAACGGGGTGAACATCACTTTTGAGGTCCCCGGAGTCAGCGCGGAAGGTATCGAACTCTGCGTCAAAGAGCATATCCTTGAACTTGTTGCCAGCGGTATGTTGAAACGCAACGGTATGACTGTGCGTTACAAACGGGCATTTGAACTCTCTGACGCGGTGGATGTGGAAAATATTTCCGCCCGTACCAAAGACGGATTGCTTACGCTGTTTTTGCCGAAGTCCGCCAAAGCCAGAGTTCACCGCATCCAGGTAAACTGATACTGCGGGATACAAAAAAGCCGGTGTCGATCACCGGCTTTTTTTACACTGACAACTGGTTTATTCGTCGTCGCTTTCACCGTTTTTTGGGGCGATATCAAGACCTTTGCCCAGATCGACGATACCGCTGTCTTTCCACGGTTTCGGAGCCCGGTCGCGATAAACGCTTCTGCCGTTTTGATCCAGCAGTTTGGTGGCGGTCAACTTGCCTGCATCGGGATCTTTGAAGTCGATGCCGGGTTTGGCTTCCACTCCGCCGATCCGGGTGACTTTGCCGGTTTTTTCATCACGGTAAAGCATCGGGATGGTTTCACTGGTTCGCCAGTAACTGTTGGCGGTATTCAATCCGTCAAGGCTGAATGTCAGATAGTGGAATATCCGCGGTGAAAGGGGCATCAGCAGGTGAATGCGGCTGAGCATATCGACTTCCGCCTGGAATTTTTCTCTGCCGATGACCTGACCGACCCGCATTACACCGTAAACATGAGTTTTGTCTTCGACCCGCAGGTAGTAGTATTTGCTGGAAGATTCAGTCAATGTCCGCATAGAGTAGGTGCGGTATTTCACTTTTTCTCTGCTGTTGCCGTCCAGGTCGGGCAGTCCGACGGTCCTTTCCCATACCGTGATACCCGGTTCCACCCGAAAGGAACAGCTTGCGCTCTGGTAGGTTTCAGGCAGCAGACTGTGGCTGATATAGGCGGCAATGGTATAAGTTCCGGTCTGATCGATGTCGTAATGTTTCTGCACCGGGATGATCATATTTTTGACTTCTCCCGGAGCCAGCATCAGACCGGTGACATTGATCTCATTGTTTGCGATCCGGGCGACCTGTCTGCCTTTGGAATTACGCAAATCAAAGAGTATTTTGCCATTCATCCTGGCATCTTTGCCGAAAAGCAGTGCCCTGCCGGTATCATTACGCAACGTAACACAGGCGAAAACCGGTTCATACTGCATATATGTCACCCGGTTGAGGCGCAGAGAAATATTCACTCTGGCAAAAAGCATCGGACAGGCAAGCAGTGCTGACAGTAAAAGAATTTTTTTGGTGAGGTTCATAATATATCGACTCCTTATTTTGCCGGATTGTTTTTTTTGAGTACAGTGCATATATCGCTGATCACCTGATCAGTGGAAATATCCAGACAGCATTGAGTTCCGGTACGGCATTTGCGTTTGAGGCAGGCGGTGCAGCCGGAAGTGTTGCGGTAAACTTTGCTGTTTTCATACCACGGCCCGGTGCGTCTCGGATCGGTCGGACCAAAAAACGCAAAGCAGTTTTTACGCAGATATGCCGCGATATGCAAAGGACCTGAATCGTTGCACAAAACCGCATCGCTGTGGTCGATCACCGCAAAAAGCTGACGCAGTGAAGTTTTTCCAGTAAGGTCTATCAGCGGAAACCCATTGGGCAGGGCATCGTAAAGTTCCTGCATTATCCTGACCTCTTTTTTGCTGCCGCAGACTGCAAAACTGTATGCAGGGAAATGACGGTGCAGTCCGGAAATGATATCGGCAAAGATTTTTACCGGAAATTCTTTGCTTTTCCATAAAGAAGCAGGGAAAACCGTAATCAAATTCTGATGCGGCATCCCGGCGGGCAGTTCGTCATTGACCACCGGCGGCGGGGGTTCAGCGAGTTTTTCGGTGCCGCCGAAAAGAGTGCTGATCAATTCCATTTGTTTTTCAATGGCATGGAGTGATTTTACCGGCACTTTCAGATCGTAATAAAATACTGCCGCTTTTTCCCGCGGTGCGGCGAATCCGGCGGTGTGCCTGCTTTTGGCAAGACCTGCACACAATGCACTGCGGAAAAGCCCTTGCAGATCCACTGTCAAATCATATTTTTTCCGGCGTAAAACTTTCCGTAATTTCAGCAGTTCAGGCAGAATTTTGCCGGGACTGCCGAGTTTGCGGCGTTCAAAAATGATTTTCCTCTCCACAGCAAATGGGGCATAATCCAGCAGGTCGGCAAATTCCGGTTTGATGACAAAGTCTATTTTGGCATCAGGGCAGTATTTCTGCAGCAGGGCCACCGCGGGAAAACTGTGAACGATATCCCCCATACTGCTGGGTTTTATCACAAGTATATTCCTGATTTTTTTCCCGTCAAGGGGTATGTAACTCTTTTTGGGCACGGTTCATTTTCCTTTTTCCAATCGCTGGGCGAGGATATCCGGCAGTCCGGCGGAAATTACTTTCTGCCGGGCGGAAGCAATATCGTAAGGCAGCCGGAAGCGACTGACGGTACATCTGTCAGTATCCACTACCGCAAAACTTGCCCGCGGATCATTGTTGCGGGGCTGTCCGATGCTGCCGATATTGAAAAGATATTTGTGTCCTTTGACGTAAGGGACCGTCAATTCGTCGGCAATATTGAAATCGGTGTCGTTTGCCGGGTGAAAGCGATTGTGGTTCCAGTCCGGTATTTCATTGGTCCCGGCATCACCGAAAGCAGTCGCACTCCGGTCAAATGCCACCGGTTTGTGCGAGTGGCCGCAGAAACAGAGTTGGGTGAATTGATAGGCGAAACTTGCAGCGGCATCGCTCCGGTTGAAAACATATCCCCAGGTGTCCGGACTGTCCAGCGTGGCGTGGACAGCAGTAATACCGGTGCCGGGGACGATGCAGTTGTAGCGGCAGCGGAGAAAATCCATATCTTCCGGACGGAGTTGACGCCGTGTCCACTCGATGGCGTGTCTGGCGACCGGATTGAACCCGGATGTTTCCACATCTCCTTCGATGGCATACTGGTCGTGGTTGCCGATGACCATCGCTTTGAAGTTCAACTCTTTTACCATATCGATACAGCGGCAGGGCTCAGCATTGTAGCCGACGATATCACCGAGGGAGATATAGTTTGCAATTCCGATAGCGCGGCATTTTTCCAACACCACGCTCAATGCATCGGCATTGGAATGAATATCGCTCAAAATTGCAAACTTCGGCATTTTGCCCGTCTCCATATCATTAAAAAAATCATGATTCTGAAAAGACAATCCGCATTGCTGTAAGCCGGATTCTGTGCCGGTGGAAACCACTGGCGGCGATCATCTGTCTGTGCGACCAGAACCCGGGATTTGTAGCGTCACGAGCAATGACATCATCCCCTATTTGGTCTTGCTGCAGGAGGAGTTTACCCTGCGGCGTGGTTTTAGCCGACGCCCGGTGGGCTCTTGCCCCACCTTTTCACCCTTACCGGAAAATCCGGCGGTTTGTTTTCTGTGGCACTGGTCTTCCTGCGGCATATTGTCCGCAGTACTTCCCTTGTTGGGGGAAGCTCCCTGCTCTGTGCAGTCCGGACTTTCCTCAGCCGGTTCCGGTAAAACCGTCCCGGCCGCGACCGCCCGCAATGCAGATTGTCTCCGGAAAATAATATAGCTCACGATGAAAAACTTACAAGCATTTTTTACTCAATATATCGTTATTTTTAGGCTGAAAACGAAAAAAAATGAAAAAAAATCGTTTTTTTATGAAAATTTTTGCGTTTCCGGCTTGCATAATTGATAAAAGTGTTGTATTGTCAAAATAGTAAAACGCATTGACGCGTTGAATCTCAACCAATTAGGGAGGTCGATATGGACTACGAATTTTATGATGTGAAAGCCAAAGCCAAAGTCAAAACCGCAATCACCGAATGTGTCGTTTACGGCAAAGAAACCAATCCGCGTTACGCTGTCCGCGGCGTCACCAAAGATGGTCGCGCCCTGACCTGCTTCGTCAGCAAAGCCAAATACGACGAAATCAAAAAAGCTGTGAAGTAATCCTTCTTCGATTTTGGTTTGAAAAAGTCCACGCTCAACGGCGTGGATTTTTTTTGTTTGCAAATGATAAGCCGGTAAAGTACAAATTAGTATAAAATATTTCAAATATTTTCTTGACGGAAATGCTTACAAGGGTTATATTATTCGCGGATGTGTTCAAGTTTAGCTTATCATATAGAAAGAAGGTTTTATTATGTCGCAGCGGGAAGATATCAAAAAAATTCTGATCATAGGTTCAGGTCCCATCATCATCGGTCAGGCTTGTGAGTTTGACTACTCCGGGACGCAGGCCTGCAAAGCTCTGCGCGAAAGCGGTTATGAAGTAGTCCTTGCCAACTCCAACCCTGCCACGATCATGACCGATCCGGATATGGCGGATCACACCTATATCGAACCTCTCTGCGTTTCCGCTGTGGAAAAGATCATCGACAGAGAACGCCCCGATGCCCTGCTGCCCAACCTCGGCGGCCAGACTGCACTCAATCTTGCCATTTCTCTGCAGGATGCCGGAGTGCTGGAAAAATACGGCGTCAAAGTTATCGGTGTCGATCTGGATGCCATCAAACGCGGCGAAGACCGTATCGAATTCAAACAGACCATGGCATCTCTCGGTATCCCGATGGCCAAATCCGAACCCAGTTATTCGGTGCAGGAAGCTGAAAAGATCGCCGCAGAACTGGGATATCCCGTCGTCTTGCGTCCGGCTTACACTATGGGCGGTACCGGCGGCGGTATCGTTTACAATGTGGAAGAACTCCGCGAAGTTGTTACCCGCGGTCTTGCCGCCAGTCTTATCGGTCAGGTGCTGATCGAAGAATGTGTTTTCGGCTGGGAAGAACTGGAACTGGAAGTCGTCCGCGACCAGAAAGGTAATAAAATCACCGTCTGTTTCATCGAAAACGTTGACCCCGTCGGTGTCCACACCGGCGACAGTTTCTGCGTCGCCCCCATGCTGACCATCCCCGAAGATGTACAGAAAACTCTGCAGGATTACAGTTACCGCATCGTCGATGCCATCGGTGTTACCGGTGGTACCAACGTGCAGTTTGCCCGCAATCCCAAAGACGGCAGGATCATCGTTATCGAGATCAATCCCCGTACCAGCCGTTCCAGTGCGCTGGCATCCAAGGCGACCGGATTCCCCATCGCCCGCGTTTCCACCAAGCTTGCCGCCGGAGTCACTCTGGATGAGATCCCGTACTGGCGGGATGGCTCGCTGGATAAATACACTCCCTCCGGCGACTATGTGGTGGTGAAATTCGCCCGCTGGGCATTTGAAAAATTCCCCCAGGCGGAAGATCATCTCGGTACCCAGATGAAAGCCGTCGGCGAAGTTATGAGCATCGGTAAGGACTTCAAAGAAGCCTTCCAGAAAGCCATCCGCTCTCTGGAAATCGGCAGAAGCGGCGCCGGCCTGGACAAAGATATCGAGAAACTGTCCCTCGATGAGTTGCGTCCCCTCGTTGCCAAACCCGCCAGCAAGAGATTTTTCTACCTCTATGAAGCATTCAAAAAAGGTCTGTCGGTCGAAGAAGCCCACAAACTTACTGCTATCGGCAGATTTTTCCTCGAAGAGATCCGCGAACTTGCGGTCTTTGAACTGGAACTTGCTAAATGCAACTTTATGACTCTGCCGGATGATTTGCTCCGCAAAGCGAAAAAACTCGGTTTCGCTGACAAATATCTGGCGAAACTTTTCAACGTTTCCGAAAAATCCGTCCGCAACCGCCGCAAGGAATTGAACTGTGTCGCCTCTTTCTGCCGCGTGCCGGTTTCCGGCGTGGAAAATGCCGATTACTATTACTCGACTTATTCCGGCGCTCCGGACGAAGTGCCCGTTTCTGACAAACGCAAAATCATGGTGCTGGGCGGCGGTCCGAACCGGATCGGTCAGGGTATCGAATTTGACTACACCTGCGTCCATGCCGCACTTTCGCTCCGTCGTGCCGGTATCGAATCCGTACTGATCAACTGCAACCCGGAAACTGTTTCCACTGACTACGATACCAGTGACAAACTTTACTTTGAACCGCTGACCACCGAAGATGTGCTGGCGATCTACGAAAAAGAATGCCCCGAAGGTGCCATCGTGCAGTTCGGCGGCCAGACTCCGCTCAATATCGCCCAGGAACTCAAAGATTCCGGCGTCAGCATCCTCGGTACCCAGCCGGAAGGCATCCGCCTCGCCGAAGACCGCGAATATTTCCGCGAAAGAATGATCGCTCTCGGCATCCGTCAGCCCGAAAGCGGCATTTCCCGCAGTCTGGATGAGGCTGTCGCTCTCGGCAGACAGATCGGATATCCGGTGATGGTGCGCCCCTCATTTGTCCTCGGCGGCAGAGGTATGGCGGTAGTTTACGATGAGGAAACCCTGAAACGCTATGCGGTGGAATCCATCAAGGTCAGTCCTGAATATCCTATGCTTATCGACCGTTTCCTGGATAACGCCATCGAGTGCGAAGTCGATGCTGTCAGCGACGGCAAAGATGTCTTTATCGCATCGGTGATGGAGCATATCGAGCTTGCCGGTATCCATTCCGGTGACTCCGCCTGTTCCATCCCGCCGGTGACGCTTTCCGCCAAAAATATCGAGAAAATCAAACGTCACACCGAAGCGATCGCCAAAGACTTCAAAGTCCGCGGCATCCTCAATGTCCAGTATGCTGTCTGCGATGACGAAGTATGGATCATCGAAGCCAATCCCCGTGCTTCCCGTACTGTGCCTGTCGTGGCAAAAGTTACCGGTGTGCCGCTGGCAAGGATTGCTACTGAATTGATGCTCGGAGCATCTATGGATGATGTCAAAGGACTTTTCCGCGATGCACCGTCAACTTACTACGGTGTCAAAGAGGCGGTATTCCCCTTTAATATGTTCCCCGAAGTTGACCCGGTGCTGGGACCGGAAATGCGTGCCACCGGCGAAGTCATGGGTATGGCGGAAACCTTTGGTATGGCGTATTTCAAAGCCCAGCAGGCGGCCGGTTCACAGCTGCCGCTGGAGGGCAAAGTACTGGTTTCGGTCAACAAACGCGACCGCGGCAGTCTTGAACCTATCGCCCGGACTTTTGCGGAACTCGGATTTGAATTGCTTGCAACTGAAGGCACTGCCGCTTTCCTGAATGAATGCGGTATCAAATGCAAAATGGTCAACAAGATCAATGAGGGCCGTCCGGATATTTCCGACCTGATCCGCAACCGCGAGATCGCCCTTATCATCAATACTCCGGTCAGCCGTTTGAGCAAAATCGATGACAGTTATATCCGTATGCTGGCGATCCAGTATAAAATACCGTATATGACTACCATCGCCGCGGCAAATGCCACCGTCGCCGGTATCCGCGAAGCCAAACACGGCGAACCGGTGCTGAAAAGTCTGCAGGAGTATTTGCAGAAATAAGAGGAGTGCGTGGACTGGACTATGACCGGAATTTTTATTTTTTTCGGGAATGTCTCCGGGGTGCAGGATGAAGAACTCGGTTTGGGGATCTTTTTGCTCTGCACCTCTCTTGCTGTACTGCTGCTGATTGCGGCATTGCAGTTTTTTGTCCGCAAGATAGTCCGTTTGCGCCACCGGCTCACTGATCTCAACGATGAGCATCGCGATCTTGCCGGATTCCTTGCCCGTTTTGCCAATGGTATGAGAGGTGAGGACGGTTTGGAAGGAGTGATGCACGCCACAGCTAGAGATGTGGCGGAAAAAATCGGTGCTGAATCGGTCTGCATTTACGAAGTTTCCGGTAAAGAACTTACCGCGATCGGTGTATCAGGCCCCTATCTTCTGGTGCATACCCGCAATCAGGAAATATTTCAAGACAGCCACCGGCTTTTTGAGGCTCTGAAACGGGAAAGGATTGTCAGCGGCGAAGGCTTTCTCGGTGAGATAATGCGGCGTGAAGCATCAGAATTGATTTTTGATGCTTCTGTTGATAAACGCTTTTTTGAATATCCGCAATGTCTGAAAATGGGCAGTGTGATGGCGGTCAGTCTGACCCGCAATGATGAGTTGTCACTGGTTACAGTTGCACTGAATTGTGCCGGCCAAAGTTTACAGAGCTTTTCCAAATCCCAGTTTGAGAGATTCCGCAATCTCGGCGGCAGGATCCAGATGGTGCATCAGCTGTCGCAGGTTTTCAGCGAAATAACCCGTCGCGACCGCATTGACCAGGAACTTGTTTTTGCCCGCAGTCTGCAATCATCTCTGCTGCCGCCGGTTTTCCCGAAATGGGAGGGCTTTTCCATCGCCGCCAAAACCAGTTCTGCCAAAGAGGTCAATGGCGATTTCTACGATTTCATCCAGATCGACGATGACCGGGTGCTGGTACTCCTGGGCGATGCCTGCGGCAAAGGTATTCCCGCCTGTCTGCTGGCGATGATGACCCGGAGTTTCGCCCGCAGTCTGGCGGACAGTTTCACCACTCTGCCGGATTTCCTGACTGAACTCAACGCCAAACTCTACCGCGATACCGAAGCGGACAGATTCATCACCCTCGGGTGCTGTCTGCTCGACCGCCGTCATTCGCTGATCGAATTCGGCAGGGCGGGGCATACCGATCTGATAACATTTGTCCATCAGCATTTGCGGACTCTTTCTCCGGAAGGGGCGGCATTGGGCATCATGCCGCGGGAATTTGCCGCTTTTGAAACTATTTGTATGACTATGGAAAAAGGCACTCACGCCATTATGTTTTCCGACGGTCTGACCGAAGCTTGTGATGAAAACGGCAACGAGTTCGGTGTAAAAAGACTGGCAGAAGCATTTTTCAACGGATGTACCGTCAGCCGCACGCAGGAAAAAATAATGGATACTATCGTCACTGCCATATCTTCTTTTGAAAAAGAGCAGACTGACGACCGTACCGTGGTGCTTATCAGCCGCGGTGACGATGAGGCATAACGATCTCTTTTGCCGTTTACCGTGCCGCCGTAAAATCTTTGCAGAAATAAATCTCAATACGCCGTAAACAATTTGCATTTGCGATAATGGCAGACTATTTTATTCCCTGTCAAACTTATCATCCAACAACCCCGGGGGAAACAAAATGCAAAGCCTGATTGTTACCGGCAAAAGCATCACCGGCGGCAGTGTCAAAGTCAGCGGCAGTAAAAACGCCGTATTGCCGATGATCGCCGCATTACTGCTTACCGCTGATAAAGCAACACTCCGCAATGTGCCGGATATCCTCGATGTCCGCACTATGCTTGAAATCGCCGCTTCGCTGGGGGCGGAATATACTTTTGAAAACAATGTTCTGCAAATACAAACTCCGCAGATACTTACATCCGCAGTCGATCGTGAAAGCTGCTCAAAAAACCGGACGAGTATCCTTTTTGCCGCCCCGCTGCTTGCCCGTACCGGTCAGGCCGTACTCTACCCGCCGGGTGGAGATGTCATCGGCCACCGCCGTCTGGACGGACATTTCTACGGTCTGATCAAACTCGGTGCTGTAATGGTGGATGATCCGGCAGTTTACCGCTTTGAAGCCAAAGAGGGGCTGAATGGCAGAGAACTCTTTCTGGATGAATGCAGTGTCACTGCCACCGAGCAGATCATTATTGCCGCCGCCACTGCCAAAGGCACGACGATCCTGAGCAATGCCGCGAGTGAACCTCACGTTTGCGATCTTGCCAATATGCTCAATCAGATGGGGGCAAAAATCAGCGGTATCGGCAGTAATACGCTGGAAATCGAAGGTGTCCCTCTTCTTCACGGTGTCGATTATACTGTCGTCAGCGATCATATCGAAGCCGGGAGTTTTCTGGCACTGGGGGTCGCCGCCGGAGTACCGGTGGAAGTTACAGGCACCACCCGCCGCCACTACTGGATGTTGCACCGGGTATTTGAAAAACTGGGGGTGAATGTCGAGTTGAGACAGGATTCTCTGTTTCTGCCGGGTGGTCAGACTCCGGAGATCGTCAGTGATTTCGGCGGACATATCCCGCAGATATCAGATGGGCCGTGGCCGCAGTATCCCTCGGATATGATGAGTTGTACCATTGTTGCCGCGACTCAGTGCCGGGGTACGGTGATGTTTTTTGAAAAGATGTTTGAAAGCCGCATCTATTTTGTTGACCGCCTTATCAGTATGGGGGCGAATGCCATTGTCTGCGACCCGCACCGGGTGGTGATAAGCGGTCCGGCCAAACTCCGGGCGGTGGAAATGTCAAGTCCGGATATCCGTGCCGGTATGGCGATGGTCATTGCTGCCGCCTGTGCTTCCGGCACCAGCCGTATCAATCACGCTGAAATCATCTATCGCGGGTACGAGAATCTCACCGGTAAACTTGCCGCGCTGGGTATGGAGATCAAAAGCGAAAACCACTGATCACTTTTTTCTTGCGGCAAGCAGAAATGCCAACAGGATCACTCCGGTGAAGATCACTGCAAAAAGTGCCGGATTGGCGGTGTCAAAAAAGTCCGCAGTGACTTTGCCGCAACCGAGTTTTGCATCCCAGCGGGAAATCAGATCCGAGAGATTGTGACCGTATTTTTTCATTACCGGTATGGCGACCGCCATACCGCACAGTGCCCACAGTGCAGTAAGGTTTCCGGTACCCAGACCGGCGATGGCGGAAACGGGAGCAAATCCGGCGAGCAACAGTCCGAATCCTGCGATGACTCCGCCGGTGATGCAACTCCACAGATATTGGTTTTCGCCCGGAGGATATTCCGGCATCATGCCGGTTTTTACCCCGATAAAGCGGATTATCAATCCGGCAAAAAGCATCAGGATGAGGTTTTCTGTTACAGTGAAATCTTTAAATTGCAGACTCTTTCTGACTTTTTCACCGTCAGCAAAACAACTGTGTACCAGCATCGCACCTAGTACTATGCCGAAAAGAATTCCGAGGACAAGTTTCCAGTTTTCAGAAACCACCAGCACGGCTCCGGAGAAAAACAACTGATTCATTTTGCACCCCGCACTTTTCTTTTTGCACTGCTTCTGCCGGGAGTGCTGTTGTTGCTGCTGCCGGCATTGTCACCGGATTTGCCGGCAGCGGCACGAATCATAGCTGCCACGATACCGGTAGCCGCAACTGCTCCCAGAAAAAGCCAGCTGCCGGATGCCAGCTGGATCGCTCCGGTGAGATGTCCCCAGACACTGTCACCGGATAACTGTATCCCCGCCATAACCAGAAAACCTCCTGCAAAACCGGTGAAAAGCGAAAAAATATTTTTTGCCAGTCCGGATCTGCCGGGGGCGTTTTCCTGCACGGCTTTGCCCTTGAATTGACCAATGAGCAAAGAGGAAAACAATGCTCCTGCAAAGGTCCCGATAAGTACCGCCAGCTGCCAATTCATTTCGGGAGCAGAGGTGAACCAGCTGCCGCGGATTTTTTTCTCTCCGTAAAGAGTGACCGCCTGCATAGTATCCAGCAGACCGGTGTGGTCGTTAAAGAGCCAGACTGCCAGACACGCCAGCAGAGCAAGGCAGATCCCGGCGGCATTGGAAGTGATTTTTTCAAACAGTTTCATACTATTTTTCCCAGTGGTTATCCGTCAGGAGGATAAAATAGTTCAAAAAAAAGATTTATTCAAGCAAAATCATAGCTTTTTTCTTTGAAAAAAACTCTTGTAACTTGCATTTTTTTGTGATATATTAAGATGATTGTATAACCGGCTTGTGAAAGTGTAGTCTGCCAATGGAAAATATCGCCCGGAGCATCCTGGAAAAACTGGGAGAAAGCGAAAGCCTGATGCGGCAGTCGCTTCTGACCGGATCAGGCAATATTTCCTGCCGTCCGGAGTCGCTTCACCGGCTGGGGGCAAAATGTGCCGTGGCAGTGGTACGCAATGGTGGATCAGCACAGTTGTTGTGTGTTGCTTTGCGGGAAAAATTCCTGCCGGATGGATTCACCGGCAATGTTTGCCGTCTGCCCGGCGGCGGTGCGATGCAGTTGTGTGATGCCGGCAGCGGCGATGGGTTTTTGCGTCAGCATTTTCCCTGGTGCAGGGCTGCGGCAGAGAGCAGCAACCGGTTTCCGGTGGGAAAAATCTGCCCGTGGATGATCTTTGAAAAAGATTTCCGCGGCGGATATGCAATTACGGCAGATGCCGCCAATGTGAGCGAACTTGCCGCCGCAGTAAAAAGCGGTGCCAGTATCGTATGTAAAAAATTTCTCCCCGGAGATCACTCTGTCGGTGAGAAGTTACAGCATAAACTGGAAAAAGAATACAACGGCAGGACTTTTGTGCTGGACAGTACGACTGCGGTGGTATTCGATGCTGATGAAGGTGTCGCACTGGGCAGACGTTATGCCGGTGAAATCTCCGTTTGTGCTGAAATGTGGACATATCTGCAGAAATTCAACCGGGATGTCCGGCTGGAAATTTCTGCAGACGGTACGGCAAAAGAGCATCTTTTTGCCGCCCGCGAACTTTTGATGAGAAAAATCAGTTTTTCCTTTGCCGTCAACGGCGGGGAAAATGTTGAGATACACCGGAAAATTGCCGCCGCAATCGGCAGACATCCGTTGACAGTGTTGTAAAATCATTGATTTGATTAGAGAGATAAAAACAAAAATATAACAAGGAGAAAAGAAAATGAATGAACTCAATCTGATTTGTGATGCCGCCGCATCTGCCGCCCCCGCCGCCGGTGGTGCCGGTGGTATGATCCAACAGCTGGCCCCCATTTTTATCATTATGATCGTCTTTATGTTTTTTATGAGCCGCGGTCAGAAAAAACGGGAAATGAAACGCCAGGAAATGCTCAACAAGATGGGCAAAGATACTGAAGTTATGCTCACCAGCGGTATTTTTGGCAAAATCGTGGAAGTCGCCGATGACAGTTTTGTGATCGAAGTTGCTTCCGGAGTCAAAATCAAAGTTGCCAAAAACGCCGTTGCCAACGCCGTCGAAGCCAACAAAGAAGAAGTGAAATAAGCTATGGATAAACGCCCTGTGTTGCTCCGTACTTTTATCGTGGTCATCGCCATTGTCTTTTTTGCACTGGCGGTGTACCCGCTTAAAGAACGGGATTATTACGAAGTTTTCACGGAAATGCTCCGTGATAAAAATGACAAAGACGCCGCAGCCATCATCACCGATGCCAAAGC
Source organism: Victivallaceae bacterium (assembly GCA_045654745.1). Taxonomy (GTDB): domain Bacteria; phylum Verrucomicrobiota; class Lentisphaeria; order Victivallales; family Victivallaceae; genus UBA1784. Next base: position 22,927 of record JAZONW010000061.1, on the reverse strand, counting down.
CATTCAGGCCAAAGATGCATCAGTGTTTCAGTCGCAGGCACTCCTGCAAGCCGCCGAAAAACGCGGCGTCGTGCTGGCTGATAAAATCAAAGATTCCAACGGTCTTACCGACAACCGCGACGTGCTGAGCCTCATCCGCAAAAATGCTTCCGGCACCATCCGTCTCGGACTTGACCTCGCCGGCGGCGTGGAATTTTTTCTCGAACTCGATGACAAAGATGCTCCGGATGAAGTAAAAAGTCAGTTTGACCGCTATCGCGACATCGCCATCGAAACTCTGCGCACCCGTCTGGAATCCCAGAATATTTTTGAAGCAGAGATTTCTCCTTCCGGCAGTAAATACATCTCTTTGCGTGCGCCCATCGTCGCCAAAGATGAAAAACTCAAACTGCTCAATCTGATCAAAATGAGTGCGAAACTGCGTTTCCGTCTGGTCCATCAGGATAATGACCGGCTGATTGCAGAATATGTTGCCAATCCGGCAACTTTCAGAACTCCGCTCGGCTATGAAATAATGGAAATGAGCGATCAGGTCAACGGCAAAGTCGTTTCGACTCCGGTGCTTGTTTCGCGTAAAGTGGAAATGGAGGGCAAAGACATCACCTATGCCGCTCCTGCCAAAGACCAGTTCGGTCAGCGTTCCATCCAGTTGCGTTTCAACCGTCAGGGCGCCGAAGATTTTGCCCGGGTCACCGGAGCAAACGTCGATCGCCGTCTGGCAATCGTTCTGGACGGTAAACTTTACTGTGCCCCCAGTATCAGAGGTGCGATCTCCGGCGGACAGGCGGAAATTTCCGGCAGATTTTCCGAGGAGGAAGCAAAAAGTATTTCCGATGCACTTGTTTCCGGTAATTTCCCGTTTGAAATCAAGGTCAACGCCATTTTTGATACTGACCCGAAACTGGGTGCTGATCACATATCCAGCGGTATCTGGGGTTGCCTGATCTCTATGATTTGTGTCGCGGTATTTATGCTGATCTATTACCGTTTCAGCGGCCTGATCGCCGTTACGGCACTGGTACTCAATATCGTACTGATCCTCGGAGCGATGGCGGCATTCAGCTGTACGCTCACTTTGCCGGGTATCGCCGGTATCGTGCTTACTATCGGTATGGCGGTCGATGCCAACGTGCTGATATATGAGCGTATCCGGGAGGAACTGGAACGGGGCAAGAGTCTGCGTATGGCGGTCGATCAGGGATACGGCAAAGCCATGACTGCGGTGGTGGACTCCAATCTGACCACCTTGCTGACCAGTATTATCCTTATGTACGTGGGGACCGGTGCAGTCAAAGGCTTTGCTGTGACTTTGAGTATCGGTATTCTGGCAAGTTTGTTTACTGCGGTATTTGTTACCCGGTTGATTTACGATTATCTTTTCCGCTTCACCGGATTCAACCGGATCTCGATGCTGGCGGTTTTCCGTAATTCCAAATTCAATTTTGTGAAATTTTTCCGCAAAAGCATTTGGATCTCGGTCGCACTGCTGCTTTTGGCTGCCGGAGTATTGATCTATCGCGGCAAATCCATCCTCGGTGTGGATTTCACCGGCGGTACTGTGATCACTTTCAATTACGCCAAACAGATTTCCAGCGGCGAATTGCAGAGTACTCTTGCCAAAGCCGGTTACGATGAACCCACTGTTACTTACAAGCACAATATGGCTTCTGCCGATGATGCCCAGCAGGTGGAAATCCTCATCCGCGGCGACCTTTCCGAAAAAGCCGTCGGTCAGAGCCCCAAAGATATGATCGAAGCACTGCTCAACAAAACTTATCCCGATGCCAAATTCACCGGCGGGCAGGAAAGTTCTGTCGGCGGTCTGATCGGTTGGGAATTTACCAAAGCGGCGATCCTGGCAGTGTTTTTCTCGCTGATCGGTATCGGATTGTACATTGCTTTCCGCTACGAGTATGTTTATGCCACAACTGCGGTGGTGATGCTGATCCACGACGTGCTGGTGGTGATGGGTATTTATCTTGCTATGGGCAGGACGATCTCGCTTTCGGCAGTTGCTTCACTGTTGACAGTTATCGGTTATTCCATCAACGACAAAGTGGTTATTTTTGACCGCATCAGAGAGAATCACGCCCTCAATCCGTCGGAAAGTTTCCCTGAACTGGTCAATAGTTCAGTCAACCAGACTTTGAGCCGTACCACGATGACCAGTTTGACTACATTTATTGTGGTGTTTGTGCTTTTCCTCGGCGGCGGAGTCGCGATCAACGACTTTGTGCTGATCATGATGCTCGGAGTTATTTTCGGTACTTATTCCTCGATTTTCATCGCGGCACCGGGACTTTCTTACTGGCAAGATTGGCGTTACAGACGCAAAGCCGCCAAAGCCAAAATGGAGGTAAAATAATATGTTCGGAAATTTCGGAGAAATGGCCTCTTTGCTGGGCAAAGTGAAAGATATCCAAAAAGGTATCAAAGAGATGAAAGAGGAGTTGCCGAAACTGGAATATTCGGCATCGTCGCTTTCCGGCAAGGTGACCGCCACCGTCAGTGGCGATTTTGAATTGCGCCGTCTGGATTTTGCTCCGGCGGCAGGCGGCGACGCCGAGGCGATCAACCGCGACATTGTCGAAGCTGTGAATCAGGCTCTTGCCAATGCCAAGGCGGCTGTGCAGGAAAAAATGAAAGAAGCCGCAGGCGGGATCAATCTGCCCGGTCTTTTTTGAGGTTTGAATAAATATGCCGGTCTGCTATCCTGTTGAGATAGAGGAATTGATTTCCCGTTTCAAACAACTGCCCGGTGTCGGACGGCGCGGGGCGGAGAGGATGGTCAACGCCCTGCTGAAAATACCGGCAGAGGATTTGGCAAAATTCGGCGGACTGATTTCATCTCTGCCCGAAACAGTCGGCAAATGTCCGGGATGCGGCGCCCTTTCGTCACGCGGGGAACTCTGTACTGTATGCAGTGACCCCCGCCGGGATAGAAGTGTGGTCTGTGTCGTGGAAAATATGCCGCAGCTTTTTGCGGTGGAATCCAGCCGGCAGTTTAACGGGCTCTATGTCGTACTCGGAGGCAGACTCGATCCGCTTGCCGCTGAAAATGGCGGCGGGCTCAATCTGGAAAATCTCTTTGCCCGTGCCGGTGATCCGGAATGCCGTGAGATCATTCTGGCTCTGGGCAGCGATGTTGAGGGCAGAGCGACCGCGGTGTTTCTGGCGGAAAGTCTGGAAAATTTTCCGGTAAAAGTCACCCGTCCGGCGCAGGGATTGCCTGCCGGAATGAATATCTCTTTTGCAGATGCTCCGACCATAGCAGCAGCTTTAAAAGGGCGAAATTAAAAAGCCTGTCAGTCAGGCATAAATATAAATTTAAGGAAAAGTGATCATGTATATTGGCAGAATCGTTGCTGTCGGCAAAACCGTTGAAGGTAAAAATGCAGCTCTTTACCGGGTGTCTTCCCGCAGTTTCCCCAATCGTCAGGCTGTAGTCAATGACAAGGGGATCGCCGTAGTCCCCCGTCCCGGTGCCGAAGGCGATTTGGCAAAAAATCCGTATATCAGCTACAACTGTCTGCGTATCGCCGGTAAAGTGTGGGCGGTCGCCACCAACGGTTCGCAGACTGATCCCATCGCCGAAAAAATCGACAGCGGTATGTCGGTCCGCGATGCGATTTCCCTCGGTTTGCTGGCTCTGGATTACGAACACGATTCGCTTGATACCCCCCGCATTGTGGCAGTGACCCATATGTATGAAAATATCGGTTACCTCGGCATTATCCGCAAGGATGCTCTGCTGGTGCGGGAGTTTGAACTTGCCCCCGGCAAAGTTTATTATCTTTCTACCTACGAATGCAATGCTCCCTGCAGTTGCCAGTGCGGAGAGGGATTTGATGTCAAAACGGCTGACGAAGCGGCACTTTATGCAGTTTCCGGCGGCGTTTTTGCGGATTTTGATTGTCCGGTAACTTCTGCGGCGGCAATTTCCGACGGCAAAGAATTTACCACCGGCATCAAGATCTGCTGATGACCTGCCCACCGCTGACATTTCCCGGCGTGCAGAATGTCTGTGCCGCCGGATGCAGTGACGGCAAAGTGACTTTGTATCGCCGGATCAACGGCGGAGTTACCGGCGAAACATTTTCTTTTGCCTATCCGCTCTTGCATTCCGGAGAACCTTTTACTGCCGACGGCAGAAAACTTGCCGGAAACGGCGAGCTTGCCGCACTGGATTTTTATCCCTGTCGTGAAGATTGGGAAAAAGCCGAAAAAACCGCGGCAGAAAAAGGTCTGGCAGTACGCAATTTCCGCGATGATCTCGGTGCCGCCATCGCTGACCTCGGATTCCGCTTTTTTGGCGGTATGGAATTTTTTCAACTGGTCAGGATGCAGATCAAAGTTGATTTTGCCGCCCTGACTGCCACAATGCTCTGCAAAGAGAGAGTGTGGGAAATTTCCGGATCCGACGGTGCCGGATTTGTTTCCGCCATCTGTGCTGCTGTTGCAGAAGCCGATCCCGATGTCATCGAGGGCGAAGAACTTTACAGTGTCATCATCCCCGATCTTGCCGCACTGGCAAAAAAACACAAAACCACTCTCGCCCTCGGCAGGGATGGCGGAGAAGTCGTGATCAAACGCAGCCGTTACACCGCCGGAGGCAGGCAGATAAACTGCAATAACTGCATCGTCAACGGCAGACATCTGGTGGATTTGACCGTACTTGCAGTGATCCACGACGGCATACACCGGGAACTGGATGATTATTCGCTGGATTCGCTGAAAGAATTTTTTGATCTGCACGGCACTGATTGCGAAATCATCCGGGCGTTGAGCGATATGTGGCTGCCGAGTTTCTTTTACCGGGCGATGTTTCTGCCGGTATCTTTGCAGTCGGTGATACTCCGGGGCAGCGGCAGTATGCTGGATGCCCTGCTGGTGGATGCCTGCTGCCGTCAGGGATTGGCTGTGCCTCTGCCGGATGCGGCAGAAAGTTTTGAAGGAGCGTTGAGCCGTTCTGAAAACAGCGGGGTTTTCCGTCGGGTGATGCATTGCGACGTGCGTTCACTTTACCCGTCGATCCTGCTGTCGGAAAATATTTCGCCGCGTAAAGACCATACCGGAATATTTCTGCATTTTCTCCGGACGTTGCGTGATTTCCGGCTCGCCGCAAGAGAAAAAATGCATAATGCCGCATCGGAGGTCGAAAAAAGAGAAGCCGGTGCTTTGCAGAGTGCTTTTAAAATACTGATAAACTCCTTTTACGGCTATCTCGGTTTTGCCCAGGGGGTGTTCAACGATTACGCTCTGGCGGCAAAAGTTACGTCCCGCGGGCGTGAAATAATGAATCTTATGCTGGATTTCCTGCAAAAAGCCGGCTGCCGGATCATCGAACTTGATACCGACGGTATATATTTCCAACTGCCGGAGCAGGGGAATGCGGCTGATATCGAAGAGGATTTGCAGGATATTCTGCCGTCTGGCATCAAAGTCGAATTTGACGAAATGATCCCGGCGATGTTTTCGTATAAAAGCAAAAATTACGCTCTGCTCAAATCTGACGGCAAAATAGAGATCACCGGAGCGGCTTTGAAGTCCCGTGCCCTTGAACCTTTTATTCGCGAAGCTCTGGCTTTCGGCATCGACGCATTGCTCCGGGATCAGCAGGAAAAAATCGCACCCTATTTTGAAAAACTCTCCCGCGATATAACCGAACACTCTCTGCCGCTGGCGAAACTTGCCAAATGCGAGACTCTCAACGATTCTACTGCCAATTACAGCCGCAAACTCGCTGCCGGCAAAGGGCGGCGCAGTGCCGCTTATGAATTGCTCATTGCCGCCGGTATTTCCGCCGGAGCCGGCAGAAAAGTCCGTTTTTATGTGACCGGTACCGGCAAAAAGGTTCCGGTCGTGGACAACAGTGCATTGCTTGCCGACGACAGCCCGCGCAATGAAAATGTGGCATATTATCTGGAAAAATGCCGCGGAGCAGAGGAAATATTCCGGGAGTTTCTGAAATGACCAAAGCCGAAATTTTAGCCAGTCTCAACCCGGAACAGGGCAAAGCGGCATCCGCCGTCACCGGACCGGTATTGGTGCTTGCCGGTGCCGGTACCGGCAAAACGAGGGTCATTACCTACCGCATCGCTTATATGCTCGCATCCGGTATCCCGGGAGAAAATATTCTCGGTATGACTTTTACCAACAAAGCGGCAAGAGAAATGCGCGAAAGGCTCGATCAGCTGGTCGGCCGTGAATCCGCCGAAGATGTCACGCTGGGAACTTTTCACAGTTTTTGCGGCAGAGTGCTGCGCAAAGAGATCTCAAAACTGGGCTACCTGCCAAGTTACACCATTGCCGATGAAAGTGACCAGCAGGGGATTTTCAAACAGGCTTGCGGCAAATTCGGCTGCAATTATGACGGATTTCCCTCCACCGAGGCTTTCGGTATGATCAGCAAGTGGAAAAATAAACTGATTATGCCGCAGGAAGCAGTCAACAATGCTTTGACACCGTTTGAAGATCAGGCGGCTCAAATATATAAAGAATACCAATCCATTTTAGAAGAGCAGAATCAGATAGATTTTGATGATATGCTGCTTTTGGTGTGGAAAATTTTCCGGGAGCATCCGGATGTGCTTGCTCTCTACCGCGACCGTTACCGTTTTCTGCTGGTGGATGAGTATCAGGATACCAACTATGCCCAGTACACCATTTTGCGTATGCTCGGCGGCGAAAAACCCAATCTCTGCGTAGTCGGCGATGATGACCAGAGCATTTATTCGTGGCGGGGGGCGGATGTCGGCAACATCCTTGATTTCCCGGAGCATTTCCCCGGGGCAACGGTGGTCAAACTGGAGCAGAATTACCGTTCCAAAGGTTCGATCCTCAATGCCGCCAATCAGGTGATTTCCAGCGGCGGCGGCAAGCGACACGCCAAAAAATTGTGGAGTGCCCTCGGCACCGGGGACATCCCGATCACCACCGCACTGGGCAGCGGCGAGGAGGAAGCTGATTTCATCTGTCAGATGATCCGGCAGATGATGCAGGGAGATCCCGCATTGAAGTACAGTGATTTTGCCGTACTTTACCGCTCCAATCAGCTTTCCCGTCAACTGGAGCAGACTTTCCGTACCGGCGGTCTGCCGTACCGGATGTTTGGCGGACAGCCTTTCTGGCAGCGGCGGGAAATCAAAGATGCCATCGCTTATTTGCGTCTGGTGGTGAATCCGCACGACGATCAGAGCCTTTTGCGGATACTTTCCACTCCGCCCCGCGGTTTGGGCGGCAAAGTGGTGGATATGCTCAAAGAATACCGGAAAAAGAATTGCCGGCCGATGTTTTTTGCTCTCGGTGATCCGGATTTTACCGCCGGATTATCGTCGGCGGCAAAAAAAAGTTGCGAAATGCTGCGCCGGGCTTTTGACGATGGCAGAAAGAATTTTGCCGCACCGGGAAATCTCGCTTCCGGTATCGCCGCTTATCTGGAATCTGTCGGTTACAGCGGCGGCTTGCAGCGTATATACAAAGATATTGATGATGCACGCCAGCGCAGAGAAAACCTCGATGAGTTTATTTCAGCGATTTCCCAGTACGAAAACCGTAACGGCAATCAGGTGACCCTGCAGGACTTCCTCGATACCTGTATGTTGCAGGAGGAAAAGGAAAAAGAGGATGATCCCCAGTTGGATGCAGTGGTTTTTTCCACCGTCCATGCCGCCAAAGGACTGGAATTCCCCATCGTATTTGTCATTGCGATGGAAGATGGCATATTCCCTCATGAGCGTTCGGTGGAAGAAGGTAGTCTGGATGAGGAAAAAAGATTGTTTTATGTAGCGATCACCCGGGCAAAAGAGAAGCTCTTTCTGCTCCGCAGTGTCCGCCGGATGCACCGGGGCAGCAGCCGGCCCGCCAGAATATCTCCGTTTTTGCGGCTTCTGGGGAATACCGTTGACAGCAAATTACCGGATGATCTCATCAAAACTGCATCAGATGATGATGTGCTTGCCGCATTTGCGGCTATTTATGATTCGTTGAAGCAAAAGTAAAAGGCTTGATGTTTATGGATATTTCTCCCGGCAAATTCAGGGCGCAGATGCTCAAAACCGATGAGGCCGCCCGGCAGGTGCTGACCGGTATTTTCAGCCGCGATCTGCCGCCCGACCGCACATTGAATGATTTTTTCCGGCGCAACCGCAACTGCGGATCAAGGGATCGCAAGGTCATTGCTGCCGGGATATATTCTCTTTTACGCTTCTGGGGGTGGATGAGAAAACTGCCGGGAGAGATCATTGCTAAAATCGAATCCGGTACTGTTTCTCTGACTGCCCGGGAAATGCTGGTGCTGATTGCCGGGGCGGTTTTTGTCAGCGGCAGTGATGATGGACTTTTTGACAATATGCGGCGTGAACTTGATATCCCCGCCCCCCGCAAGGTTTCCGGACCTCTTGCCAGAATACGGGAGTTTGCCGCCGCGGTCGGTTTGGAAAAATCTTTTGAAATGAGTGATCTTATACCGGAAAATCTCTCCCATCTCATCACTCCCCGACTGGCAAAAGAGGATATCTATGCCAATCTGGTGAGGCGTCCGCCGATGTGGCTTCGGGTACGGCACGACCATTGGGAAAAAGTTGCCGCCGAACTGGAAAAAAATAATATCGACTTTACAAGACCGTTTCAATCTCTGCCTGCTGTGGCGGTTTATTCTCCGGCGGTGAATTTGTTTACTTTGACAAGTTTCCGCGAAGGACTCTTTGAGGTTCAGGATCTGGCAAGTATGTGCATCGGTGCCGCCGCCGGGGCAGTGCCGGGACAGCGGTGGTTCGACGCCTGTGCCGGAGCAGGGGGCAAGACCCTGATGCTGGCGGAAAGTATGGCCGGTAAAGGCAGTATCCTCGCCGGAGATATCCGGGAAAGAGCATTGGAAAATCTCCGGATGCGTTGCCGCCGTGCCGGTTACAGCAACGTATCAGCCAAAGTTCACAACGGCAGAAATTTCAAGACCAGGCATCCGTTTGACGGAGTGCTGCTGGATGTCCCCTGTACCGGTTCCGGCGTGTGGAGACGCAATCCCGGATTTCAGTGGAAACTCACTCCGCAGCAGGTGGAGCGATACACTGCAACTCAACAGCAGATATTGGAAAATTTTTCGCCCACAGTACGGTGCGGCGGAGTGCTGGTGTATGCCACTTGTTCTATGTTTGAGGCAGAAAATTTCCGCCGGATAGAGCAGTTTCTCGAAACTCATCCCGGTTTTGAACTGGAAAATTTTCCCCACCCGCTGACCGGAGGACCCACCGGGGGGATGATGCAGGTAAATGGCGCAGAATTTAATTGCGACTGGATGTTTGCCGCCAGACTGCGGCGGAATTGCTGATAATTGTAAAACAGGGATATAAAGATGTTCAATATCGTTCTTTTTGAGCCGGAAATACCGCAGAATACCGGTACTATCGGCAGGATGGCAGTAGCGACAGATGCCCGTCTGCATCTGATCGAACCGCTCGGTTTTTTGCTGGAGGATAAATATTTACGCCGTGCCGGTATGGATTACTGGCAGCATCTTGATTTGTCAGTGTATCCGGATTGGGAAAACTTTTTGGAAAAAAATCCCGATGCCAGACTTTTTTTCTTTTCCACTCACGGCATCCAAACATATTGGGATGCGGAGTTTGAATTGGGCGATTACTTTGTTTTCGGCAGGGAATCGGCCGGTTTGCCGGATGAATTTCGCAAGCGTTACCGGGATCGTATTTTCACCATTCCGATGCCCGGCAGATTCAGCCGCAGTCTGAATCTTGCCAATGCCGCTTCGGTGGTTTTATATGAAGCAATGCGCCAGACAAAGCTCTGTTGGCAGACAAAAAACGAGGAAATTTGAAAAATTCTTCAATAAAATCTCTGTAATTATTTGACAAACAGCAAATGTCAAGATATAGTTTATCAAGAGCCGCATTTTTTAATAACAGCGGTTGGCGTGGTTTGTACTGTTTTTTTAACAATAAAGATAAAGTTCGGAGTTTCTATGAAAGTTGTAAATGTTATTCTTTCGGTCGTTATTCTGGTATTGGCGATCGCCAGTGCAGTGCTCTCTTATATCCTCTTTGAAAGACGCAGTCAGCTCATCGCCGGATGGGATAAATACGCTGTTACTGTCAGCGATACCGCCAAAATTCTGGATCAGAAAAACAGCGACAAGATTTCCACCAAACTCAATCGTGCAAGACTTGATCACAGAAATATCGGCAAAATCGATCCTCTGCTGCCGGAATTGACCAAACGTGCCAAAGCCCTTATCGCTGAACGTGATGCTTATGCTGTGGCTTTCCGCCGCATCGGGGTGATGGTCGATGCCGCAAACATCCCGACTGATGCCGCTTTGTGCGATCTTGATTCTTTTGACAGAGCTAAAAATACCATCGTCGGTGCCGTCAATGACAGCATCAACAAACGCGATACTGTTTACAACCGCATCGCCAGTGCTTTTGAACGTGAACTGAAAGCCCGCATTGATGTCGATTCTCTGCGCAAAGGCAATGTTTCCGCCATCGCTCCGGCTGAAAACGCTTTGCGCCGCAACAGCGAACGTCTCGCTTTTTACGAACGCAATTTCCAGATCATCGGCAGAACCGCCGGCAGTCCTTCTTTCAACAACAGCGAAAACAGCTACAAAGGTTCTGTGGCTGCGGTCACCACTGCCGTCAAAACTCAGGACAGCAATCTGCGTCAGACCCGTTCCGACCTTGCCGCCGCCAATGCTGAGATCAATCGTCAGAAATCCATCGTTTCCCAGCGTGAAGCTGAAATCGCAACTCAAAAAGCAGTCATTGCTGACCGCAATGCTCTCATTTCCGGATACAGACGCGCTCTGGGGCTGGAAGTCGTCGGCGAAAAAGATACCCCGTGGAAAGATGGTTCTGCCGAAGTCCGCAGCGTGTGGGTCGGCAAAGTTACCGCCGTTGACAAAGATTACGGTTACATCGTGATCAATCTGGGTAAAGATACTGCCGTCAAACAGACCCTCGGCAAGAAAACCCTCGATGTCCGCGTGATGCCGGAAAAAGATATGGCGATGGTTGTCGCCCGCGGCGATATGGCCGAAGGTGCTGACTTTGTCGCCAAAGTCAATCTCGTCGAAATCGGTGCCAATGAATCCACCGCCAATATCCCTGCCGGAAGCAAAATCCGCGTCGGCGATATCGTCTATGTTGCAATGCCGTAATATCCGGAGAAAACCAAGATGAAAGCCAAAACTGTCGTTCTTTCCATTATACTGGTTGCAATGCTTGCCGTCGTGCTGTTTCAGGTGTTGGAACTCTGCGATGTCGCTCCGGCGAGTCTCTGGCCCTTTTGACCTCTTGCAATATCAGAATCGTTGAAATGATTTCATTCAAAAGCATCGGTATGTTTTTTATACTGATGCTTTTTTTTATTACCGCCGGATGTACCGATCTGGAACGCCGCGGTTACAGTCCGATCCCGCAGAATTCTCCGGCATCGTGGCAGATGAACCCATACGGTTCTATGCGGAATTGATTTCTGATGTTTACATTATTGGATAATTTCCGTATTGCCGCCGCCCGGGCGGACAAAAATACCGATTCCCGCCTCATCCCGTTGCTGGAAAAACGCTTCCGTCTTGCTCCCGGCACCTTGCAGGGATACCGGATATTGAGCCGCCGGGTGGATTCCCGCAAAAAAGAGGTGATGCTGGATTATAAACTTGTCATCGAAGCACCATTTGTTTTACCCGGTGGAGTGGAGGCAACGGCGGAAAATATGGCACTTTTGCAGCCGCCGCAGCTGCAGCTGCCGGATGTTTCCGGCATACCGCATAATCCGGTGGTCATCGGTACCGGCCCTGCCGGTATATTTGCCGCTCTTGCTCTGGCAGAGGCAGGACTGTCGCCCATAGTATTGGATCGGGGGCAGGATATGGCCGGCCGCATCGCCGGACAGAAAAAATTTCTGCAGACAAGGATTCTGGATGAAAACGACAATCTGCTCATCGGTGAGGGCGGCGCCGGAGCCTTTTCCGACGGCAAACTTTATACCGGCACCAAAGACCCTATGGGCAGATTGGTACTGCACACACTGGTTTCTGCCGGAGCCGCACCCGAATTGCTTTACCGTGCCAGACCGCACGTCGGCTCGGATTATCTGCACCAAATCGGAGTCGCTCTGCGGAAAAAAATCATCGCATCAGGCGGCAGTTTCCGTTTCGGGGCGGAAGTGGTGGATGTTGTGGAAAAAAACCACCGCTGTGCCGGGGTGAAATTGGCGGATGGTGAAATCATTCCGGCTCACGCCGTACTGCTTGCTCCCGGACTCGGCGGCAGGAAACTGCTCCGCAAACTTGCCGGTAAAGTTGATTGTGTATTGAAACCTTTTCAAATGGGGTGCCGCATCGAGCATCCGCAGGAATGGGTGGATTTCCGACAGTACCACGGCAGTCGTCCCGAAGCATTGGAAGCGGCGGAATATCATCTGGTTGACCGTCCCGGCGGAGCTGCTCCGCAAGTCAGCAGTTTCTGTATGTGTCCCGGCGGCAGGATCGTCAACGCCTCGGCGTGGCAGGGACACTCTGCCACCAACGGGGTCAGTGATTATGCCAGAAGCGGTGAATTTGCCAACAGTTGTCTTATCGCCACTTTGCGTCCCCCGGAAACGTGGAGTTTTGACGATGCATTTGAGTTGGTAGAAAAAGCCGAACGCCGCATTTTTGCCGCCGGCGGTACGGATTATACTTTTCCGGCGCAGGATGCCGATGCTTTTTTGCAGGGCAAATTGAAACTTGCCTCTGCCGCAACTGCCTGCGAGACCGGTATCGTAGCCGGCAGGATCGACCGGTTGATCGAACCATTTTTACGCGATGCCATCACTTTTGCACTCAAAGATTTCGATGCCCGGATGCCGGGTTTCATCCGCTACGGTAAACTGGTAGGTATGGAAAGTTGTGTTTCTTCGCCCCTGCGGGTGGTACGGGATGAAAATAATTCATCGTCTCTGCCCGGGCTTTTTGTTGCCGGAGAGGGCGTCGGCGGGGCGGGCGGTATCGTTTCTGCCGCCTGTGACGGACTGCGGAGTGCGGTGAAAATGATGCAATACAAATGAAAATATGCAAAAACTCCGGATTTTGATTTGTACTTGACTGTTTTTGCGTTTATATTTAGTTACGGATAGATCAAACATTTACAGTTTTGTTGAAAATTGTTTTGATAATAAAAATGGAGGAATAAAAAATGTTCAAAACCAAAATTCTTGCTGTCGTTTTCGCTCTTTCGATCGTGCTGCCGGTGTCGGCTTTTTCCTGGACCACCCTCGGCCCGCACCGCAAACCTGTGACTCTTATCGTCACTGCCAATTACAAAAGTCCCCGTCTGCTGGCAGAACTCATTCAGAATGAATCCCGTCAGCCCTACTTGCTGCTCCCTGCCGGAGATGAAGGCGAGCAGAAAATAATTTTCATCCCCGCCAAAAAGAATGGTGCTTTTGAAATCCTTGAAGCAGATGTCAATGATTTTGTCCGCTGGCTCTCTCCCAAACGCATCATCGTGCTGGGCAACACCGATTATGTGCCGCAGAAATATGTGGATTTGCTGGATAAAACCATCCCGGTCATCCGTATCGAGGGTGCCAGCTGGGCAAGAGTTGCAGATGAATTGGATTATATGCTCAATTTGAGCAACCTGCCCACCAGTTTCCGCAAGCTTTCAAGCGAACTCAATGAAAAAGGCGGCGTTTACCGTCCCATCAGCCGTCCTGCTAAAGCAGAAAAACTTCCCGCTGATCAGGAAGTCAAGTAATCGTATATATGGTGCGGAGTATATACCTGCGGTATGAAAAACACCTGGAGGATCGCCTGCAATACATTTGCAGATACTCTGCGTGAGCCGGTATATGCTCTGATGCTCGCCGCTGCCTTGCTGTTGATATATCATTATCCGGCGGCGGCGGTTTATGTTTTTTTTGAACAGGTAAAAATGGTCACCGACAGTTCGATGGCGACCATTTTGCTGTTTTCCATGCTCGGTGCCGCATTGAGTGCCGGGGCAACGGTGTCGCGTGAAATGCGCAACGGTACGGTGCTGCTTTTGCTTTCCAAACCCATCAGCAAAACCAGTTTTGTCATCGGCAAAATATCCGGGATCATTGCCGCAACGCTTTTTTCCGGAGTGGTGCTTGCCGCCGGTACGATGATCTCACTGCGGATAGCGACGGATCAATTCCGGTTTGATTTCGCAGTTTTCATTTGGAGTCTTTTGTTGATAGTAATTGCGGCAGGGGGGGCGTTGGCGGCGAATTTTCTTACAGGAAGTTCTTTCCCGCAGGTTTTTTCGTTACTGCTTTTTCCGCTGGTAGCTGCCGAAGCGGCAGTGTTGCTGATATTTTCCGGACATCTGGATTTTGCGGCATGGGAAGTCGGCAAAGCACTTATCCTGCTGTTGCTTTCTCTGCCGGTGGCGGCGGCATTGGCGGCGGCGCTGGCGGTGAGATACGATACGGTGCCGGTATTGTGTATAATGACATTGATTTTCCTTTTGGGGATGATGTCGGACTACCTTTTCGGCAGGTCGGATGTACTGCCGCAGGCGGTCAGCGAAGTGCTTTATGCGGCGATTCCGGCGTGGCAGCTCTTTTGGATGGCGGATGCGGTTGCCCTCGGCAATGTCATACCGGGGAATTATATTTTTTCAGCACTGCTTTATACACTGCTTTACATTACGCTCATAACCATCTGGGCCTTTTTCCTTTTCCGCGGCCGTGAAGCCGCCGGAAGTGACCGCAACTGACTCTGAAATCTATGGAACTTTATCCCGAAAATGCTCTGGTGCTGGCACCGCTTTCCGGTTTCACCGATCTGCCTTACCGCCGGGCGGCGCGGCGCGGCGGATGCCGTTTTGCTTTTACTGAAATGGTCGATGCGGCAAGCATTGTTTACAGTCCCGACCGGGCGGAAAAACTGCTGGTGCGCGGCGAAGAAGAAACTTTTCTCGGTGTACAGCTCGTCGGTGCGGATACCGTACTGCTCGAAAAAGCCGCCGTTTTTCTCAATTCGTTTGATTTTTCGGTGCTGGATGTAAATATGGGCTGTCCGGTACCGAAAGTCGTCCGCAAGGGTGCCGGAGCCGCTTTGGGGGCCGATATCGACCGTGCCGCCGCGGCACTGGCGGCAGTGGCGGCCAAAAGCCGTCTGCCGGTCACTGCCAAATTCCGTATAATCAGTGCCGAAGATCCTGCCCCCACTGTTGAACTCGCCCGTAAATTAGTGGATAATGGTGCTGTGGCTCTGACTGTCCACGGCAGGACCCGCCACTCGTTTTATACCGGCGAAGTGAGAAGCGATATCATAAAAGCCGTAAGAGAGAGTGTTCCGGTACCGGTCATCGCCAATGGCGGGATCAATTCGCCGCAAAGTGCCGCCGCGATGCGTGAGCAAAGCGGTTGTTCGCGGCTGATGCTGGCACAGGGGGCAATGGGTAACCCGTGGCTTTTCGGTCTTATTGAGGGCGGCAAGTCTCCCACCGTCGGAGAGTGGCGTGAAATGGTGTTGACCCACGTGGCGGAAATGGTGGATCTCTATGGCGCCGAAACGGCGATGAAACTCGCCCGCAAGATTTGTCACGATTACCTCAAAGGCAGAGGATTCACCGCTGCTTTGCGGGCGCAGGCGTCGTTGCTGGCATCTTTTGAGCAGCTGGAAACTCTGCTTGAAAATCTGATTTCCTGCGGCAAATTTGCTCCCGGCAGAGAATTGGACTGCTGATTTATTCCACTTTGCGTACCGGCAGAGTGTCATCCAGACCGGGATCGCTCAATATCATCGGCAGACAGTCGGGAGTAAGTCCCCGCATTTTCAAGAGCAGTTGGAGTTTAGCTTTTTCCTGTGCGATGATACTTTCTGGAGCATTGCAGGCTTGCAGTGCGGCAAGGTGACAGCTGGTATTGATGATGCTCAACGGGAAGCGGGCGGCTTCCCGGGCAAAATATTCCGAAGCTCCGGCAAAATCTCCCTGCAGCACCAGACTTCTTGCCAGTAAACCGTTGCTGTGGACATATCCGGTGAACCCGGTTTCGCGGTGCAGTCTTTGCCAGTATTCCGCCGCTTTGCGGCTGTCGCCGCAATTAAAAGAGGCAACACCGGCAAGGTAGAGATTTTGTGCCGACGGCTTGACTTTGCAGGAAATCTGCAAATGTTTCATTGCTGTTTCCGGAGAGGTTTTCAATTCCAGTTTTGCCATCCGGTAGTGAAAGGTGCTGTAAACCAGCATCACGCTTTGCACTGCAGCGGCAATAAGTAATACCACGCCTCCGGCACAACTTGTTTTACTGCCTGAAACTTCCCCCGGTGTGCCGCACAAGACCCCCAGCAGAAAATAGAATATCACTCCGGTATGGACTTCGCCCAGCAGGACATCGAGCTGTCCGTGAAAAAACAATACCAGCAGGGCAAAAAGCAGATAACGCGAATTGAAATCTTTTTGCCGCACCTGTTTCATCGCCGCAGATACCGCACTGATCAAAAATATCACTCCCGCCGTGCCATAGCCTGTCATCATAAAATAAAGTTCATTGTGGGGGTGAGTGTGCCGCTCTGCCCGGAAGCGGCAGAAATGGTAGAGTTCAGGGAGTTTTTCGGCGATGAGATCTTCAAAATACCACGATCCGCATCCGGCCCAGGGATAGTCGGAAATCAAATCAAGTGTGCCGTTCCACAGTTGTATGCGGTAGTCATTGAAATGGATAAGTGATACTGCCAAAACGGTAAAAGCAACAAGACCTGCTGTTATGAGTGCCGCCCAGATAAGTGTGCTTCGCTTTTCCGGTATCACTGATGCCAGCGGCAGAACTGCTCCGGCAAGCACCAGAGAAAGCAGGGTCCCACGGGGAAAAGTTTCCGGAAAAGGTATCATCATCAGTCCGATAAACAGCAGGATCGCTGCCGTCGCCGCCGGAATGAAAAATTTCCCCCTGATAAAGAAATGGACGAGGGGGATAATGGCAAGGACAGTGATAGTGTAATTCCAGTTCCAGTTGCCGACAAAACCGTAACAGTGATCAGTCACAATGGAAAAAATCAGCAGCATTATACCGCCAAAACCCAATGCGGGAGGCAGGATCTTTTTTGCTTCGGTATTCAGAGCATATCCGGCACAGAATGCGGCAGGGATGAAACATCCGCGTAAAACCGCATCCCACCTGAAACCATAGAGTATCCCCTGTATCGCCACCATCAGCGGCAGCAGCAGTGCCAGCAAAAGCGGCAGTTTTTCCGCCAGGGATTCTCCACCCAGAGCCTTGTTTATCCTGCCGGGCAAAAGCATTGCCGCCGCAGCAAAAAACAGTGTGAAAACATTCAGATCAAAAAGTTGCAGATCTCCCCAGAAACGGCTTTTGCCGGCAAATACCCCCCACGTCACCGGATAGGCAAATGCCAGCATGATCAGCATCGTAAAAATCAAAATATCGGCAAATGTAAGTTTTTTCATCCGTCAAAACTCCGGGTTGATCACAAACAGTGGTAATTTACTGCTTCAAGCCGGGTTTTTCCAATCAAAGCCGTCCAAGTTCAAAAAAAAATGCAAAAAACGATGCCGCAGGGTTGATAAACAATATTTTTGGTGATATAATAAGTAAATGTATTTAAGAATCAAATTCTTTGTAAAAAATGTGTATTTTAACACAGGTTATTAAAACAAAAGGAGATAATATGAAACAGTTTTTGACCGCCTTGTTTCTGATGCTGGCGATGGTTCTGCCGGCAAAAGAAATCATCGTTCACGCCGAGGATACCAAAAATCTCGGCCAGTGGCAGATCGGCAAATACAGCAACGCCACCTGTATGATCGGCAGTGCCATCAAGGCAGAAGCCATTCAGGAATTTGAAGTCGCTCCTGAAAATGCCGGCAAATATTATATGTTTGTCCGCACCTTTGACCACAAAGGCGGATTCCGCTGGGTGGAAGTCGCTCTCAACAATATGAAACTGGGCAAATTCGGTGACAACAAAAACGGCAGCATCGGCTGGAACTGGCACAAATGCAAAATCCGGGTGAATCTGAAACCCGGCAAAAACAAACTCAAAATGATTGCCAACAGCCATACTTCCAGACTTGACTGTATCGTTTTCACCAGCGAAGACAAGGCCCCCGAAACTGCGGTGCAGAGCACCAAAAAACGGCAGCAGAGCGGACTTGAACTCGAAGGCATTTTCCGCCGTCCGGAATCCAGCGGCAACGGTCCCAAAGCCCTGGTGCTTGCCGGAGGACGCCCCTGGGTCGGTAACGGCTTCGGAAAATTCTTTATCAACAGCGGATTTTATATCGAACTGCTCAATGGTGTTTATCTCGATGGTTTGAGCGGTGCCAGCATCAAGCTCACCCCCACCGATCCGGTAGAACCCAAGGCTCTGGACGGCATTACTCCGGAATTTGCCCGGCTGGATAAATACGAACTGGTGATCGTTGCCGGCATCCCGGAAAATTTCCAGCAGAAACTTTTCACTCCCACCCGGGTCGCCCAACTGAAAAAATTTGTTAAAAACGGCGGCAAGGTGATGTTTACCATCAACGCTCCCGATGCCGTCAAAGAACTTTTGCCGGTGACTCTGGATCAGACTCACGAGGATGATACATTTGTCGTCCGCCGTCCGGATGATAAAATTTTTGCTTCCCTGCCGGAATCCTGGCGTCTTTACCGTGATTTCCGCATCGCCACGCTTAAAAAAGGGGCGAAAACCGTTATCGGTATGTACGATGTCGATGATAATCTGGTCAATCCCTATGCCGCCATCTGGAATTACGGCAAAGGTCAGGTCATGTTTGTCAATGCCGACAGTGAACGCCGTCAGCAGGGCAGTCAGCTTTTAACCTGGGCATACGGCGGCGCTCACTGGGCCGCACTCGCCGGATATCTCCAGGGCGGAGACAAAATCGATCCTGCCAAAAATATCGCCAAAGAGCCCCGCAAAGTTGCCTCCACGGTGCTGGATAAAGCAGTCGTAACTGTTTCCGACCCGGTGCTTGAACTCACTGATTGTACCGGTGATGTGAAAATAAATGACAATGAGATCGTTTTCAGCAACGGTGCCAGAGTTGTGGTCGACACTGCCGGAAACAGCGTTGATTTCTACCTCGCCGGTGCCGGTAAACCCTATCTCAAAGATATGCTTATCCCGGAAGTCAGTTATCCCGGCAAAGCTGATAAAGTCGATGATACTTCCACCGCCGAAGCAACTGCTGTCAAAAGCAATGCCGTCAAAGGCAAGGCTGTGTGGAGCATCGCCGGTATCCGCACTGCCGGCAATACTGCCGTCATTGATATCGTATCCAGCGAAGGAGGCAAACTCGAATGGATTTTCAAGGCTGCTGATATGGAAGTTGACGGCAGAAAGTTTGCCGGTATCGCTGAAGCGGTCGAAGTCAAAGCATTGCCCGGGCATCTGCTCAACAGCGTCAAGGTGCAATATCTTGTCAACAACGACAGCAAACGGGTCCGCCGCTTTGCCTGCTATGCTCCGCCGCGCGGTTATGCCGAATACGATGCCACCGGCAAAGAAAACTTCAACACTGCTTTTATCGGTGCATTCGGTGCCGGTCAGCCTTTTGGCTGGGTCGAGGGCGAAGATGGTGTGCTGGTCGAATTCATCGGCGGTCTGACCCATGTCACCTATGCGTATTCGATGAAAAAGGGTGATTCCAATGTCAAGAGTGAATGCCGGCGTGTTTTCGGCAGGATCAAAGTTTCCGGAGACAAGCCCGCCGCGGCCGATTTCTATTATCATATGATGACTGACAAAAAATTCAATGGTGATAACGACTGGATGGCGATCTATCAGTTTGTCCGCAAATATCTGCGCAAAGTCGCCAATTTCCCGGAAGTGGCAGCCCAGCCCTGTTCCGGCAACAAGGATACCTGCACAAATGAGGATCAAGAAAAAGTTTTCAAACTTGCTTCGGAAAACGGTTTCCGTCTGCATTATCTCAACCGCTGTCCGTCTCCGATGGAAAGTTTTGAAACAGAGGCAAGCGATAATAGTTTCCGCCTTGTCAAAAAATACGGTCTGCGCGGATACCCCTGGTTCCCCTGTGCCCACAGTCCTGACAAGACCCGTACTGTTAAAGAGCATCCCGAATGGTATTATAAAGATGAAAACGGCAAACTTACCCAGTATTTCGGCCACTTTTATGTCGCCAATCTGGAAAACCCCGAATTCAGCAAATGGCATTACGGTCTGGTCGATCGCATGATCGATCTGGGATTGGGATGCGTCTGGTACGATATGGGCGGAGCCTATACCGGTATGATGGATTTCAGTCTGCCGGAATCCCGCACCGGTTTCTATGCCCAGCAGGAGCTCTACCGCCACTTTTACAAACGCGGCGCCTGGGTGGTCACCGAAGGTATGAATCCGCTGGTGTTGGATGGCTATCTGCTGCGTCCTGAATCCTATACCGATACTATCGGCAGAGAATTTGCCTATATCGGCGCCCAGCCTTCGGCATTGAATGTGCAGGGGCAGCTGCATCACGATACATTCCGCATGGCGATGTACGGTGTATTCATGCCGACCTGGCTGGAGTGTGTCGTCTTGGATTTTGATATGATCCCCAATCATCGGCAGAAAGTCAGGAAACTGATCGAATATGTCCCCGTGTACAATCAGGCTCTGGATAATACCGGTATGCCGTTTGTACGCCAGACGGAATACGGTACCAGCTGGATCGGCGAAAAAGGCGGCTCACTTTTCTTCTTTAACGGTGCCAAAACTCTGGAAGTCGATCTGCCTGACGATCTGGTGCCTTTCAGTATGAAAACTCCGGGCGGCAAAATCACGATGCTCAACGGCAAAATGCCGTTGTCAGTCCCCGCAGAATCGGTTATCGTTCTCAAAAGAAAGTAAGATAACTGATAAATCAACAAAAAAGTTCCGGTTTTTATCCTGAAATGACTTGTAAAATCATTGAAATGACGGTATACTATTGACGTATACCGTTTTTTTACTCAAAAACAGCAACATTGTACCAAGATGTTGAAACAAAAGAGAAAGAGAAAAATTATGAAAAGAAAAAGTTTTACCCTGATCGAGCTGTTGGTGGTTATCGCCATTATCGCCATTCTTGCCGGTATGTTGATGCCCGCACTGCAGCGCGCCCGTGAGCAGGCCCGCCGTGCCAACTGCACCAGCAACCTCAAAAATATGGGTTTGGCTCTCAAAATGTATGCCGAATCCTACAACGGCCGTATGCCTGTCACTCCGGGTACTGTACCCGACGGCAGCACCACCAAGGAATATGGTAACGGTTACAATGACGAACAGACCAATTCCCCGCTGGAACTGCTCCGTGCCAATGAATTTTTGTCGGAATATAAAATCTACATTTGTCCTTCCAGCAACGTCAACGAAGGCCGTCCCAACGACAGCACCCGCGAAAATCTGAAATATGCTTCCAGTGCCAATGATGACAAAGCCACTCTGGCATACGCCTATACTTCCGGTCTTATCGAAGGTGACAGCTCCACTTTCGGCCGCGGCGGTTCCTGTCTGGCAGCTGACCTGACCGGTGATCAGGCAGAAAACAAAGGTAACATCAAGAGCAACCATACCGATTTCGGTAACATTCTTTTCCTTGATGGTCATGTTGCCGGTTTCAATGGCAAAGGCTGGTTCAGTCCGGAAAATTCCGGCTGGGTCGATGAAAACTGGTCCAGCGCCAGTCCCCGCCGTGCCATCCCCAACTACCGTATGAAAACCAACGGTTCTTTCGAATCCCTGTAATAGCGGATCGCAAAAAGAATTTTCAGGACGGATCGTTTGATCCGTCCTTTTTTTGTTTTTGATAGCAGACGGTGATTTACAACACATAAACGGTGATTTGTTTCATATGCTTGCAGTTGATTTCAGCAAACAATGGTGATAAAGTATAAAAGCATCGGCAGATTGTAAAATGAAAGGGATCACTTATGAAAGCTGATACAAAATGGTTTGTTCACGATCGCTTCGGTATGTTCATCCACTGGGGGATCTACTCCATGCACGCCCGTTTTGAATGGAGCAAATATTTTGAAGAAATGCCGGAGGAAAAATACGACATATATTTCAAGCATTTCGAACCCGATATGTACAATCCCGCCGAATGGGCGGCAATGGCTAAAAAAGCCGGTATGAAATACGTCGTCTTTACCACCAAACACCACGACGGTTTTTGTATGTGGGACAGCAAGTACACCGATTACAAAGTCACCAATACTCCCTGCGGCAAAGATTTACTGCGGGAACTGGTGGATGCCTTCCGGGCGGAAGGTTTGCATATCGGACTTTATTATTCGCTCATCGACTGGCATCATCCGGATTTCACTATCGACAGATGGCATCCGCGTTACCGCGATCCGCAGTGGAAAGAACTCAATGCCAAAAAAGATATGGCAAAATACCGCCAGTATATGATCGATCAGGTCACAGAGATCCTGACAGAGTACGGCAAGATCGATATTTTCTGGGCAGATTTTTCCTACGCAGATTCCGCTAAAAAACCTGCGGATGACAGCTGCGCCTGGCAAGGCAAAGGCAAAGATGACTGGGGTGCCGAAAAACTCGAAGCTCTGATCCGTAAATTGCAGCCCGGGATCATCATTGATGACCGTATGGGCCTGCCCGGTCCGGCAGATGTCGCCACCCCCGAGCAGTACACTCCGGCGGAAGGTGTCAAAGATGAAAACGGCGATCCGGTAATTTGGGAGGGCTGTCAGACTTTTTGTCAGAGTTGGGGATATTATCGCGATGAATTTGCGTGGAAAAGCACCAAGCAGTGTATCGATATGCTGATAAATCACGTTTCCCGCGGCGGCAATCTGCTTTTGAATGTCGGTCCGACCAGCCGGGGATATATCGATCCGCGGGCGGAAAAAATCCTTGCCAGCATCGGTGAGTGGATGAAATACAACTGCCGGGCGATCTACGGCTGCGGTCTTCCTC
>JAZONW010000060.1:0-17220 GCA_045654745.1 Victivallaceae bacterium | reverse complement strand
CAGAGGCCGGAGGTTCAAATCCTCTCACCCCGACCATTTTTTTTGCCCGAATGGGCAAAAAAACATGAAGCCTGAAAAGGCTTCGCTTCATGGCACGCAGTGCCGCTTCATATATTTTCATGCTTGACGAGCAAAGCTCGCAAGCACAAAATGTGCTTCATGCACCGCAGGTGCGCTTCATATATTCCCCTTTTCAGATGAAGCAGCTCCATTTCCTCCTTCGCTAAAGCTACGGAGGACAAGTCATTCCGCTATGAAGCATTTTCCGTTATCACTCCAAATATGAAGCATTCGCTCCGCTCATATGATGAAAAAAATAAGAGTTTTCCGTTTGTAATGTAACTCTATCCGCATTATATTAACTTGACCGTTTTATAAAGAGGCTGCCGTTGCGCTTGCGTATCGGCAAGCGATTTGACTTTTGAAAAAGTTGGTATATATTATTAATACAGTTGCATCAGGAGCGGTATGAAATCATACCCGCCAACCGGGGGCGGAACCCACGGTGGTACGCTTCAAAGAGCAGTTTTCTTTGCGGCGATGCGGACTTGCTTGATAAGCGGTCAAAAAAATCCGTGACATTTATTATGTCATTGCCTTCTGATGCGTCTTTTGCAGAAAGGAAGACGCAAGATGTTTCTTCACCTAAACTGTTCCACGGATATCCGCCGCTGGGCCCACTGCTGTGCCGCGATCGACCGGCTTAAGGAAGAATTCAACCATTATGCCGCTTACCGGGGCGCTATGGATGCCTACTTTTATATCAAGGCAAACGGCATGGACGCCTACAAAAATCTCTGCCGGAAAAAGTGTCAGCGCATTTCACGCAAAATCACTTCATACCGCAAACTCCGCGACCGCATCGCCGCAATGCTTGATGCGCCGCAGAGCCGGCTGCTTCAAGTTGAAGATATGCTGAATATGGTCGGTAATGTCATTGATGTCACCCCGCGCCACAGCAAAAAACAACGGTTCCGTGCGCTTAACGAGTGTTCTGAAGACGGCACGCGGCTCAACGGTATGGATGCTTATATGCTGTTGTCTTTCGGCTACGGCAAATAAATCATTCTGTCGGAAATGCCCCGGTAAATCTGAAGTAAACCGGGGCTGACTCCGGCTGGCAGTCAGAATGTTTTTAATTTTCCGCAATCTTGAAAAAAATATATGTTGGACTATATTATCATAAACAGTTATACAATTACGGAGAAAAATATGCCTGACAACAATCTGCCCGCATCGGAAAGTGCAAGTGCGTTGGAACGCTATCCAAAGAAATATCCCTTATTTGCAAATGCACTGGATAATTGGGATGAGATCACTATGGATGGCTGGCAGTGGAGCAAACTTTTAAGTGAACAGCCGCAATTTTCCGACAAGTGCGAGTGGGAGAAACTTGACGGCGGAAATTGGAGCAACCTTTTGTACAGTCAGCCGCAGTTTGCAGACAAATGCCCGTGGGACAAGCTTGACGGCGGAAATTGGAGCGACCTTTTGTACAGTCAGCCGCAGTTCGCTGATAAGTGCGACTGGGATAAACTCGACGGCTCGGATTGGAGTGAACTTTTAAGTGAGCAGCCGCAATTTTCCAACCGGTGCGATTGGCGCAAGTTGACCGGCCGGGATTGGAGCAGCCTCTTGAGCTGTCAGCCGCAGTTCGCAGATTTTTGTGATTGGTACAAATTAAACTACCCGGCGTGGCAACAGCTTCTGGAGCACCAGGTGCAGTTTACAGACATATTCAAAGAATATAATTGATGCACATTCCAAAGGTAAATCAAGATAATCCATCACTGCGGCAGAACTTGATCTTGCTTTTACGATGCATAAAAAAGGGACTTCAGATTTAAAATGATCGATTATAACTTGAAAGATAAAGTCGCGCTGATTACCGGAGCAAATAATCCGCAGGGCATCGGTGCGGCAACCGCGTTGGCATTTGCCCGTGAAGGCGCCAAAGTGGTGCTGGTGTATAAAAAAATTGCCAAAAATTTTGATGAAAATAAGATCGATTGCAACGGAGCTGACCGCTATTATGCCGCCAACGCCGGAAACGCCGATGCGGTCACCGATAAACTCAAGGCGACGAACACAGATTTCCTCGTTCTGGAAAGCGATATTTCCGATGAAAATGCAGTAAAGCAGATCTATTCTGCCGCGATCGAACGCTTCGGTAAGGTGGATATACTGGTCAATAACGCCGCGGATTGCGATTGCGACGGCTTTGATACGATTGAAAAAATCACTCCGCAAATAATTGATGAAACGTTTGCGGTCAATGTCCGCGGCACGATTTTGATGACCAGAGAATTTGTCGATCATCGCGGCGATTACGGCAGGATCATCAATCTTTCAACCGATGCCGCTCAAATTTTTCCGTCACAAATCACCTACGGAGCCAGTAAAGCAACACTGGAAGCGCTCACCCGCAGTGTTGCGCTTGAAGTTGCAAAATACGGCATTACAGTTAATTGCGTTGCTCCCGGCCCGACTCAAACCGGCTGGATCGACGAAGCATTGGAAGCCGCGGTGCTTCCGATAATCCCGTTGGGCAAACTTATTCAACCGGAAGATATTGCCGCAACCATTCTGTTTCTCTCAAGCGAACAGGCCCAAATGCTCACCGGCCAAGTCATAAAAGTTTCAGGCGGCCACGCATTGTAATATTCTATTGACACAATCTCAAATTTTTTATCCGCCGCCCGAAAGAGAGAACGCTCAAAATCCGCTTGTTGGTGTTATAGAGATAAAATTAAAGGGTGTCAAAATTGACACCCTTTACTGGAGCTTTTTTCAACGGCCCCCTGATTATTCAAATGATTTTCAGGGAGTCATCAGATCCTGAAATTCATTTTTGAATTCATCGATGGTGATCTTGCGGCCGTAGGGAGAAAATTCAAAGGCTTCGGCGTAACGGATGCTCTTGCCGGCTTCGCCGTAAAGTGCGCAGAGCTTGTCCCGATTGGTATCTGCAATGGTGACATAACGGGATCCCCAATGGGTAAGCAGATATTCTTTGCGTTCTTCCCAGCTCATTTTCTGCGGATCGATCTTCAATCCGCGTCCCCAGGCAAGCCATTCATAAACCTGCGAAACGTGGCAGTCCAGCATACGGCACTTCACATCCATCGCATCGTCGATGGCGAGCAGCGCATCCACCCGGCACGGGCGGGGATCTGTGAACGCATCCCAGACATAACCGAAGACAGGATTCTGTTCGGGGATCGGAGTTTCAGGACAGAAGGCAGGAACCTGGGTCAGATAGGCCGCATCATGCACCAGCTGTGAAGTCGCCCGGTGGTCGGCATGATAGTCGCAGAGCCGGTGAGTCAGAACCACATCAGGAGCAAATTCCCGGATGATCCGTATGACCTGTTTGCGGGTCTCAAGATCGGCAGTCAATTCGCAGTCATTGTTGTCCAGCACCTGATATTCGCTGATGCCGGAAACCGCCTTGGAAGCCTGAGTTTCAGCGTAACGCCGCTCTGCCAGCTCCTTGCCGGACATAGCATAATGTCCGCAGTTGCCGTTGCAAAGCGAAACAAATTTAACGATATGTCCGGCCTGAGCCAGCTTGAAAGCTGAACCGCCGAAACGTATATCGGCATCATCCGGATGCGCACCGATCATCAGAAAACGTTTACTCATTTCATACCTCGATATTTATTGTTTGTGTTGATCAAGCATTAAAAATATGCCGGATACTGCATACGCAGATGCGGCGGTTTTCAAAGGAGTCTGACTAATAAAATAGCACATATTCCCATTAAAACAAGCACAGTTGTCAAAAAAACGCGATCCGCCCGGACACTCCCCGTGAAAACCGGACATTTTTACACAGTTGTTTTTCAGAGTTTCTTTATAAAAATCTTTCAGTATGATGATATTCTGCTTGAAAATGAAATTGTGAGGACTATATTTACTGACACAATGCAACAGAGTTAGTACTGAATGACCACCGGGGAAAAGATGAAACTGCATTCCAATGAGATGCTGGAGTTTTTACGAAATGAAATTCGGAGTGAGCGTTTTGCATCCGGTGACCGTTTGCCGTCCATCGCCTCTCTGTCCCGGAAATTCAAGCTTTCTGCCGGGCAGGTCCGCTACGGACTGGAAAAATTGAAGCAGGAATGTCTGCTGGTCAGCCGTCACGGAAAAGGTTTTTTCGTGATGAACAAAGGAAAATCTGTTCAGGATACTCAACCGCTGACCATCGCATTGGATATTCTCAACCGGAAAATAGAATTTTACGACTCCATTATTGCCGAAGCTATCCGTACTGAACTCGGCGGCTATCATATATTGCAAACCATCCCTCCGCAACCGGAAGATGTATTTAATGGAAATATGCCGCGCCCGGATGCCGTGATGCTGTTCCGGACGGCATCCGATGCGGAAACGTTTGATAAATGGTCAGAATATTCGGCATCCCATCAGGTGCCGGTACTGTTTTTCAACCGTTTCCCTGCGCAAAAAAATCTGTCCTATCTTTCGGTTGATTACGATGCGGAATGTTTCCGGGTGGTCAGCAGAATGTTGAAAAACGGAGCAGAGAATATTGTTTTTTACCAATCGTGTTCAAGCCGGTGGTTGGCATTGCAGCCCCGTCTGACCGGATTTCTCAAAGCTTACGCCGCCTGCGGAATGGATTATCCGAAGGAGCTGCTCATAGGTGATGATTCTCTGACTGAACAGGCCCGCTTCATTGAACTGCTGAAATCCGGCACCGCCGATGTATTGTTCTGTCCGTGCGGAGATGACCTGATCAATGCGGTAAGCACTGCGGTTTCAGCCGGGGTCTCATTGCGGAAACGGCTGCCGATATTCTGTTTTGATGATGTCGGCAATCTGGCAGAACGGATGAATCTGCCGGTCTCCTATGTCAAAATGCCGCTGGCCCGGATGGGGAGGATCGCTGCGAACTATATCCAGCGCCGGTCGGTTTTGCCGGAACTGCCGCCGATAAGGGAAAGTTTTGAAGCTGCTGTTTGTGTCCAAAGTTGTAAATATTTGATTTAATATAGCCTGAGGTTTAAAAATACTTTCAGAAAGGATCGAAATGAAAAGAATTTGTCAAAAACAGTTTGTGGCGGGATTGCGGAATATGACATTCAAGAAGCATTCCCACCGTTTCACCTTGATAGAATTGCTGATCGTGATCGCCATTATCGCGATCCTGGCTGCGATTCTGCTGCCGGCATTGCAAAGTGCCCGGATGCGCGGACAAGCTGCAAGCTGCGCCAGTAACTTGAAAAATATCGGCAGTGCCGCCAGTATGTACGGCAGTGATTTTGAAGACTTTATGCCGACCAAATGTACTCAGTCCGACTGGGATCTCGGCTTCTGGGCATATCTGGTTTCTCCCTATCTCGGTTTTGGAGTAAAATATTCCAGTCACTCCTGGGATTCGGAAGGTACTACACTATTCTGGGCGAAGCTCTTTAAAAGAGGAACTATTCTGACCTGCCCATCTATGATTTCTAAAAGATCCTACAAGGAAGGACATTATAACGGTGAAACTACCGGCGGATATTCCTATGGTCCGTCATATATAAATGTTGACTCGCTGAAGGGCAATTCACCCGGCAGAAGCTGGTGGCAATTCAAACGCATCTCCGGAAAACCTGCTTCACATCAGATCCTTTACGGCGACACCAATGACAATGGTGCCTATGGCGAAACCGGCGCAGCTTTCCGCTTTACCAATGTTTTCAACAACGTCAAGGGCTCTTTGCCCGGTCCCGGTTCCCGTCATAAAGGCACTTCAAATTATGTCTGGGCAGACGGTCATGTTTCCAATCTCCGTCCGCGTGATATGGATGGAGTTACCACCAAAAAGTGGGTAAGTAACTATACAAGCTCAAACAAACGTTATCTGTACTACTGGTCAGCCGTTCCGTTGAACTAAATCTCTTTACAAGGAAGTAAATCATGAATACAAAATCATTATTGCTTACTGCGGCAGCGGCGTTGAGCCTGGTTTCCGCCGCAGCCAAACCGTACGCCGAACCTCGCCGGAACTTCCGGAAAATGGTCTATCCCAATCTGGTCAAGGTCACCAAAGATGAAGTGCTCAAGATCCAGAAGATCCTGCCGGAAAAACCGGCTCTTTACGGCGCCAATATCCATGACCGTAAATTCTGGGCGGATTATCCGATGGCGGACTCTTTCCTTGCAGATGCGGAAAAACGAATGAATATGCCGGTACCCCGCTTCAGTGTTGAAGAATTCAATGCGCAGGTGAAAAAGACTGGAAAACGCCCCTCCGTCCGTCAGTTTTACACTCAGCTGAACCGCAATCTTGCAGTGATGGTCATCGCGGAATGTAAAGAAAATAAAGGTCGTTTCATCCCCAAAATCGAAGAGACGCTGGATGCCTTCATCACCGGTGCCAATCCCGCATTCGGTCACCTTTTCCTCTACGACAAAGATATGAAACGGCAATATGAATACGGCTGGCGCTATATCGAATTGAACAACGCTCTGAATTTCTGCAACCTCGCTACCGCATATTTCCTGATGGATAACAAAATCTCTCCGGAACTGCGCAAACGGGTATACGCTTATATGGACGAATGGGCGATCACCCCTATGTTCTGGAATCTTACGATGGCGAACCGGGCCGCATTGCGCAAGGCAAACTACAGAACCTCCTGTATGAGCTGGCTCATCGGCCGCCACAACTGGAACCCGTACTGCAATGCATTCACCATCGTCGTAAGTCTGGCAATGGTTGAATCAGCTGAACAGCGTGCATATCTTGTCGCCAGCATGAGAAAATCGCTTGAAAACTATGTCGACCAGCTCACCGCTCAGGGTTACATCACCGAAGGTGTCGGCTACTGGCGTATGGGAATATTGGCATATTTGCGCGGCGTACACAAAGTGAGACTTGCGACCGGCAATCAGGTCGATCTGCTTGCCAATGCTCCGGAAAAATTCCGCCGCAGTATGTATATCGGCCGCGATATGATGATGGCGCCCGGCGGCTTGTATCCGCACTTTGCCGATCACGGCGCAGAAGGCAAACCGATGACGCTCGGAACTTCGTCATTGGATATGCTCAATCAGGCTTTCGGCGAAAAAATTTACCCGGTGGAACTGAAGCCGTATGATCCTCCCCGAATGAATCTCGGACTGGAATATTTCTACACTCTCGAAAGACGCACCAGAAAACGCGATTTCAAACCCGCCGCCCCCCAGCTGCCCTATTTCTGGGATCCGGAAGCCCAGATCCTGGTTGCGCGCGATGTTCATAAAGCCAAAACTCCGCTGAGCTTCGCCATCAAGGGCGGACACAACAGCGAACCCCATAACCACAACGACATCGGCAGTTTTGTCGTCGGTGTCGGCTGCCGCATCCTCAACGGTGATCCCGGTATTCCGATCTATACCGCCAAAAAAGCCGGAGTGATCCGCAGTTCCAGTATGCACCCGGTTCCCTATCCCAACCAAACTATGCAGGCAAAAGGTAAGGAGTTCTGCGGCAAAGTACTGGCAGTAAAGAACGATGCCGAATACAGTATGGTCCGTCTTGATCTTGCCAAGGCATACCCCGCCAAAGCGGGACTAGTTAAACTGATCCGTACCGCCGAATATGACCGCAAGAAACATACTGTCACCATCACCGATGAATGCGAATTGAAAACTGCCGGTACATATGAACTGCCGCTTTTCTCCTATGAAGAGTGGAAAGAACTCTCACCCGGCGTGTGGAGCGCCGGTCAGCTGAAAGTCGAGATCAAGGCCTCCGGAGAAGTGGAATGTTCTGAAGATGTTCCCGACCTCCCCTGGCGCACCGATAAAAAGGCGCGGCGTTTGAATTGCAAATTCAAAAACAAGTCCAAGACTTTCCGCACCTCCGTGACCTACTCACTGCTTTGATCATCAGGGTGAATAAATGAATAATGTCAGAGATTTCGGTGCCGTCGGAAATGGCTCCGTAAAAGATACAGCCGCTATCCAGCAGGCGATCGATGCGGGGGGGATGGTACATTTCCCGCCCGGAACTTATCTTACCGGTACCTTATATTTGAGATCCAATGGCGGACTCTTCATAGAACCGGGCGCCACGCTGCTCGGCAGTCCAGATCCGGAAGACTACAATGCGGATGACTTCTGTCCGCAGAACAAGGCGCATCCTTCGGAAAACGCCTCCGGCGCTCATCTGATCGTCGCTGTTGAACAGGAAAACATTATGATCTGCGGCGGCGGCCGTATCGACGGCAACCGCAAAGCATTTTACGGTGCCGACGAACCGCCGTATGCAGGAAAATATCAGCCAGGCACCGCTTGGAACGAATCACTCAAAGGAGTCTGGCGCCCGGGGCAGATGATCTTTTTCTGTGAGTGCAGCAATGTGCACCTTGAAAATGTTCAGCTGTACAACTCCTCATACTGGACCTGTTTCCTCCACGGCTGTGAAGATGTATTCGTCCGCGGTCTCCGGATCTTGAACGATCAGCGCACCGCCAACGGCGACGGTCTGGATGTTGACTGCTGCCGTAGAGTCGTCATCTCCGACTGCATCATCGATACCGGAGATGACTGCATCACCTTCCGCGGCAGTTGCGATCTGCTGAAAAACCCCAAACCCTGTGAATATGCCACCGTCACCAACTGCGTACTGCATTCCCGGACGATGGCATTCCGCTTCGGTGTCGGCAACGGGATCGTCCGCAACATCAACGTTTCCAACATCGTCTTCCATAATTGCCGTGATGCGATCGGTTTCAACTCGAATTACAGCACCGATCCCACCCGCGGAGTAGAGATCGAAAATATCTGCTTTGAAAATCTGCAGATGGATGCTGACCGGATGTTTTTCATCTCCAGTCAGGTACGCGGCGCCACACCGGAACCGGCGGCAAAAGAGATCCGCAATATTTCGTTCCGCAACATCCGCGGAACATTCAAAATGCCGTCTGTTATCTGCGGATGTGCGGAAACCGGGATCGATAACTTTTCATTTTCCGATATGAAAATGAGCTGCACCGGAACGATGAAGATACATTCATCCGATCCCGTCGGCCCCTACAGTCTGTGGTCGAAAGAGGTTCCGGATTGTGCGATCTATGTCGCGCATGCCCGCAATGTCAGATTTGAAAAATGTTCTGTTGATTGGGGTGATTTCGCTTCAGAGTGGAAATATTCTGTGATGCTGCATCGCAATCACGGGATCGAAATCGAAAATTGTTCATTGGACAAACCGGTTTGCGGTACAATAGAATAAATAATTTTTTCTAAATAAATATAAAGGAGTTTTATGAGTTGGTTTGATTGGTTGATTGTGCTTGTGCCATTTGCCGGGGTCCTCGGAATGGGGTTGTATACAAGACGCTATTTAAAGGACATAACGACATTTTTGTCTGCGGGCCGGGTCTGCGGCCGTTATGTGCTTTCCGTCGGCGATATTGCCAATGCGTTGTCGATAATCAGTTTGCTGGCGTATGTCGAGATCCACTACAAAACCGGATTTGCGCTCTCGTTCTGGCAGACGATCACCTTGCCGCTTTCGGTGATTCTGAGTCTTTTCGGGTATTGCACCTACCGCTTCCGGGAAACCAAGGCACAGAGTATCGGACAGTTTCTGGAACTGCGTTACAGCCGCAAACTGCGAATCTTTGCCGCAATACTCCGCAGTTTTACGGAAATGTGTGCCAATATGATCATGCCGTCACTGGCGGCGCGTTTTTTCATTTACTTTCTTGATCTTCCGAAAACTTTTCAAGTATTCGGTGTTGAATTTCCGACCTTCAATGCTTTGATGCTGCTGCTGTTGTCGATCGCCATATTTATCATCTGTATCGGAGGTTCGCTGTCGATCATCGTCACCGACACCATTCAGGGCTTTATCTGCTATCCGCTGATGGTGATCTTCGTGGTCTATGTGCTGTACAAATTTTCCTGGTCGGAAGAGATCATGCCGGTGATGGCAAACCGTGTGAAAGGTGAAAACTTTCTTAATCCGTTCGATATCTATGAATTGCGTGAATTCAATTTGTTTTTGCTGCTGACCGGTGTCGTCGGAACTTTTTTGCACCGTTCAAGCTGGGCCGGCAACGGCGGTGCATCCACCGCTGCCAAATCTCCCCATGAACAGAAAATGTCCGGTTTGCTCGGCACCTGGCGTACTGCAATGGGACAGGTGCTTTATGTGTTGATTGCCGTGGCTATCCTGACCTTCCTGACCCATTATCGCTTCAGTTCCCAGGCGCACGAAATCAGAACCAACCTGACCCGGAAAATATCAAACGAATTGATCTCAAACGATTCACTGCGGGCCCAAGTCAACGAAAATATCAGCAAAGTGACTGCTCCGCAATATAATCCAGCCACCGATCAGCCGTTGTCTGAAAAGCAGAATGTTGATACAATCTATCTGGATACGATCTACAAAACAGTATCTGCGGAAGGAAATAAAGGACAGAAAAACTCACTTTTCCAGCAGTTCCGCACGCTTTACTATCAGCAGATGCTGCCGATGGCACTGCGGCAGATGCTGCCGCCGGGTATGCTGGGCTTATTCTGTCTGTTGATGCTTATGGCGATGGTTTCGACCGATGATACCCGTATATTCAGTTCGACAGTGACGATCAGTCAGGATATTTTCCTGCCGATGATCAAAAAAGAGCTGACTCCGAAACAGCATATGTGGATGCTGCGCCTGTCCGCGATCGGTGTCGGTATATTCTTCTTTCTGGGGTCGAGTTTTATGTCCCAGCTGGATTATATTACCATGTATATGACACTAGTCTGCACGCTGTGGATCGGCGGTTGCGGTCCGGTGATCGTATTCGGTCTGTACAGCCGCTACGGAACGACCAAAGGTGCGTGGACCAGTCTGGTTACCGGTATGTCGATGGCGATCATCGGTCTTGTTGTCCAGCGCAACTGGGCCAATATGGTATATCCCTGGCTTTCATCCAACGGCTGGGATAAGAATGTTGCCAAAATTCTTGAAACGCTTTCCGGTCCATTTGAACCCATTGTCGTCTGGCGGATGAATGCTGTAAAGTGTCCGATCAGCAGTTATGAATGGTATTTCATCACCATGATGACCACGCTGATATTGTACTGGGTGGTTTCGTTCCTCAGCTGCAAAGAACCGTTCAATCTGGATCGTATGCTCCATCGCGGCATATATGCCATTGACGGCAAGCGCACCATCGTCAGCGTGTGGTCATGGAGAAATATCTACAATAAACTTATCGGCATCACTCCGGAATACACTACCGGTGACAAAGTGATCGCCTGGGGATACTTCGTTTACTCGGTGATCTACCGGTTCCTCGGAACATTCATCATTGTTCTGATCTGGAACCTGATCGATCCGTGGCCGTTCGCATGGTGGGGCTGGTACTTCCTGATCACCTTCCTTATCATCCCCGGCACGATGGCAGTCATTACGGCGATATGGTTCAGTATTTGCGGTACGATCGATCTCCGCCGTATGTTCCGTGCCCTTGCTGAAAGAATTGCCAGTCCGTTGGACAACGGCCGGGTGGAAGGAAACCTTTCACTGGCTGATAAAGCTGCGATGGAAAAGATCGAAGCTGAAAAGAAACAGTGATTTCAGCATAACTTTCTGCAATAAAAACCTCACAACCGCAACATCCCTCCCGGGCTGTTGCGGTTGTTATATCATAGCGATTATGTAATAAACAGAAAGACCCTGCTATATTTCCTACAAAATTCGCCTAAAATCAAGTAGAATCGTTCTCTGTTTGACAACTTTTCAACATTTTCAGTAAAATTAAATATTTATTGCCGCCAAATTTATTCCTTTTTACAACTGCCAGAAAAAAGCATTAAACAACCGTTTTAACTTGAAAAACACGGTTCTATGCAGTATATTACTGGGGAATATTAGAGTATAGTTCATGGAGATGAATATGAACAGCAGCAAGTCAGTTGAGCCAAATATCGCAGATTTGGCGAATGGATGGTTAAAGAAGTATAAGCTGGACTATAAACTTGAACAAGAAGAATTAAGTCCGGAAATAGATAAGGCTCTTGCAGATTACTATTCAAAAAACGGTGGCAAGGGCGGTAATCGTCCAGATGCAAAGTTGCTGTTGAGAGATAAAAATTTGGATTTCTATCCGATCCTTATCGAATACAAAGGATACAGAGACAAACTGGTTAAACTCGATGCCAATGGTCAAGTTGACAACAGAACTGCCAAAAACGAACCTAATTTAAGCAACATCAATTCTTATGCTGTCAACGGGGCTGTTCATTACGCAAATGCTATTCTGCACCATACTGATTACAGCGATGTCATTGCAATCGGTGTAACCGGTTTCAAAGATGAAACTGGAAAGCTTAAGCATGAGATAGGTGTATATTACGTTTCCAAAAACAACTATGGTATCGGTCAGAAAGTTGGTGAATATACCGACTTGTCTTTTCTGAAAGCCGATCATTTTGATGCATTCATTGAAAAAGTCAAGAATCAGCAATTAACTCCGGAAGCACTTGAAAGACTCAAGGAACAGCGGGAACGCGAAATCAATATCAGCCTTGTCAAACTGAATAATGACATTTATCAGAATGAAAACGGTTTAGGTGAAAACGACAGAGTTTATCTTGTTGCTGCTTCGATCATTGCGACCTTGGGAATTCCAGGTAAAGTAAAACCGCTTGAGAAATCTGATTTAAAATCCTCACCCGAAAGCGGTAATACTGATGGTGAAATTATGGTTCGGAAAATCAAGGTGTTTCTGGAACATAAATTACTCCCGAAGGATAAAATGAATCTTATTGTTCGCACACTTGAAAACACTCTAACTACGGACAATATCAATAGAGTTGAAAATGGAGAAAGTCAATTAAAACGAGTGTTTACGAAAATCGTTGATGACTTGGGGATTTATTATAAAATTGGTCTTACCACAGATTTTACTGGCAAGCTTTTTAATGAAATGTATAGTTGGTTAGGCTTCTCGCAAGATAAATTAAATGATGTCGTTCTGACTCCGTTTTATGTCGCAACATTACTTTCCAAACTTGCCAAAGTGAATAAGGACTCTTATGTGTGGGATTTTACGACCGGCTCAGCGGGTCTGCTTGTTGCTGCAATGAATGAAATGTTGATCGATGCAAAAGAAAAAATAAAATCACCTGAAGAATTGGTGCAAAAAGAGCTGACCATAAAAGCAGAACAACTGCTTGGAATAGAGCATTTGCCGGGAATTTATATGTTAGCCATTCTAAATATGATCCTCATGGGAGACGGATGTTCCAATATCTTGAATGGAGATTCTTTAAAATTCAACGGTAATTATGGCTTCGGTAAAACTAACGAAAAGTTTCCTGCGACTGCATTTGTTCTGAATCCGCCATATTCAGCTCCGGGTAACGGGATGAACTTTGTTGCAAAAGCCCTCTCTATGATGGAGAAAGGATATGCTGCCATTATTATCCAAAATTCAGCAGGCTCAGGAAAGGCTGTCAGTTACAATACCGAGATTTTGAAAAACAATACTCTCTTGGCAAGTATCAAAATGCCGATAGACTTGTTTATTGGCAAATCGAGTGTTCAGACCAACATCTATGTTTTCAAAGTAGGAGAAGCTCACCACAAGGACAATATTGTCAAATTCATTGACTTTTCCACCGATGGCTATACCAGAACCAACCGTAAAAAAGCAAAAGCTAAGGGCAATCTGCGAGATACTGACAGAGCCAAAGAGCGTTATCAAGAAGTGGTAGATTTAGTCCATTTCGGGAAACACAAGTTGAGTATCTTTACAGAAAAAGAGTATTACGAAGGTCATATTGATCCAGAAAAAGGTAATGACTGGAATCAGACTGCTCCGGTCGATACAAAACCTACTCTTGCAGATTTCAAGAAAACCGTCAGCGACTATTTGGCATGGGAAGTTTCAAATCTATTAAAACAAAATGCTGGGGAGCCTGACCGCCTGGGAAAATAGATGCCCCACTTAACCAAATGTTAAGCCAAGTTGAGTGGGGCGAATATAAAATAGAAGATTTGTTTATACCATTAAAAGGAAGACGAAAATTAACCAAAGAAAATTTGTCTTCCAATGGCAATGTGGCAGTTTATTCTTCTGACACGACAAACAATGGTATCAAGGGGTACACTGAATATCAAGCGGATTATGTAGTTGACCAGCAAAATCCTATATATTTAATTTTTGGCGATCACACAAGGGCGATGCATATCGCAACTTCTGATTTTTGTGTAATGGACAACGTTAAAGTTCTGGTTCCTAAATTTAAAAAAGTAGAAGCTCTGTTGTTTATATGTTCAGCATGGCAAAAAGCAATTCCCCAATTGGGTTATTGTCGACATTGGACTAAAGCACAAAATGTGAAATTTTTTCTTCCGACTAAACACGGAGAGATTGATTTTGATTTTATGGAGAGGTTTGTAGCTGAGCTGGAAGCTCAGCGTGTAGCTGAGCTGGAAGCTTATCTCACCGCAACAGGATTGAAAGACTATGAGTTGACTGTTGCTGAACAAAAAGCATTGGAAGATTTTGAAAATGGTTCTGGCGAAACTTGGCAGGAGTTTAAACTGATTGATGTTTTCAAAGTAAAAAACACTCAATGCATCTTATCCCGCGATGTTGAAGTTAAAGAAAATGGTACGCCGTATCTATGTGCCAGCGCAGACAACAATGCAATAAGTTCATATATTTCATATAATAAGAAATATTTAGACAAAGGTAATTGCATTTTTATCGGGGGAAAGACCTTTGTCGTCACATATCAAGGCGATGATTTTTATTCCAATGACAGCCATAATTTAGCGTTGTATCTCAAAGACTCAAAGAATGCGACCTTGATAACACAACTCTTTTGTATATCATGCATTAAATGTGGCTTAGGGTATAAATACTCGTGGGGTGATAGCATTAGCTTTAAGAAAATTCAAAGTGATGTTATTCAGCTTCCTGTAAAAAAAGGTGCAATTGATTTTGAGTTTATGGCAACCTTTATTTCAGCCATCCAAAAACTGATTATCAAAGACGTTGTTCAGTACAGCGACCGCAAAATCGCCGCAACAAAACAGTGCTGTAAAAAATAAGCTGGATAATGGAGTCGGCATGAGTAAAATACAAAAGAATGAAGAGCAACAGGTAAAAGAACTCTCAACACGATTTTATACGATAGCGGTTTTTATCATTACGACATCCTGTGCGTTGTTGTATTACTCTTATATTGGCTGCACAACAAATGAAGGTGTTATACCATTTACAAATATTGTTGTAAAAAATATAGCGGTGTTTAAAAAAATATTGTTTGGTGTGATAATTGCTGGGAATATTGTTTTAGATTTTGAATGGTTACGTTACCGTAAAATCTCAAAAGATATTTCAGATGTGCTTAAATATACATCTTGTTTACTTGGCTCACTTGTAATCCTGTTAGCCACGTATCCAAGTGTTGTTCAGCATACTTTATGTCAGACTGTTTCACGCTGGCAATGGTTAGCAATGTTTGTGGCAGGAGCAATGTTTGGTGGAGTGTGCTCAAATGTACGCAATGAATTTAGATTTATCCGCAACAAAGAATATGCAAGAAAGGTACATACATTACGAATTCCAATTATGACAAAAATGTCTTTGCGCTTAGATGGATTGGGATTTTTGCTGATAATGGGATTGATTGTTGTGATAAATTTTCTGTGGGGAAAACAGGCAACTATTTATTTATACTTAGCATTTTTCACAACAGCAATATATTTCTTTGCAAGATGTCAGTTTACGCTAACCCCTGATGATATAGAATGGCAGCGTAAAATGGTAGATAAAATTGATAATCTTGCATATGAAATATACGCCGCTCCCTTCATCCTTCCAGCCAAATTAAACAATGATGAAACTAATATACAACAAGCAAAGCGCGTTGCCAGAGATGAATTTCGAACAATTTATGTGCAAACGGAAGAGATTATTGACATTTCAATATTCAAGCATATTGATCAAGAAAAAATCAATGATTTTATTTTCGTTGATGTTAACTTTATGGGGCACGCAGCTAAATTAAAGATTCCATTGCAGTTCGCACATGAAGCATTTTTGCAATTGAAAATGGAAAAAACAATTGCTGATGAAGAGGAACTTTTAAAAGAATCCATCTTTTGGGCTACAGTGTTTGTTGTCGCCGTAGATCAATATAAAAATGTTCTACAAACACGAACAGCAGTTATCACGAAGTTTGTCTTTGCTGGATTCCACTTCATAGTATCTTTGTTGCTGCAACTAGAAAGATGTAACTTAAATGACTTACTTAGCCGCGCTTGGAGTCCATTATTGGCAGCGGCAGCTCAAGATGAAGCTGAAATCGCAAAAACACTTTT
Organism: Victivallaceae bacterium; assembly: GCA_045654745.1. GTDB lineage: Bacteria > Verrucomicrobiota > Lentisphaeria > Victivallales > Victivallaceae > UBA1784. The sequence continues at coordinate 887 of JAZONW010000060.1, read as the reverse complement.
ATTTTATGGAGCCGATCCTGATAAAGCTAATTTAAAAGCTATTACTCCACTAATGTATACCGCCCGTTACAATCATCATAAAACATGCAAAATAATATTGGAGTATTCTCCTAATCTTAATTTGCAAGATGAGTATGGCTCTACCGCAATGATCGTGGCTGTTCAACATAATTCCATAGAGGTGTTCGAGTTATTGCTTGAAGCTGGTGCAGATTTATCAATAAAAGATAATAAGGGCAAAACGGCTTTAGATTGGGCATACCAAAACGGACTCGGTGAATTTGCAAGAAAAATTAAGGCCAAATTGAATAATTGATAAAGAAAAATTAATTATGCCCCCAATATCCATACGCTTCTTTAATGACTGGGAGGTTCGGGCGGTTTGGGATGAAGAGCATTCCAAATGGTTTTTTACTGAAAAACTGCTTTGATTATTCAATAAAGCGGAGTATATTTAAGTTGAGGACATGAAACTTTATGAAATACGAGGAATTTGATCAATATCTTTTGCAGGGCGAGCCCGGCAAGCGGGATAAGGCTCAGGCTTGGAAGACGGCTATCGGACTTCAGGAGGTCGATGGTCTGACTCCTTCTGCCTACCTTCTGGAAACTGCCAAACGCCACATCGACGGTGACATCACCATTGATGAAGTCCGTCATCTGCTGGATTCCTATTACAATACCAAATCCGACCGTTCTGATGATACCGCCAGAAGCGAGGAAGCTGACAAGGTTTCTGCCAACATTACCAAGCTGCTCAATGAACAAACTTTCTCTTTTTCTCCGGCAGGCTTGGCGGCGATCCACGGACGTGTTTTTGAAGGAGTCTTCAAGTTCGCCGGCACTTTTCGCGACTGCAACATTTCCAAGAAAGAATGGGTACTGCG
>JAZONW010000059.1:0-5589 GCA_045654745.1 Victivallaceae bacterium | reverse complement strand
ATTTTACCCGTAACAAAGGCAATATGCCATTGGAGAGATTTAAAAAGATTATTCAGCAGCTTAAAGAGTGGGAGGGCGAAAAACTTAAAGTTTTGAAACTCAGTCTTTATGGCGAACCGCTGGTAAATCCGGATTTCTCTGAAATGCTCCGTATCGCCCGGGAAGCTGATATCGCTGACCGTATTGAAACAACTTCAAATGTTTCTCTGCTTACACCGGCTGTCGCTGAAAAAATGGTCGAATATCAACTGGATTATCTGCGGGTTTCAATCTACTCTGCTGACACCGATCGCCACCGGGAAATAACATCTTCTCCCATCACTCCTGAGCAAATTCATCACAATCTTGCTGTTTTGCAGGAGATCAAAAGAAAACTCGGTTCCGAACGTCCGTTTGTCAGTCCCAAAATGCTCGATACTTTTGACGAAAAGCAGAATCAGGCATTTAAACTAATGTATCAGGATGTCGCTGATGAATTATATCTGGACAAGCCCCATAACTGGATAAAAACCGGAGAGGAGAGTTTTGTCGATCGTATTTACGGCGCAGATACGGAAAAAGCTGCTGCGGACTTCAAGCGGAACAGTTCTGCTAAAATCGCTTGTCCGATGGTATTTACCACGATGGCGGTGCGTTGTAATGGTGATGTTTCGCCGTGTTGTGTGGATTATATTGGTGGAACCAATCTCGGGAATATGGAGAAAAACTCTTTGTATGATATCTGGAATTCCAGTGAGTGGCTGGATTTTCAAATCATGCAGCTTGAGAATCGCAAACATGAAAACTCATCCTGCTGCAGTTGTGACATATATTTGAGTGACCACTATACCCGGGACAATATTGATGGTTTTCCGGTCGAAAAATTGTTGAACGCAAAAAAGAGGAAACAAGTACTATGAGTTCAGCTTCAGAAAAGGCTGTGGAAAATGCCAAGCGGGAAAAATTGCGCCGTGAAAAGCCATTGGTTTACGATAAGGTCATCAAGATAAAAGAACGGGTGGAAAATAAAATTCCAACGCCGATGATCGACTTGGCATACAGTTATCGTTGTAATTTGCATTGTTCTCATTGTATGGTGTCAAGAATGACACCCAAAGATACCCGACTTTCTCCTGAAAAATTGCGGGATCTCAGCAATCAGGCTGATATGTTGGGGTTGTGCCAGTTTACCGTTTCAGGAGGAGAACCGTTAACTTTTCCTGATTTGAATGATGTGATCACCGCGTTGCAGCCGGATAAATTTCATCTCGCAATGAGCAGTAATGGCCTGTTGCTCACAGAAGCGCGGGCAAAAGAACTTAAATCTCTCGGATTGGATAAGATAAAAATTTCAATAGATGATTTTGATCCTGCCAAACATGATGAAAACCGGAATAATGAAGGTTGTTTTGAACAGGCTGTGAAAGCGTTGTTTTACGCGCAAAAAGCCGGATTGAGCGCTGTTATCCAAACTGTCATATCGCACCAGAATTGCCGGAGCGATCAAACTGTAAAGCTCGCTGATTTCGGTCAGAAAAACGGATTCGCAGTTGATGTTATGCTCGCCAAAGCTATTGGCAAGTGGGAGGGAAAAACCGAAGTCCTGATCGATGATGAAGATATGGATTTTCTCAAGCAGGTGCATGAAGAATATCCGGCATTGCATCTTGATACATTCCCGACTTACGGCATCGATCGCGGATGTGCTGCGGTTGATTCGATCTTGCATATAACGGCTTATGGAGATGTGTTGCCTTGCGGATTTATTCATATCTCAATTGGCAATATTTTTGAAGAGAGTTTGGATACAATTCTCAAACGCGGTATGAACATCAAATTCTTCGGTACCCGGCAGAATAAATGTCTGGCAGGACATAACCGTTACTTTATTCATAATTATATGAGTAAATTTTATGGAAAAAAAATACCGGTCAGCTGGCGTGATGTTTTTGAGGAAAGTGATTTTATAAATGAGCAGAACTAAAAAGGTGATAAGCATTGTATCCGGAGCTTACAATGAAGAAAAGAATATCCGGGAGTTTTACAATCGCATACGAAAGGTCATGGAACAGCATCAGGATGATTATGATTATGAGATAATCATCGCGGAGAATTGCTCTGCGGATCGCACCCGGGATATATTGCGTGAACTGGCTGCCGAAGATAAGAGGTTACGCTGTATATTCAATTCGCGAAACTTTGGCGTGGTGCGTTCGACATTTAATGGGATCCTTCATGCAACCGGTGATGCATTGGTCACGATTTGCTCTGATTTGCAGGAGCCGCCGGAAGTGATTTCCGAGATGATCAAAAGCTGGGAGGCTGGCTTTGATGTTGTTTGTGCCGTTAAGAAATATGACCGGGAGAAATGGCTGATGCGGACAGTAAGAAAAAGTTTTTACCGTTTATTGTCCGGCTGTACTGACGATCCTTTGATAAATGACTATTCCGGATTCGGCTTATATGATAAAAAAGTTATGGATGCTCTGCATAAATTTGATGTGGCATATCCGTACTTCCGTGGTATGGTCAGTGAAATCGGTTTTAAAGTTGCACGCATCCCATATGTTCAGGAAGAGCGCCGTTATGGCAAAAGCTCGTACAATGTTTTGAGTTATTATGATTATGCAATGACCGGATTTGTTCATCACAGTCGCCTGCCTTTGAGAATGGCTGTTTTTTCCGGGTTCTTTATTGCTGTTTTAAGCATTTTTGTTGCAATCGGATATTTTATTTACAAGTGCTGCAATTGGAACAGTTTTCAGGTCGGTATGGCTCCGCTGGTCATCGGATTGTTTTTTTTCTCCGCGATTCAATTGATTTTTGTCGGTATCCTTGGTGAATATATCGGCGCGATTTGGTTGCAGGTGAAAAAATGTCCATTGGTTGTTGAGGAAGAAAAAATCAATTTCCCATCAGATGATAATCCGGAAGAGGAATGATGACAATGGTTGATACTCCGATTATTTCTGTCATTGTGCCATTTAAAAATGCAGAACCGTTTTTACCATCACTTTTTCTTTCGTTGAAAGAGCAGACTTTTGTCAGATTTGAGGTTATTGCGGTTGATGACCATTCTACAGATGCCGGAGTTCAGTTGTGGCGCGAGCAGATGGATGATTGCCGTTTCAGTTGCATTAGCAGTTCCGGTTATGGTCCTTCGGCTGCAAGAAATGCCGGATTACAGCATGCCAAAGGTCAGTATGTTTTTTTTGCAGATGCGGATGATACAATCCCCCCCGCGGCATTGGAAATGTTGTATAATGCAGCGTCAGAAAGTAATGCGGAGATGGTAGTCGGTGATTTTTCCATTATTACAGCAGATGATGACAGGCGGAAAAACAGTTGGTTTGCTCCGGTTAGCCGATTACTTGACCGGCAGGGGGTTTGCGCTTTGCTGGCGGAATATTTACATAAACCGCGCGGATGTGCAGAGCCGGTGAATGTATGGGGCAAACTCTATTCCCGCGAAGTATTGGAAAAGTTTGCTGTTGTTTTTGATGAAAGTCTGGAAACTTGGGAAGATACTGTTTTCAATCTGGAATATATGAAGGTGATCTCAAGTTTTTATTATCTGCATGAGAAAGTATACAATTATCATATACACAGTAATGTTTCTTCAGGCGGAAGCAAGGTCTTTTTCGCGCCATTGGGATTCCGGAGAGTGCTTGATATCATCCGTGATATTTTGGAGGAAAATATGGCTCCGGAGATTTTGAAGCAGGAATATGAGCGGGGGGCAGTATATTCTGCTGTGCGGCTGCTTATGTTGTATTATAACGCTTTCCGTAATGGTAAAGCGCCGGTTCAAGTCGACCGTGTTTATTTGAAACAGTTGATAAAAACGGTAATGAAGGATGAAGCGGTCGGAGCTGGATTGCGGCATTACAAAGTTGAACCGGGGGAAAGCCGGATCCTGCCCTTTTTATTGAAACTGAGATCCGCATTGCTTATTGATTGGTGGTGTTGGAAAAAAACAGGAGTAAAAAAGAATGTTTGAAAAATTAAAACAATCTTCTGTTCCGTTGATCATCTTTGGCGCTTCCATCGCCGGTGAAGCAGTTTTGCACACCTTGAAAGAACAGGATATTGCTGTTGCAGCTGTTTGTGATAACAACCGTTCAAAATGCGGCAAGAAATTGTTGGGTGTCGATATAGTTCACGTGTCGGAGTTGAAAGAACGCTTTGTTCAGGCAAAGTTTATCATTTGTGTTATCGATATAGCAGATGTTGTGGAACAGTTGAGAAAGCTGGAGTATTTTGATTATCTGCCCGCAGGAGATTTGTTGCGCCATATTGATGTGTTCAAATGGGAATATTCCAAACCGGCAGGTTTTGTCGATTATGTTATCGGGACTTGTGTTTTGGCACACGACAGTTTTATTGATCCGCAGAAAATATTTATTCGCAGTGTGGATGTTGTTTTGACAGAACGATGTTCTTTGCGCTGCCGGGATTGTTCAAATTTGATGCAGTATTATCAAAAACCCCGGACTTACAGCGCAGAAGATATAATTTGTTCAATTGAAAATTTGTGCAAAAATGTTGATGAAATAAATGAATTCCGGTTGATCGGCGGCGAACCGTTTTTGAATCCCCGTTGGACTGATGTCATGCGTTATGCGTTGAAAGAGCCAAAATTGCATCGGGTTGTGATATATACAAATGGTACAATAATGCCATCTCCGGAGGGGTTTGAGGTGCTTAAGCATCCGAAAACCTTGTTGATTATAACTGATTATGGAGAGCTTTCGCGTCAGATCGACCGGTTGTGTGATAAGTTGGCAGAATTGAATATTCCGTTTACCAGATTACCGGCTGGAGGATGGACAGATTGTTCCAAAATTTATCTCCGGGATCGCAATGATGATGAAGTGGAAAATATTTTTGCTTTATGCTGCGTGAAAAATGCGTTTACTATGATGTGCGGACAACTCTACCGCTGCCCATTTTCTGCAAATGCAGACCGACTGAGAGCGATCCCTGATTTTGCGGAGGATCGTATTGACATAAACGATCCGGATTTGACCAGAAAAATGCTTGCGGCTTATGTTCGTCGCAATAATGCGATCGGCGCTTGCCGGTATTGTGAGGGAAGACCTCTCGGCGGAACTGAAATCCCGCCGGCTATACAGGCTGAAGCTCCGCTGGAATACACGGTGATGCATTGAAAACGGTTTTAAGGACAATACAGGGTGATGAAATGACGCATAACCGGCAGATACTTGTCACCGGCGGAACCGGATTTTTCGGTTGTTCTCTTCTGGATATGATTGCCGCAGGCAACTGGCAGGAATGCAGCTTTACTATGCTTTCCCGACGGGCGGATGCGTTCCTTGCTGCGCATCCGGAATACCGTTTGCCCAATGTCAGTTTCCTGACAACAGATGTCCGGAACCTTTCTGCGTGTCAGGAGAAATTTGATTACATCATCCATGCGGCAACTCCCTTGATCGATCAGCCGGACGATGTCGAATTGCACGATATCATCGTTCGCGGCACGCAGGAGATGTTGGATTTTGCCCGTAAATGCGGCGCGAAAAAACTGCTCTATATCTCTTCCGGCGGCGTTTACGGCAGCGGTTCTGAACCGTTTTCCGAAGACACCCT
>JAZONW010000058.1:0-17935 GCA_045654745.1 Victivallaceae bacterium | reverse complement strand
ATGGTACCTGACCGTTTAAAATGCCGTCCCAACGGCTTCCTGCCCGACACGGAAACACCGAGCCGCGGTGTCCGGAGAAATCATATTCAACACTCTGCAGATATCCGGCATCGGCCTCCGCACTGACGGTACATTCGCTGCCGACGGAGTAGACATTGAATTTTTTCATCACCCCGGTCGGTTTGAAGTTGGTTATTTTACGGGAACGGAAAAGCCGGAACTGGTCATCCACCGTCTGTACAAAATATCCTGCATCAGGCATATCGGGGCGGAGCAGAACTTTGAAATTATATTCTTTGCCGCCCAAAACTTCCGGCATCCGATCCTGGAAACTGTTCGCCGCTACGACAAAGTTGGAACTGTATCTGCCTGCGATTCCGATCGAACCATATTTCAATACATCGGCAAGGCGGATTTTGGCATTTTCAACAAAACCGGGGAGATCGATCTCCATTACCGCCTGTTCCGCCTCTTCGCGGGGCATCTGGAAGAACCGGTGAACCGGTGAGCCTTGAAGCGGCTGAGCGGAAACTTTCCAATGATTCTTGTTCCAGACGATATGTCCACGCATCGGAGAGGGGACGCAATTCGGAGCATTCAAAATTTTAATTTTGCCATTGAGCATGATGTCGCTTTTGCTTACCGACTGCATGGAAAAGCGGAATCCGGCAACTTTATCATCGCTTCGGAAGGGAGAACCGGCCGGGCTGTGGCTGTAAACGACCAGATTGTCGCCACTGATAATTTCCACACTCCGCAGGGGGCGGGTGGACTTTACTTTAACTTCGGCTTCGATAAAACCGTCTTGGCGGGTTTCGCCGAGCTTGATCGAGGCAGTCGTATCAAACGGCATATCCCGCAGAACGTGTTTTGCCCAGAGGTAATCCCAGTGCCACCATGTGCGCAACTCAATGGGATGAAATCCCCGGTCAAAACGTCGACCGTTCACCGTGAGAACCGGATTGAGGAAACGGTATTTGAGCAGTTTTTCACTGGAAAGAGTCAAAACTTCAGCATTGACATCTTTGAAATCAATGGAAAATTCAGGGAACTGATGGACAATTTTTCCATCGTTGTCCGCCAACTCCAGTTTTACGGTGCTTTTTTTGCCGGTACCATCGGGGATTGCTGCCACTTCAAACTCCATAAGTTGTCCTGCCGCCATGACACGGGAGTAACTCAATACCAGATTGGGCAATGCGGTATTATCGCCTGGAAGAGGAGTTAAAGGTTTGTTATTGGCAATTTGTTCAAATGCCCGGCAGATGCGCAAGGTGGAAAAACCGGTCGTCGTCAGCGGACGGAAACAGGTGTTTTCATTCTCTTCATCCCATTCGACGCAGTTGACAAAATCGGCTTTTGCCATTACTGCCGCACCAACGGTGCCGCGCAGAGTATTGGTGCCGTAAGCATCCACGGCATAGGGTTGAGAGTGGCAATTCATATGTCCGACCTTGGTTCCCCAGCCGAGATATTTATTTTTGAATTCCGGCTCACTCATAACGCTGTGAATAATGGGGATAAGCACTTCCCTGTCAAATTCCCAGTGATAACGGCGGTTTTGGAACGGGGGAGCATTGTGATAGAACCCATCCACATTACGGAGAATGGTTCGGAGATTTTCCTCCATTTTCTTTATATCGGCAACGCTGTATTTGCCATCTTTTCCGCTGGGTTTGAGATCGTAAGAGATAACGGTCCACGGCATAATGATAAATTTGTCGCCGAATTTTTCGATCAACCGTTTTTTCAATGCCGCCCACGGGCGGGAGTCTGCAGAGGCCGGATAGCTGGTGATGACCACTTTGCCATTGATCCGGAAGGTGTGCGGAGATTTCGACGCCTGTTCCGCCAGAACCATGCGCCGGTCCAAATCTTTGAGATTTGCTCCTCCGGCATATTCCGGCATCAGGATTATCGGGGCGGCGTAAGGCTGACCGACATGGTCATAAATATTGGCCCGTCCGGAGGTTTCCGGAAAAAAGGCAAATCCGGCGAAGTTGAATTTCTTCAGCAAGGCTGTTTCCACCGCGAAGGTTTTGGGATTTATAAAACCTTTTGTGCTGTATGTGCCGCTGTAACTGCGCTCAAAAATCCCTGACCGCGAATATGATGAATCCTGCATCAGCGGGCGGTCGCACCACCGTCGCAGATAATCGTTTCGCTCCAAGCCGTATTTGAGTTGGGCACGGCTGAAAAAATAGGTTTTGTCGGCACGGCGTTGATAGTTTTTACTGCTTTGGGCGAGTTTTTTTAAATATTTGACCGCTTCCGCATCCGGCATCGGCCTGGCATTAAGCGAATAAAATACTGCTGAGACGGCGAAAAAAGCAAGCAAAGACTTCATTTTACTTTACTTTCTCCAATTTGAATTCTTTGATATTGATCGCTCCGGGGACAACCAAAAGCGGAGATATTTTGGCAACGCCGGGGAAAAGTTTATTGGTCACTCTGGCATCAGGAGAGATGCCTTTAACGATGATAAACTCATATTTTTTCCATTCGCCTGAGATAGAGATCTGCGGTCCGAGGATGGCACGGCGGCCGTCGGCGTGCTGCCGAACAACGTGTCCGGCAGGCAATTCAACACCGGCTTTGCCGGAAAAAGTGATTTTGAAATTGCCTTCGTGGGGCACAATAGAGATGACCCGGTTTCCAAGGTAGGAGTTGTTGGGAATGTCACGCAATTGTCCCGAGGGGTCGGCATCGTAGACGATACGGGAAGGCAGTTTGGGAAGCCATTTTGAAGCATCTTTAACAATGATAAAATTCTGTGCCGCTTCCACTGGCGCGACCAATACAGCCTCGGTGTTTTTGACCGGATTTACACCGGAAAAAAATACCGGATTTTTATCCGCTCCGAGAACAGACAAACCGAGACGGATGCGCAGTTTTGCATCGCTTGCACTGCGGATAAAGCATGAAACTTTGTATTCTGTATCCGGAGTTACATCAATATATTTTTTAGCAACAACCCATGATGCTCTGGATATGGCAAATACCCCCTCCGGCTGGGCAGAAACTCCCCTTCGGTTTTGAAAATCTTTGACAGTTTTAATTTCAATAAGATCATTGGCGGCGTAGCTCTGAAACGCCATTACCAACCCGGCAAAAACAAATGTGAATTTTTTCATTTTTCAATATCTTTCTATTTTGTGTAACCAGTTGAATTACCAGCCTTTCCAGTTTTGGCTGAGATTTTCCAGCGGATAGGTTGTGTTGTTTGCCCGGGCGCTGTTGGCATGACAGTCGGCATAGAGAATGTTGACATTTTTATTATGACGCATGTGAGGATACCCCTCGTTGTTGGAATTTTTTATTGTGGAACACACCCGGTAGATGCCGCTGGATAGGCCATTTTTGGTGCATTGTGTATCCATAACCAGAAAACATTGACTGTGGCGGCGGACATCTGATTCGTGTTTAAAGGTGGTATTGACCAAATCGTTTTCGCCCATAAGTTTACCACGGGAATAACGGGCATGACCGAATCCCTCCCAGTTGTAACCGTAACCGGTGTAGGTCATACTGTAACTCTCATTCTCCAAATTGATGTAGTCTTGCGGACGGTTGGCGATGGTATTTGTGGGCAAAGATGGACAGAGGAATGAGTCTTTTTCAATAAATTTGAGCCAGATAAGCACACCATTCCAAAGTCTGCCGCTGTGATTATTGGTGTGCTTGGGATAATATCCGCCAAAGGCGTCAGTGTAGGCGAGTACAGCTGTTCCCTGCTGCTTGAGATTGTTCAGGCAGTTGGCCATTTTGCCGCGTTCTCTGGCAGATTGCAATGCCGGAAGCAGAAGCGCCGCCAGTATCGCGATGATGGCAATTACTACAAGAAGTTCAATAAGTGTAAAGCGGTCATGCTTTACTCTGCCATGGCATAGTAATTTTTTCATAGCAAAGGATGTCCTCATTTGGTTGAACAAAAGTAAACTACCGCATAATTTAATCTGCATTAGCGAAAAATTCAAGTAATAGTTCCTTACCGGAGAAAAAAAAGTGTATATCGGGGTATATTTTTTGATATTTCATAAGTTATCCCCCTTCAAACTGCCTTACTCTCAAACATTGTAGTACTTGTAAATGTAAAATCTAAGGCAAATAAATATTCAGTAACGATATTGAAAAATACCTTTGATGTGGTATATTACGATGCGTGTATTATGAAATCTGCAGTATAGTTTTACCGAATTGATCGAACTGAATAATTTAGAGAAAGACAATGAAACATTTTGCTACAATGGAAGAATTTGCCGCAGAGCTTGGACTTTCCCGCAGTACGGTAAGCTATATCCTCAACGGACAATGGAAAAGCAGACATATCAGTGAAAAAACGGCTGATAAAGTTATCGCCTATGCCAAAAAGGTAAATTTTACTCCTTCGCTTTTCGGGCGGGCGTTAAAGGGTAAGATATGTACTGACGCTGCGATTTTGATACCGCCGCGAATGTATGAACATCATCGGAATACATTTTTTTCGATGCTGGATCAGCTGGAACAGCAGGAGCTTACTTATCTGATTATGCCACTGCATTCTATGGAAAAAAACCGCCTGACGATCCGGCAACTTCAAACCTTTCGTGTATCGAAGGTTATAATCTTTGCGGCGACCTTATCTCCAGAGGAGCTGTACTGGTGGGAAAAAAATATGCGCAGTATGTCGGATATCAACTGGTTATTTTATGATCACCGGTGGGAACACGGAATGAACAGAGATATTTTTGCTGCCAATGTTTCAGCAGTTGGTTTCAACCGGGTCAACGCATTTCAAATGCTGATCCGCCATACCGCATCCAGAGGATATCGCAAACTTTGTTACCGTTCGCCGTTTTATACCAACGCGGGAACCGATGTGGTTGCCAAGCAGGAAAATATTGAATTATTCAGCGTTTCAAGTGGAGATTCTCTGGAAAAATTTGCTGATTATGTTCAAAATATAATAATGGAACAACCGGGAACCGCACTTTGCATCCCCGATGATCTGCAGAGTATCAAATTGATCAAGCTGCTCTTGGAACGCAAATTAAATATCCCGGGAGATGCGGGGTTGATCTCCTGGGATGGTTTGCAAGTCAGCAGTTATTTTTCACCGGTTCTGGAAACGCTGGCGATTCCGCACGATGAGATGTGTAATGCTGCAGTGGAATTTTTGAGCGGTAACGGCAACGGATTTGTGGAAGTTACTCCGAAAATCCGCCCGGGTGAAACTTTGCCGTTACTGCACTGAAAAACAGCTATACTCTCGATGAGTCAGCGTACTTCTTCAAATTTGACCTCTTTGAATTCCAGCGTACCATTTCCTTCGAGCATAACGACAACCTGAATAAATGCCGTGCCCTGACGGAAAGCCTTGTGGGAAAATCCCCGTTGTTCGCCGGTGAATTCCCCGGAAAATTCCTGAAATTCTCCAGTCATCGTCTGATTCAGCGCACCCCCGTAAAGGAATGCCGCCAGACGGTGCTGCATACGCACTTTGGTGCCGGGGGCGTAGAATTCCCGCAGCGGTTCTTTAAGTTCCAGTACCGCTTTGCCGTCCGGCTGAATCTTGACTGCAGTTATTGCAACGGTGGTACGGTTGGGCAGATCGCTGAAATCATCTTTGGCATTAAAGGCGATATAACTGAAATTGGGAACGATCCGCCAGGTTTTTCCATTTGCAATCGTAACGCTACTCTGACCGTATTCCGCAGCGGCGGTAAGTTCAGTCGCAGTACGATTGATAACAGCAGTGTGTTCCGGCTGGATCGGACGTTTGTTCTTGTCATAGGTCTGGATGCCGAACTTAAGTTTGCCGGCTTTTTCTGCCGGCGGATTGACCAGACGGAATTTACCGCTCAAACGGTATTTCTTTGCCGGATCGACTGGAATATACGGAGTTGCAATAGAATACAACACCGTCTTGGAGCTGAAAGTCATTGCCGCAGGATCATTTTTGGACGGCCGTGCTTTTTTATCCCACTGTTCTTTGGTCAATTCCTGAGCAACACCCAGCATACAGGAGAGAAACAACGGCAGAGTAACGAACATTTTTTTCATCATACATTTTTCCTTTCCAATAATTTTTTACTGTTTTCACAGGCGATCTTTTCAAACTCCTCCGCAGAAAATCCGGCATCCATCATCTTGATGACCGACGGCAGCACCTCTTTGAAAGGCGCTCCGGAACCGAAAATTACCCGTTCCGCACCGACGGTTTCCACGATTCTGCGGAATATTCCGGTAAAACAGGTCAATTGACGGGAAGTTTCAATATAAAGATTTTTCAGCGGTGCAATTTCCGGCAGATCTTCATCAACGATCAATGTTTCAGTACAGACGATCCGGCATCCCGGATGCCGTTGTGCAAGCGCAAATACAGTTTGCGGCATAACGATGTTTCCGACATCCAGATGATGTCTCTGCCGCACATCCATGATCCGCTGGGGTATAAGCACAGCTATTCCCAATGCTTCGGCAGCACTGACGGCTTCATCCATCAACTCTCCGTCAGCATCGTAATCGTGATACAACGGTGTGAGCCGCACCGCACGGAAACCGAATTCTTCCACGCAGATGCGCAGATCTTTTTCCCATTGCGGATAGGCGGGATTTATCGAAGCGCATCCGATGAAAAATTTATTCCCGGATATCCATTGTGCCAATTCGATATTGGCATTGTGCACATCCCGGTAAAACAATCCATGGGTATTGACTGCCAATGCACCGGAAACGCCATACTCTTTCAGACGAGCTTCGAGTGCATCAACGGTTTCATACGGGAGTTGTTGAAACGGCCAATGCCCCAATGCGGTGTTTATATCAAAGAAATTCATATTACCGGAGCCTTCCTGCCAGAATTTTTTTCACATTTTCACAGCAAACTTTTTTCATCGTTTCATCATCCAATCCCGCAGCGAGAAGCTTACCCACTCCCTCCGGAATGAACATATCGGTTGCAAAAAGCACCCGGTCACTGCCCATTACTTCCACGGTGCGACGGATCATACCGGGGTCGATCACGCTGCCGCTGGTATCGATATAGTGGTTCGGCGTACTGTCTTCCAATACCCGCAATGTCCACTCCCAGTCTCCGCCTCCTCCGATATGACCTTGCAGGAAACGAACCCCGGGAAAACGGCGGCAGGCAGTCAGAAAGTGTGATGCATTGCTTAAATTTTTCGGATGTTCTCCCTTGACCGCGTGCATCAGTACCGGACAATCCAGTTCTTCGCACAGCTTGAATACCGGATCAAAAACCGGATCATCGATGCGGAACTGGTGATAAAGTTTCACTCCTGCCATACCGCCATCCCTTACACAGCGGCGGATTTCATCGCAGGACTCTTTGACAAATGCCGGATCGATAAAGCAGAACCCGGTATAACGCGGAGAAAGTTTCAGTGCTTCAAATATAATATCGTTGCCTTTACGGAACTCTTCCGGAGTGACCTGCGGTGTCATATACGGCAGGGAAATACAGAATTTTTCAATACCGAGCCGGTCTCCGTCAGCGAGCATGGCAAGTGCCGCTTCAGTACGCAATGCACTGTAATCCTTGCCCGGCATCATATTTAAATGGGTATGGGCATCTACAGCTTGAAATTTTTCAGGTATGCGCCAGATCATATTTCACTTCTCCTCAATGACCGCGATTTCCACACTATCACCGATTCCGGCTTGCCAGATGGAAACTTCTTTATTCACATAAAGTTCAGGTTTACTCAAAGGTTTGACCGGAGTGACAAGACCGTTTTCGGTCGCCGCTGCCAGCTGCTGCGGAGAAGTTCCATCGGCAGTGAACCACGCACCCACGTAATGAGTACCGCGTCTGCCGCCGCCCATGTAGCGGGCAAATACCAGATCAGCATCCAATTTCAATTGTCCTTCTGAAGTTATCCGGGAACAAACCGCCCGGGCAAGCAACGGATATTCTGCGATGGTAACGGCATACCCTCCGGCAGTTTTCTCAACTTTTTCAATAGTGAACATATTGCTTCTCATACGATTGAATACTCTGATCTTTCTGCCCGGGATCAGTACAGCGTTGCTGTTTTTAAAATCGTCAAGCAGCAGCGTGCGTTTTTCACCATCAAACTTTTTGACCACAGTACGGCAGAGTTTTTCTCCGACACTGACACTGCGGACACCATCTTTGCGTTTCGCAGTGCGGCGTATGGAGATCGCAGAACTCTTTTCCGGAGAAACCGTAAAACGGTCACTGCCGTCTTTGTGCATTACTTCCACGACCAGCGGTGAACGCGAAATCACCTTGATATCCCGGATGAACGGTGTATTCCTGAATGGTTCAAGAAGCGTGACAAAACGGGTCGGCTCGCGGAATCCGGTCTTGCGCCGCAGAAAGAGATAGTCTATCTTTTTACCCTTGGGCCATACCGGGGTGCGCCCTGAACCCATAATCGCTTCCAATGTACCGGATACCGGAACGATATGTATTCTGAATGCTTCACCGCCCGGCAGACCTGATTTCCACGTCCATGCGGCAGTTTTTTCAAGCGGAGCTTTGCTTACATTGGTGATAAATGACGGTACATCACAACGGCTGTCGCCCCATTGATCGACCCAGCTTCCGAATTCCGGAACATTTTCTCCTGCAAGCGTGCCTTTGGACTGTTTTTTCCAATTCAGCTGCGGAGGAACGATCTCCACCGGAAGCGAATGCCAGCTCTGGTCGTGCTGCGTACCGCCTGCCACGTCAAAAATATCCAACACATAGAAATCATTGCCGGAAAGTTCATTTTTCACCACTGTTCTGCGGAAAATATCCGCCAGCCCCTTTCCATCCTTTGCCTTTTTGTAATTGTTGGCAGTGTGTTCGGCACTTATTCCGGAAAATCCCGGCAGATCGAAGTAAAGCAACGCTCTGCCGATACCGCCATCCTGAAATTTTTCATCAATGGTCACGGTATTATGCGCCAGATTGTGGTAGTCGAAGTGGCGGCAGAAATTCCACGAGACCGGATAACCGACATCCCGCAGATGTTCCATGCCGAATGCGTGGACATTGATGCTTAAAACATCCGCCTGCCAATGTTCCCGGATACCGGCATAATTGAGCATGACGGTGCGGCATTCAGGGACTTTTCCGGATTCAAGGATGGCGATACCGGAACTGTCCAGCAGCCGGTTTTGCTTTTCACCATCCTTATCGGGAGCTTGAGCTGCGAGTTGGCGTAAATCATCTTCCGGGATATTTTCCCAAAGTTCTCCGCCGGACAATCTGCCGTTTTTAAATATCGCAGCAGCAAATGCCGGATTGCGGTAACGTTTGGCGGCAAAAAGGTAAAATTCCGGTTTGAGCGGGATGGGAATGACCGGCATTTTCAAAGTATTCTGAAAAGGATATCTGCCGGCACTGTCGCCAATGGAAGGTGTGGAAACACCCGAAAGCAGCAGTTTTTCAAAGAGTTCAAAAAACTTTTCCCCTTTGGGAGATGCCCAGATCTCCGGATATCTTTTCAACGGGTATTTATCCGGATGCGCTTGCCGGATTGCTTCCATCATACGTTCAACTTTTATGTACTCAAGGCGCAGCCCATTGTAACCGGGACTTTCATGACCGCCGCCGTCCGGCAGAATGAGATTGTTGATAACATTTGCAGCGTGACCATCCCAGTGGTAGACGAAATCGACCAAATCTCTGGAATTGGGACGGCGGTCAGGTGAATGATCGTTCAATGCCAGAGCTATCGCCAGTGAAGCTGCCTGATGCATACCATCATTGCCTTTGATCATTTTCCGGAAGATTGCCTGTGCCGCCGGACGGAAGATCGAACGGCGGATGAATTCCCGCCATTGGGCAGTATCATTGACATCGATCCCTTTGCTCCGGAAGTATTTGACAAGTTCCGGATCGTTTTCCGGATAATTTTTCACTGCATCAAAAGCAAGGGCAAAACGGGTCAGAGCAAAACATTCCCAGATCCGGTCGGAAATAAGTCCGCCTTTATGTTGAGGTTTGCGGGGATCCTGACCTCCGTATTCACCGTACCAGGTCAAAGCGAAACGGTCATCGTAATTGGGATAGACCGCTGCCACACGGGTGAGCAGAATACACGCTTTGCGGGCGTATTCCCGGTCGCCTGTCAGCAAATAAGCCTGTGACAGAGCTGCCGCGCCGGGACCGACATATGACATATAGACAAAGTGGGCATATTCCCGCAGCATATAGTAGCACTTGCCATTGATTTTAACACCGCTGCCGTCGTCCGGATATTTTTCATCGGGGAACCAGTATTTGCAATTGCGGCACTGGATTTTGTACGGTTTATTCAGCGGATCGATAGCCCACGGGCAATAATAATTGATATTACGGGCTTTCGGTCCGCATTGGGGACACAGGGCTTTGGTCTCTTCCGGAATAAATCTGCCGATGGTGGTATCCGGCTGAAGTTCCCAGATGAAATCATCACTTTTTTTTGCCAGTTCCCGGGCGGAAGTGTATTCCGCGCCGATATAATATCTATGAACATCTCCATTTATTATCCGGTCACGGATTTTCTGCGCCCACTGATATTTGTTTATATTTTCCTTTGCCGCAGCAATCCTGTCCGGAGTATAAAAGAGAGAATTCTCTGCAAAAATTGTCAGCGGCAGCAGGAATATCAGGAAAGTCCGTTTCATCAAAACGCCCCCAGAACTTTTCCGTATTTATTGCGGTTGGTATAGGCATCAAAAATAGAGATATTTTCTACATGACCGTCCAGGAAAGATACGTTACTGTTGCCATTGTGATGAGTGCCGAGCGGATATTTATCTCCGCTGTTACCGGATATGGTGCGAACAGTTTCCGGAGTATAGTGGAAATAAACTTTCGGGAAGTTTGCGGTATTATCATACTTCCAGCGGTCGGCGAAGATCACACTTCCTTTGGGAATCCGGCTCACTTTGGTTATAATGGCACTTGTACCGCTTTTGTATTGAGTAGTTTCAGAATTCAGACCATAGTCGGAGCGTTTATCACCTTTGGTCACCGGATCCGGCAGACTCGGACACATCAGCAAAGATGAATTGTAGTAGTAATACTGGTTGAGATTTTTTGCCCGGTCACTGGGCAGATAGCCATTGGCAACCAGAGCCGATTCCCAGTAACCGTTACCTCTGAATCCGGGAGCATAGTAGTGATAAGCTCCGTAATCATCATTATCATTGGCATAATTGTTATATGCCATCATAGTATTTTTAAGATTATTGATGCAGCTTGAAGTACGGCCGCGTTCACGCGCCTGCTGCAGAGCAGGGAGCAGTATCGCGGCAAGGATGGCGATAATAGCGATAACGACGAGAAGTTCTATAAGGGTAAAGCCCAAGTGCTTTACCCCGGTATACCGGGACATCTGATGTTTCATTGTAAATCTCCTTTTGTAAAAACGGTTTAAATTTTTTCCGGATCGATATTCAATAATTCCCGGTAGTTAGTCAACACTTTGCGGTAGATGGCAATGTATTGATCGATTTCTTCAGGAATATATTTTTTGAACCAGGGGACAGTAAAGCAGAATTCTTCACAATGCGCGGCATTAGGCAAAGTGGAATCATTCTGACGCACATCGCGTTCAGCAAAAGCTGTCACTGATGGTTTGCCGTGACCGTAAACATCAAAATCGTGGAACCAGCGGTGCCGGTGCAGCGCGGTATTTGCTCCCGGACGGCAGGGAAGTCCCTCTGCCGAAAGTGCGGCACAGAAAACTTTGCAGGATAATCCGTCAAGTTCTTCACTGCAAAAGATACCTTTGGGCAGATACCAGCCGCCCATGGTACTGCCGCTGTCAGAAGCCGGACGGTGAGCTTTTATACCCGGCAGATCGGAGAGATTGTCCCAGAGATAATTCATCGCTTTTTGGATTTCGGCGCAGCGTTCCGGGTAGTTCCGCAGCTGCACTCTGCCCATAGCCGAACAGGTCTGATTCATCCGGTGCTTAACGCCGCCGAGCGGCACACCGACATAGGGGAGCAGTTCCGGAGAGCTGAGACTCATACTGGCAGTGGAATAGTTTGAAGCTACCAGTCTTTCATAGTGTCCGAATGCAACGCAACGGTCAAACAGCCGCTGATCGTTGGTGGTTACCATACCGCCCTCTCCGGCGACAAGAGCCTTACCTGCCATCAGACTGGTTCCGGCGATATGGCCGATAGAACCGAGTTTTCTGCCCTTATAAAGACCTCCCTGAGCATGGGAAACATCTTCTATTACCTTTAAATCGTGACGTTCAGCGATGTCCATAATCGCATCCATATCGCAGGGATAACCGGCATAATGAACGACCACGATCGCTTTGGTACGCGGTCCGATGCGGTGTTCGATATCAGTCGGATCAATGCAGAGGGTATTGCGGTCAATATCGGCAAAATTAACTGTACCGCCGAGAGCAACGACAGGAGTGGCACTTGCCCAATAAGTCATAGACGGACATATAACTTCATCTCCAGCCCCTACTCCGCATGCCCAGAGGGCTTCGGTAAGAGCGGCAGTGCCGTTGCAGCATCCGAGAGCGTATTTGACACCATTCCATTGAGCATACTCTTTTTCAAAAATCTGAGTAATATCGGTTCCGCTCATCGAACCGGCGCGGAGAACTTCGATCACCGCATTTTCATCTTCTGCAGTGACAATCGGCCATTTAAAAAGTTCTGCAGACACACTGTTACCGGCCTTATATCCGCCGGTCAAGGCTAATACTCCCATCGATCAAAACTCCTTAATTATCAATTACGCACTCGTGTAGAGCAAAAGATGATATAATATATCAGCATTTTATTGATTTTGCAAATATACAACAATAATTTATCTCATAAAACAGTTGCTTTTACAGGAGATCTTGAGAACAGTGAAAAAGATTATTTTTTGTCAGAAAAGAATATTTATTTTGCAAAGACTCCCCTTGCAGCCGCCATCTGATCGATAGTCATTTGCAGATTATTTCGCAGCAGTTTAATGATTTTCTGGGAACTTTTCTCCGACCTTTTTCCCTGTTCCGGCGAATAGTTGTCATCCAGATGGATTGATCACCAACTTGTCCGGATTGTTGGCAACTGCACTGCGCCACTTGCCTGATTCTATGAGTTTGGCTTCAAAAACGGTGCTGATTGAATAGCTGTTGCCAAGGGTATAGCGTTTCATTATACCCTTTGGAATACCCACGCCGAAATTTCATCTCTTAATTTACTTCGTAAATCAGATTTTCGTAGATAATTTTCTCCTCTCAGCTTCTGAATGAGTGAGTGCTTCGTGCGGTTTACCACTGCTGAACCATCGACTATCACTTTGATCTCGATGTTGAATTCCCCAAATGACAACGCCCGACTTTACCGCAGATCGCGGCGGATAATGGAGTCGGAGATGTGATTTTTTAAGATTTTACTATATTTTTTTAGATATTTCAGATAAAATAACCTTGAAATATTTAATTGTTGTGTTAAATTATATAAAATCATTCAAAAAGGAGAGTGCAATGAAATACGATGTCAATGGTTGGAAGATTTTGAAGAGAGAGTTTGAAAATGATTCTGAAATTGAAATTTTCCTGGAGCGGGTGCTGGGCGGTGATTTTGATGCAAAAACGCTTACTGATGGCGAATATCTGTTTGATTATGAAGAGATTGCCGCTGTGATGGATTGCCTTGATCTGCCTCTTGAATGCCGCGTTGAACTGTTGACTGAAATCATTTCCGAACGGAGCAAAAGCAAAGGTCTTGCCGGAATTTCCGGCTTCCGTCAACTGCTTTGTGCGATTTTCAGCACCAAAAAACAGAAAATTTCCTGCCTTGAAATCGAAAATCTGCGTTCTGAAGGTGTGTCGGGCAAAAAATTAAGTGATTTTATCAAAAATACCGCCCGGAATACCGTCAAACTTGCTGTTCCGCCGCAGGCGTGTGCTTTGAAAATTGCCGATGAAGTGTCTGCCGGCGATCTGGCGCTACCCTGCGGCAGTCTGGTCGTGATCGATGCTGTCAACCCGCCCGCTTCTGACGAGTTGACTTTGTTTCAAAGAACGGATCTCTCTTTCGGACTTGCTGTTCTGAACGGCATCGCTTTGGAAAATCTCCTCTGGTGCGCTCCTGTCCTCCGTTTGCACATCATACCGCTTGAAAATTCCGGCAGTTGATAAATCACTGCTTTCAACGTTTACCATACACAATCGATACTGCTGCAAAACTCCGTATCTGAAAAACAATGAGAGCAATCGGGACATTTTGCTGTATCCCTGGCGGATCATTGACGGGATTTCTCTGAAAAATGTTTTATGGAAGAATTTTTTCTGAAATCACTCGGTGTGTGTGAATACTTGTTTCTGAACAATGTGGCGAAATGTCCCGCATCAGAAAAACCGCAGAGTCCGGCAATTTCAGTTATGCTCCAACCGCTGTATTTAAGCAAATCGATCGCCACTCCAAGTCGGGTGTTCATCAGAAAATCAGTGAAACTTTGTCCGCATTCAGATAGGAAAAGATGAGAAAAACGCGACGGACTCAGATAAATCCGTTTTGCCATCTCCTGAAGAGTGATTTTTTCATTATAGTGTTGTTCAATATACTCAACGACTTCCGCTATGCGCGGATCACCGGGCTTTATATCCGGATGCATTCCGGCAAGCTGAGCGCCGAGCGGCCGGAGCAGCTGGATGCAAAGTCGCCCCAGAGCCAGGGCCTTACTTTCGCAAATCACCGGTAATCCGCTCTGATTGCGCAGATCAGCGCAGGCAAATGGACCGACAAACAGCACTCCGTAAAATTTGTCAGCATCCCCCACCGGTACGATCAATTCAACGGCGCCACCGGGACAGTTGAGCAAAAATGGTTCTCCGTTCCGTCTCCGGATCGCCTGCGGCACGGTTATTGAATCATGGTGATGGCACAAACTTATGCCGTATTTTTCTTTGAATTCGCTGCAGAACTGACAGTTGTGCATAAAAAAATCCGGCCCGGCCCGCCGCTCGGTGATACACAATGCCGAACGTTTCCAGACCACGCAGGTACCGCAAATCTCTCTGATGTCGGCGAGCAATTGGGCCAATTTTTCAAATACACTGTTTTCCATATCCGGTTTCTCCTGACATTGATTATTTGAAATATAATCATTTTTCCATTAAATACAAGTGATTTTATAAAGTAATATGCCGATATTTCGTGTAAAATAGCATAAAAATAAAACTTTTCAGCATATTCAGCTATTCTTTTTACTCTGCGTTGCAGGTATATTATCTCAATTGAAGAAGTAACTGCAATGCATTAAACTATAGTATAATAAAAAAGAGGTGCAATATGAAATCTTTGCAAAAGAATTTCTCTCCTGTCTTGAGCCGCCTGAACAAAAGTTCACAGTCATTCACCCTTATTGAATTGCTGGTCGTGATCGCCATTATCGCAATTCTTGCGGCAATGCTGCTGCCGGCACTGCAAAATGCCCGCTTGCGCGGTATGGCTGCATCGTGTACCGGCAACATAAAGCAGATGGGAGTGCATCTGGCAAACTACATTTCTGATAAAAGCGGCAAAGTATCGGTACAGTATATGAGCGGCACCAGCATCCGTGAATATACTGTTCCATTGATGTATGATGGTGACTTGGAAAATGTCCGTGGCAACAAAGAACAGCTTATGCGCTGCCCCGCTCTGCCTCCGTCGATGGAACTCGACAGCAAAGCTTTGAGAAGTTATTACGCTTACGGCGTCCCCTGCAAACCGGAGAATATTCCCAATGCCGTGCAGCTGCCGAAAAACAATGAGATGGCGATAAATACGGTGAAAGTAAAAAATCCTGCCCGCTTCGGATTTTTCTATGATACCGTCAGCAATGACGCCGCCGGCTGGCGTCAGGCAACAAGAGCCAACTTCATCTCATTCGGAGCTACTCCGACCAACCGCAACGGCAACCCTCATGGCCGGCACAGCAACAGTGCAAATGTCGGATTTCTGGATGGTCATGTCGGCGCCAATACCGCCGAAGCATTGGCTGAAAATCTTGCAATATCCTGGAGAGATTCCACCAATAAACCTGAAAAGTTGTACATTTATCAGCAGAATTACACTCAAAAAGTGGTAAATATTGGAGAGTGAACGTGAAAAAACTGTTTATCATTGCCTGTGCGGCATTTATGACTTCGCTGTTTTCCGGGGAACGGGTGATCACCGGAGAAGAGATGCTGGGTATGCAATTGCCGTCCACTCCTCTTTTGACCCTGCCTGCGGATAACTGGCGGTGCATCTATGCGGACAATAAAAAGTTTGCCGATCCTGATTTTGATGATTCCACCTGGACGAAAGTACAGATCAACCGCCAGCTTTCGGGGAAAAACCGGCCGCAGGCTATGCCGGAAGATTATCGGCAGAGCAAATCGCATTGCTGGTACCGTTATACATTTGAATTGCCGGAAAAGACCCCGAGCAACAATTTTGAACTTCGTCTCGGTCAGGTTTCGGCTGGAGATCAAACCTTCGTCAACGGTCACTTTATCGGTTCTTTCGGATTTGATAAAAGGGTAAATAAATCCTCTTCCAAAGAGCGCATCTATCTGTCAAGCGGAGACAAAGCCATTCTGCGTCCGGGAAAAAATGTGATCGCTGTCCGCTGTAAGATCGGACATTTGCGCGGTATGCACACCGGGATCGTTGAATTCCGCAAGTTGCCTGATTTGTATGTCACCGGGCGCTTCACCCACCATTCGACCGGTGCGACCGCGATCTGTCGGCAGATCACCGCCCGTGAAGAACTCAATAAATTCACCCCACTGGAAAAAATATTCTGCCGTCCGGAACTGACCGTCTTCTCTCCCGAAGGTTCTTTGAAAGGAACTGTCCAAATGGAGTTGACCCGGCAGAATAAAGTCGTCTGGAGCAAAACATTGCCGATGCAGCTCAAGGCGGGGAAATATGTCTCACCTGAAATTCAGGAGCTGCCGAAGCTTGCTTCCGGAAAATATGGATTTTCGATCAGATTTTCAACCGGAGAAAAAATCCTGTGGCAGAAAGATGTTCCGGTATCGGTCGCCCCGGCAGAAAAATTTTCGTTTCCAGCCAATGCGGAATTGAAAAAATATGATAGTGCTCCATTGCCGCTGACAGTAGCTGAAGCGTCTTTCAGCAGCTTCGGACCGCGCAATGTCGGCGCCGACAATAAATTATTTGACGATTACAAGCGGCCGGATACCCGCGGAACGCCGTTGTTTCTGATAGTTTCCGGTCCGGAGTGCAAGGGCGCGGTGCTGGGTTTGTCCCACGTGAAACCGACTCCGGCGGCGGTAAATACCAAGCTGGTTTCTCACTCCATCGGCGGCCGATTCGATCACTTTACCGATATGTGGATATTGGGAGAAGTCATTGCCGCCGGAAAGAAACAGGAAGTTCCGACTCCGTCTACGGAAGAGGTGTGGTGGACAGGAAAGAAAGTTCGTTACAGCTACGCTTCAGGCGGAAGTTTTTCTATGACCTCCAGTCTGCTTTCCCCTGCGCTGACCTTTGAAGCCAAAGATTTGTCAAGTATGCTGTTCTTTGCGCCCACCCGCTGGAAAAGCGGTGCGCCGACCAAAGTTTATATTCCGCAAAAAGGCAGACTTACGGCAGTAACTTCTGCCAAACTGACCGGAAACTGGCTGATTTTGAGCTTTGAAGGGAATCCTGCATACGATGAATTCAACATCCCAGTTCTGATGGTGTTTGAAAAAGCGCCGTCCAAAGTCAATCTTATCAGCAAGGGATTGAGAACCTTCTTCAATGATAAATCATCCGGAAAAATCCACGTTATGCCGCTTTACGGATTGACTTTGCAAGCTCCTGGAAAATTGCCTGACAATGCTATGGAAACGGCAAGGAAATGGAGCAAAATATTGCCCGTTCTGCCCAGCCGTGTTGAACGTACTGCAAGAATCGATTATGATAAAAACCGCTTGCTGTTTCAGGATAAATTCATCTGGGCAAACGGAAAAAGTTCTGCAAA
>JAZONW010000057.1:0-2486 GCA_045654745.1 Victivallaceae bacterium | reverse complement strand
TTGAATCAGAAGAAAAATCTATTGCTTTTGAACACTATCTCAAATCCGGCAGCGGTCACGCTTTCGCCAAGCGGCATTTCTGATAGATTTTTATTTACAAGTATTACTTTTGTCGAAATTTATCGAAAATCTGTAATCCGCAGTTGTAAATAATTGCCATCTATGATATATTACTCAAGCTGTCACCGGAAAAGTATAAAAGAAACAGGGCAAAGGATAGCAATCTATGAAAAACAAAACCTTGAAGCACTGCAAACGCAAAAAATTCTTTTACCGCTTCTTCATGCGGAAGTCTCCCCGGTCAGGTGCGATGTTCGGACTGGCTTGGATGACGATGGCTATCGGCGTTTTGCCATTCGTATTGTTCTCAATACTTTTCTGTTTCGGCGGATTTCAACACGGTTGGAAAATTATTGCCATCTCTCTTTCTTTATTGCTGTTGGCAACCCCTTTTTACATTTACGGAGTTTTGCTTTGTGCTTTTGGAATCTCCGGAATTTACAGAAATATTGTCAAAAAGGAGGTGCTTTGCAATGCCGCCGGAGCTTTAGGAGCCTGGTTTCTGCCGCTTCTCGGAGTTATTCTGATTCCGGTTCTGATTTGTAAAAAGAAGTTTTTCGCTCTTCTGCTTGCAATCTGCGGAACGGCTTTTTATGTATTGAGTTATCTTAAATATTTCAATATTCTTTCCTCCGTGTTTCTGGGAACGATCTGCTATTTGGCGGCATTGGCATTTTTCAAAGAGAAAAACAGATTTTCGTGGAAGTTTATGATCCCCCTTTGTATAGCCATATCTTCCCATCTTTTTTTGATGGGTTATAAGATCAAACTGCAGTATGATGCAAAAGATTACCGGGTGCAACTTTCTCAAATAATTGGCAGGTCTGTGGAAATCGAAGAGTTTTGGCATCGTGAAGCTCAAGGATTTCCCCTTGACCGGGAACCTTTGAAGGCCTTAATTGCCAATTCTCCGCAAAATTCTTTCGATGAATTTGAATTCAAAGATGCTCCGACTGCGCAAAAGAAGTTGCTGGAATATAATAAAAAATATCCGGTATTCGTAAAGGCGATCCATGATTTTCTTCAGTTGCCGGTCTCCCATGTGGCACATAAAATGCCGGAGGATGGAATGTTGTATGGTGTGCGGCTGCCGGAATTAAATGCTTTTCGGGAAACTGCCCGTTATCTGGCAATGCAAATCGCAGCAAATCCCAATGATGAACAGCTTGTGAAAAAGTGCAACAACGATTTGATAAAACTGCGGAACTGGTTGTTTTTTGAATATGTTCTGCTTGAGCATCTGGTAGGCATCGCCGTTGAGGGCATAAGATTGAATGCATTGGAAAATATTTTGAGGCATGAAACATTTTCAAAGCAGGAGTTTGCAAGATTGATCGGTGAGCCGATTGATTGGGAAAAATCGTTGCGGTATTCTTACGGTGGTGAAGCCGCTGGTTTTAAAAGTGCCTTGGCTTACATGAATACCCTTGCATTATGGTCCCGCAAAAATGATATTGCAAATGTGGCAGTGGCAAAAAAATATATGCCGTTATTTATGGATATCCATTTTCATCGTGATTACCGCTTTGCGTTGCAAAATTATATCAAAGCCTCCACTGTTCCCTCTTCTTTATCCGGACTTGAAAAAGCCAAACTTGCCGAAGTTGATGATATTGAAATAGAACGCAATTTTTATATACTTTCCGGGATGCTGCTTCCTGCATTGGGACAACTGTATATCAAGAGTGCGCAAATCACAGACGCCCGCCAGATGGCACTTCTTGCCGCCGAGGTTATGGAGTACCGCAAACGCCACGGAAAACTCCCGGAAGATCTTTCATTTCTCTCAAAAGTACCGCTGGCAAAACTGGATCACAAACCTTTGATGGTTGAGAAAACACGAGAGGGATTCCGGATTTTTAGCCACACCGATAAAGGCAAAAAGCCCGATGAAAAAGATACCCGTTTTTCCTATCGGGTACGGTTGGATGGTAAAAATGAAACTCTTTGACAAATATTTCCAACCTTATGCAGAATACTGTTTGCGGACAACTTTGTCGGAAGAGGAATTGAAAGAAGCTCTTGCCCAAGAATGTCCGGCATCGGATGTTCTGTCATGGAAAGCCATTAAAGCCGCCATTGGCTTGAGCAAAACGATTGTCTTTTCCTGCGATCCGGATGATCCGCTGCATCTGCATCCGATCAAAGCATACCGTAACACTTCCAGAGGAGATCTGTTCATCCGGTGTGAAAAAGCAGCGGACGAAGAAACGATTTTGCATATTTCAATCGCTCAAAGCGGAAAATACAAATGGCTGTTGTATGCTATCGGCTTCTTTGCCCTGTTTTGGGGAGTTGCCGCCTCGTTTGTCATTTGGTGGGGAATATTCCTTTCTGTGGTTTTTATCGGATTCTTATTCATCGTTTTAGAGTGTTGCCGTGCCATGGCGATGGATGAAGTTCCGCAAATCCGGCAGGACTTTGAA
>JAZONW010000056.1:0-5194 GCA_045654745.1 Victivallaceae bacterium | reverse complement strand
CACTTTTGGCAAAAATCATCGGCAATACTGCCAGCATCACGCCGCAGAAAAATATTCCCGCCTTTTTCCACTCTTTCCGGCTCAACGCATACACCGTTTCCGCCGCCGCGTACGCCCACATAAAGCCGTGAGTCAGCACGCCGAGCCCCGCAGCAAATCCGGCACCGAACTGCCAGCGCAAAGATTTATGCTTTTCCGCCATAGTAAAACATCCGAGCGCGATGGAAAATATCATCACCAGCAGCGTTTCAGAGATCAACTCCGCCTGATGGAACACCACCACCGGAGTAAACATTGCAAAAATCAGAAATATCAAACTCTCTTTGCGCGAAGCTCCGCGTTTGTACAGCAGAAAGGCAAGCCACAGCCACGCGCCCCAGTTCAGCACCAGCTGAACCGCCCGCGCCGCCGCCGGAACGATTCCGAAAATCTTGTATATCCCCGCCAGAAAAAACGCATACAACGGCGCATGAATATCAGGCGCGTCGGAAAAAATCTGTCCGTTCAATATGCCGACCGCGCGATCGTGATAGTCCTGCACATCCGGCCCCACCGCGCAGTTGAAGTGTTCAAACGCGGCAAATTCCCGCAGATACTCTGCCCGGAACAGCAATCCGGCGATCGCGGTCAGAAAAAACCAAAATTCCGGACGGCGATACCACGCCGTTCCGGAATTTGAATCTATATTTTGTTGAGAAAAATTTTCCATATCACTTTCTGGGAGGGAAATCAAACTCATACTCCAAAAGATCTCCGATCTTCTGAAGCGCACGTTCTTCATCAATTCCCTCGACCCGCAGCAATGCCGTCGTTCCACAGGTAAGCTCCAACGACAATAACGACAGCATACTGTTGATCTCCAACCGGGTGCCGGCGGGATTGACGACCTCGATAAAGTGATCGGGAAACTCGTTTTTTATCGTATTGAGAATAACACCGGAGGGCCGGCAATGGATCCCTGCTTTGTTGCGTACGGTAAAAGAACGTTCCAACATGATCGTCTCCAATCAAATTTTTCAGAGCGAGTCGATATACTTGATGTACTCTTCCTCGTTCATCATATCATCGACATCGGAGCTGTCGAAATCAGTCAGCTTGCAGATCCAGCCCTTGTCTTCGGGGGATTCAGAAAGCAGCTGCGGTTCATCGACCAACAGCTCATTCACCACGGAAACACTGCCGCTGATGGGCGCATAGATATCACTTGATGTATCGACCGATTCAATACCGCCCAGGCGGTCACCGACAATAAAGTCATCATTTTCTTCCGGGAGTTCGACAAACGTCACCTCTCCCATAATGTTAGCGGCATACTCTGACAGACCAATAGTCGCTTCTGAACCGACGATTTCTATCCACTCGTGGTCCTCGGTATAATACTTCATTCAATACTCCTTTTGCTGATTACCCGGCAATTTTCTGCTCCGGGATGCTTGCTAATGACATAATGAAACATCACTACGCGTAAAAATCAAGTGAAAGATACAAAAAAAATCAACTTTTTTATGTTTTTTTTATTTTTTACCTCCCGCAGCAGGAAAAAACGATTTTTTTTCATTTTCACACTTGAAAAAATATTTTTCTGCGCTACATTATGTAAACAGCAAATATGGTGGCTGTAGCTCAGTTGGTTAGAGCGTCTGGTTGTGGCCCAGAAGGCCGTCGGTTCGAGTCCGATCAGCCACCCCATTTTTTTTGCCTTGATTTCAAGGCAAAAAAAACATGAAGCCTGAAAAGGCTTCGCTTCATACCGCTGTCAAGCGGTGCTTCATAATCCGAAGGATTGCTTCATACGGCGAAGCCGTGCTTCATAAAACGCCTTTTCAGATGAAGCAGCTCCATTTCATTCCGCTATGAAGCATTGTTCCGTTTCACTCCACAATATGAAGCATTCGCTTCGCTCATATTATGAGAAAATGAAAAAATGAGAGTTCTCTGCTTGTAATACATACCTTGCATTGTTATATTAACAGTTGAAAGGAATAACTCATCATGGAAAAAACTTCAAACAAACTTGTTGATTTGTCTGTATCTTTTGCCGTTGAAATCCTGAACTTGGTAAAATTCTTGAAAAGCCAGCACGAAACGATCATTTCCAATCAGGTCGGCAGAGCCGGAACCAGTATTGGAGCAAATATCCACGAAGCACAATATGCTCACGGCAAAGCAGATTTTATTTCCAAACTTCAAATCGCCTTGAAAGAAGCCAACGAAACAAGTTACTGGCTGTTATTGCTTTCTAAAACTAATTATATCGTTCCCGCTGAATATGACCGCTTGGAGTCATTATGCAGGGAACTCCGCATCACGATGATTTCTTCCATCAACACCGCCAAAGGTAATATAAAATAAAATCTCCCCAAATTCTCCGCTATAAGAGGTCACCACACAAAATTCAATTCTACTTTTTAAGTGTTATCTTTGTACCCCATCTTTTTTGCGATACACGGAGGTGCGCTTTGGCGTATCTCCGTTTTTTTTGCTCTGAAAGTGAACTTTCAGCAAAAAAGACGGAGATACACCACGCTCTTCGCTGTTTCAAGGCGGCTTCTCCGCCTTGAACCGCGCACCTCCTGAGCTTTCTGGCTATGGGGGATCGCAATTTCCGACGACTGAAAAATTTTGTGCAACTCGCCCTTGAAGAACTATGTAATTTATGGCGAGTTTCAAAAGGAGCATTTTCCGCATTTCTGCCACAAAGGCGCAAAGAATCTTTTATCCACGCAACAAACTTTTATATATTTCAAAATATTTTTTTACAGTTTTTGCGTATGAGTATTCCTGCGATATGGCATAAGCCTGATCGGTACGTTTTTGGACATCGCTGCCGCCAGCTGAAAAAATGGAAAAATGTTCTGCGATTTCATCAATATTTTCCGGATCTGCGCTATAAGCAGCATCCCGACCGATTTCATCCATTGATGAACCTTTACCGTAACACGCAGGAACCTTGCATGACATAGCTTCCAGCAACGGTATTCCAAAACCTTCAAGTTTTGAGACAAGGAAAAATCCTTTACTGTTTTCATACAAAGTTCGCAAATCATTTTCCGGAATATTCTGCAGATGAATAACATTCGGAGTTGCATCCAATGTATGACCAATATCCGCAAAATTTTCGCTGCGCTTACCGACAACAACCAGTTTTTCTCCGGCATACTCAGGGCTCTGCTGGTATTTTTTAAATGCGGCGAACAAAGCGATATAGTTTTTATGCGGCAGTAATGTTGACACTGCCAAAAAATATGATTTAACGCCTAAAGCATTTCTCTGCAATATATCTGACGGCATAGAAGCATTACAACTCCATTGAGCTGCGATGGGCACCGCATGGATTTTATCCAATGGAATGCCGATGTATTTATGGATCTCCCGTTTGGAAAATTCGCTGACCGTAAAAATGGCTCGTGCTTTTTCTGCCTGCTTCGGTAAACTTTTTTTGAAATTTTCGATAAAAGATGCATCTCCAAGAAAATATTCCGAGTGCCATGCAGACATATCGTGTATTGTTAAAATCACATTGGAAAGATCTGAAGGCATACAATGCGCCGGAACTGCATGAGTTGAATAATGCATCAAATCATAACGCTTGGAATTAAATGACACTCCTTGTATTTTGCCGCCCCATCTGCCCGGCAGGATCAGGCGGTGATATTTTATCTTGTCATTTGTCAGTCGGTTCAGATCAGCGAAATATCTGCGATGCATTGCCAAATCAATAGAGATCAAACCGGAATGCAGCTCCAATTCAGGATTTTTTGCCAAATGATGCAATACATTGCTGGCGAAGATCGGAATACCTTCAAAGCCGCGGATAATTGGTGATGCGTCAAAAAAAAGTTTCATTTTATTCTTCTGTGCTCTGAAAAGCGATGTTATTTTTCATATAAAAATCCGGACATCTCTGCACGCTTATTGCTTCAACTCTCTCTCCAACCGGATAATTTTTATCAGTTAATCCGAAAACACGGCTGCCGATTTGAGTAAAAAATTTCCCGTTGCAGAAATAATTTAATACACAGTATATGTTTTTTCAATACATCATTGAAAAATTTGTTATATTTGCGGCATCGTTGCAAATGCCATCAGAAAACAAATCCGCTGTAATCACACCAGCCCCATGCACCATTCGACGGCGATAGCGACGATGACTACGAGTGCCGAGATGATAAAGCCGTGCAGCATAGGGTTGGCTCCGGCTTTTTTCATATCTTTCAAACTGGTTCCGAGACCGATCGCTCCGAGGGCGGCAACCATAAGAAATTTGCTCGCATCCTTGGCGATTTTTGAAATTTCTGCCGAAATGATCCCGGTACTGTTGACCGCCGCCAATGCCAGAAATCCCAGAATGAACCACGGGAACAATCCCCGGAAATTGATTTTCGCTCCGGTAGTTTCCAGATGCTTCTTTCTGGCGAGCTGGATATTGACAAACGCAAACACCAACACCGTCGGGATGATCGCCAGAGTTCTGGTCAACTTCACCATCGTGGCAAAATCTCCGCCTCCTTCGCTGAACGCATAACCGGCGGCAACCACGCTTGAGGTATCATTTACCGCCGTCCCCGCCCAGAGGCCGTATGCTTCATCTGACAGCCCCAGCGCGCGCCCCATAATGGGAAACAGCACGATCATCGCCATATCAAAGAGGAACGTTGCCGACATCGCGTATGCGATATCTTTGTCCTCCGCATCTATCACCGGCGCGATCGCGGCGATGGCGCTGCCGCCGCAAATTCCGGTTCCGGCAGAGATAAGATTGGAAAGTTTCCAATTCAAACCGAGCGCTCTGCCGATAAAATATCCGCCGCCGAAGCAGGTCAAAAGGGTAAAAAACATTACCATCAGCGAAAGTTTCCCTACTGAAAGAATGACATTCACGCTGAGCGATGCACCGAGAAGGATGATGGCGAACTTCAATACTTTTTTGGATGTGAACTTCAACCCTTTCGCCGCCCACGCCGGACGCCAGAAGCTGTTGATTATCATACCGGCAAACAATGCGATCACCGAAGCGCCGATTATATGCATCGGCAGCAAACCTTCCACCACCTTCGCGACCGCAGAAATGCAGAGCGCCAACACGAACCCGGGAAGAACCATAGCAATATTCAAAATTTTTGCTTTCATAACACACCTCTTTATTTTATAATACAGCAAACTGTATCGCATATAATATATCACCGGAACGACT
>JAZONW010000055.1:0-36463 GCA_045654745.1 Victivallaceae bacterium | reverse complement strand
TCTTTTATTTTTGATGCACTTCCGCTTGCCGAAAAAACTATGGTGCTGGAATGTGACCGGGCAGAAGTTTTTGCTCCGACCAAGAACCCCACCGGAGTTGATTCGGTGGAAAGCTGCCGTGCAATGCTGATTGCCCGCGATCTCCGTCGTCTTGCCGCCGCCGGAGTTCTGCTGCCCTGCAAAGATGACGGCAGTTATGACTGCAGAGTGGAAATCGCTCCGTATCTCGCCATTGATGATGAAGATGTGGCAAATCTGGTCGCCGAAAGAAACATTTGTGCAATCCCTGCCGGAGCAGATGTCTGCATCGAGTAAATATGGCACAGATAGAAAGTCATTCCCGCGTTTTACATCAGGAAGATGAGTCCCGCAATGTTTCAGCGATACCGGTACTCTCTGCACTGATATTGTCGGTCGTACTGCTGGTGTCGTTCGGCATCGTGATGCTTTATTCGGCAAGTTACGGTGTTGCCGGAGTGCAGTATTTCACCAAGCAGGTAATGTGGGTCGGTGTCGGATTGGCCGGAAGTTTGGCGATTTTGGCGATCGGCTACAGAAATCTTGCCAAAATGAGTTTCTGGTTGCTGGTGTTGTGTTTGGTCGCATTGCTTGCCGCCCGGTTTTGTTTTGAACCGGTCAAGGGTGCATACCGCTGGATAAGGTTTGCTTCTTTTTCTATTCAGCCTTCAGAGTTTATGAAAGTTGTACTGGCTCTGTATGTCAGTAACTTTTGTGCCGAAAATATCCGCAGTTTCAATACATTCAAATGGGATGGCGGCATAATTAAACTGGGAGCCGTTATTGCTTGTGGTTGCGGCGGAGTGCTGTTGGGTAAGGACTTGGGGACGACTATCCTGATTATGCTGACATCGGTGGCGACTATGTTTGCTGCCGGTTTGGCGTTCCGCTATTTGATCGTACCATTGTTATTGGGAGTTTTTGCCGGATTTTATATTGCCTTTTTTGACGCAGAACGCCTCTCCCGGGTGACATCCTTTCTTAATCCTGAATTGGTGACTGACGGCAGCGGGTATCAGTTGATGCTCAGTAAAATGGCCCTCGGTTCCGGCGGATGGTTCGGAGTCGGGTTTCTGAAAAGCCGCCTCAAAGCCAAATACCTGCCGGAGCATCATACTGACTTTATCCTCGCCATTGTCGGCGAAGAATTCGGCTTCGCGGCGATAATCGGCATTATGATTTTTTATGCTGTATTTGCCGTGTCCGGTTTTAAAATCGCTATGCATGCCAGAGACAAACTGGGAATGTTCCTCGGCGTGGCACTGACTTGCGGGATATTCTTTCAGGCTCTTATCAATCTGGCGGTGGTTTCCGGCAGTGCGCCGACTAAAGGTATGTCGGCACCCTTTATCAGTTACGGCGGCAGTAATATGCTTTCGTGTCTTTTTGCCACGGCGATAATAATTTCCATCGCGCTGGATATTATTTTCCCTGATTACAATGAAACCATCAAAAACTGCATATTGCGAAAGAAAGTTTGAGAAATATGAAAATTGTCATAACTTGCGGCGGTACCGGAGGACATTTTTATCCGGGCTTGTCTCTGGCACGTTTTTCCGGTAACGGTAATGCGATTCTGATGCTTTCCGGTAAAAATTCTCAGGAGCAGGGCAGGATAGCCGAACAATACGGATTTAAAACCATACTGCTGGCAAATATGCCGGGGTTTTCATTGCGCACTTTGGTCAAATTCAGTTTCGGTCTGCTTGCCGGACTTTGCAAAGCATATCGTGAATTGAGAAAAATTTCTCCGGATGCCGTTATCGGAATGGGGTCTTTTGCTTCTTTGCCGGTAACTCTGGCGGCGAAGCTTTTGCGGATCCCGGTCTTTCTGCACGACGGGAATGCCCGTATCGGCAAGGCAAACCGGTGGTTGAGTTACCTGGCTGTCGCTCTCGGTGCAGGATTTCCTCCGGTCAATGCCAGCAAATGCAAATGCGAAATTATTGATTGCGGAATGCCGGTGCGTCCGGAATTGGCTGCCGGATGCAATATGAGTAAACAGGAGGCTGTCCGTAAAGCCGCAGAGAAATGGGGCAGGACATTTGACCCGGAACGCCGGATACTTTTGATTTTCGGCGGCAGTCAGGGAGCGGCGGCTATCAATAAGCTGATGCCGGAAGTTCTTAAAGATTTTCCTGATATTCAGGTCGTTCACCTGACCGGAAAGGGCAAAAAAGATGATTGTGCTGCTGTCTGCAAGCAATTCGGAGTATCCCCTTTGCTGCTGGAAAGCACTCCGGATATGGATATCCTGCTTTCTCTGGCTGATGCCGTAATATCCCGTTCCGGCGGCAGTACCATTGCTGAACTTGCACTTTACCGTAAACCGGCATTTTTGATACCTTACCCGGAGGCGGCAGAAGGTCATCAGAGCGACAATGCCGCCTGTTATGCCTCTGCCGGAGCCGGTACGGTGGTGGAGCAGTCGGAACTCACTGCGGCAAAAGTGGCAGAATTTTTAACTCTTTTACGCGATGAAGGGAAACTTGCCGCAATGGCAGAGGCCGCCGGTAGGTTGGCACGTCCGAATGCGGCAGGAGATTTTATTGCCGCTATTGCCGCCAGAATAAAATAAAAGAAGCCGGTTCGTTGTGTCGAACCGGCTTTTCTTTTTAACACACTATCACTCTTTTGCTTTTTGCCATATCGAAACAGCTTCGATAATAGTAAAAGCACCGGAAAGCAGGAAAAGTATTCCCAGCCAGATGCCGAAAAAAGCGATCCCCGTCCACGGTACCACAAAAAGCACGATACCGAGAATCATCGAAAATACACTTGACAGCAAACTTAATAACGGCAGTCGGAAAAGCATTCTGATATAAAGCGTCTGGATCGCACTGATAAAGAGCCACAATCCGATGGCACACATAAAAAGCATATTTACCGCCATCGGGCGTGAAAACGCCAGCAATCCGAGCAGGATTATCACTCCTGCCATCAGCATCAGCGGAATACTTTTTTTGCCGTCAGAAGTCAGCAGTGAAATCAGCATGGAAATCCCATCCACCAGCAATACTGCACCGATGATCATAGTCAATGTTGCAAAAAAACTTTGCGGATTGCTGAACATAATCATTCCGAGGATAAGCAGGACGATACCGCGCAGCAAAAGCGACCAGCGGGAAGTTTTGAAAATTGATTTCTTTTCCATACAATACAACTCCATTTTGATTTTCTAAGAGGGATAGATACCTCTCTATTGTCAATATAAATCATTGACAGAAAAAATGCAAATAAAAAGCCGGTTCATTTCACTGAACCGGCTCTCTTTTTTTTGTCAGAAATTTTCTGAAATGTAATCAATGGCATTACGGAAAAAGATACATCCTTCGCCTTCTGCTTTTGCACCGTTTCTTGTCCAATCCGGGGCGTTATAAGGGGAAAGGAATGCTTCGGGGTGCGGCATCAGACCGAAAACCCTGCCGGTAGGATCGCAGATACCGGCGATAGAACGCAATGAACCATTGGGGTTGACCGGAAATTCAGTAGCATTACAGCCGTTGTCATCGACATAACGCAATACCGCCAGATGGCGTTTTTCCAACTCGTCCAGCACTGCTTCATCGGCGACAAATTTGCCTTCGCCGTGACGCAGGGGCAATCTGACTTTGTCGATCCCGCGGGTAAAGACGCAGGGACTTTCGCTGTCAGCCGCCAGCGTACACCAGTCATCACGGAAAACTCCGGAATCATTGTGGGCAAGGGCAACTGTCTGACGGAAATAATTTCCATCAAGTGCAGGAACCATTCCAAGGCGGGTGAGGGTCTGAAAGCCGTTGCAGATACCGATAACAAGTTTGCCGTCATCAACAAATTTCTGCAACTCCTGCTGCATTCTGATTTTGACCCGGTTGGCGAAAACAGTGCCGGAACCGAGGTGGTCTCCAAAAGAAAATCCCCCGATGAAACAGAGCAGATGATATTCATCCAGAGTGTGTTTTGTACCGAGGTCGTTAAGATGCACCAATTCCGGTGTTGCTCCGGCAAGTTTGCATGCCGCTGCAGTTTCTTTTTCGCAGTTCAGTCCGAATCCGGTGATTACCAACGCTTTGATGTCTGATTTTTTCATAATTAGGTATGATAGTCCGCATTGATTTTTACATACTCATAAGAAATATCGCTGCTCCAAACCCAGTAAGAGCAGTCGCCGTCGTGAAAGTCGCACCGGATGGTGAATTCCGGTTCTCTGACTGTTGCCAGCAGGGATTCTTCCGGAGTACCGGCATCGCCGCCGGCAAGAACTACCGGCAGTTCACCAAAGTAGATGTCGCATTTATCCGGATCAAAAGAAGCCCCTGAATATCCCAGTGCCGCAACCACACGCCCCCAGTTGGGATCGTTGCCGAACCAGGCAGTTTTGCACAAAAGGGAATTGGCAATGGCTTCAGCCATAAGTTTTGCATCGTGCATAGTGGCAGCATTGACTATTTCCACCGTGACAAGTTTGGTCGAGCCTTCTCCGTCGGCGACCATCCGCCGGGCGAGGTTCTGCATGATTGCCAGCAGTGCCTGCCGGAAATCGTCAGCTTCTTTGCTGCCCTGTGAAATCCGGATACCGGATTTGCCGTTGGCGAAAATAATTGCAGTGTCATTGGTACTCATATCGCCGTCAACAGTGATACGGTTGAATGAATCCTGTGCATTGCTTTCCAGCATTTCCTGCAGCAGTTGATTGTCAATTGCTGCATCAGTGGTGATAAAGCAAAGCATCGTGGCGTGAGGAGAAGTGAGGTTGGGATCGATCATTCCCGCGCCTTTGGTCATAGCACCGATCGTAATATCTCCGCTTGCTGTATGCAAAGTCAGAGCAGCTGATTTCGGCACAGTATCGGTCGTCATAATTGCTTCTGCCGCGGCATTGCCGCCATCGACAGCGAGGGCAGGGACACCGAGGGTGATGCCGTTTCTGATAATATCCATCGGCAGCTGGACACCGATCCTGCCGGTAGATGCCACGGCAACCAGTTCAGGAGAAATACCAAGAGCATTTCCGGCAAAAGCCGCTGTATCAGCGGCATTTTTCATACCCTGCTCACCGGTACAGGCATTAGCATTGCCGCTGTTGATCACAGCCGCTTGCAGTTTGCCGCCTTTTTTTACCAGTTCCCGGTCATAGCGGACCGGAGCTGCCGCAAACGTACAGGAAGTGAAAACTCCCGCAAAATTTGCCGGGGTTTCAGAAAAAATCATAGCAAAATCAGGAGCGCCGCTGCGTTTGAATCCGGCAGTAACTCCGCAGGCTTTAAAACCGGGGACGCTGGTGACCGAGCCGTCTGCGATCCAATTGAAGTTATCCATTTATCGCATCTCCGTAAACAGCTTTGACATTGATGGCAATGCCGCCGCGGGGACGGAATTTACCGACAACTTCCGCTTTGCGGGGAGCGCAGGCCGCGACGACCGCATCCAGAAGTTTATTCACTGCTTCTTCGTGAAAAATATTAGCATTGCGGAAAGAGTACAGATAAAGTTTCAGACTTTTGCTCTCTATACAGCGTTTGTCCGGGACATAACGGACTGTGAGATGACCGAAATCGGGCTGTCCGGTGACCGGGCAGAGAGAGGTGTATTCCGGGCAGTCAAATTCGATGATATAGTCCCGGTCGGGATACAGATTTTCAAAGGTTTCGAGCTCGGCATCACCGGGCGCTTTGGGATAACGCTTTTCCGATGCGTGCAAAAGAGTCAGTTCCTTGAAACGTTCTGGAGTGAATTCTTTCATAATACCTGTTACATATTTTACGGATAATTTATCAACCGATAAAATATAGCACCGTTTTTACTGCCTGTCAATCAAAATTTTGTTGACAAATATCCGGTTTTTTTGCAGTTTACCCCTTGATAAGAAGCGATAAAGCGATTATATTTCTATAGCAGTAGTTATGTGATGCTCCGCGTGGGATGGTCCGCCGGAGAAAAATAGGAGAAAAAATATGATTACTGCAGTGAACGATGTGCTGAAATGTGCAAAATGCGGCATGGTGGTCGAAGTGGTCGTCGGAGGTGACTGCACTGAATGCAGTGAGCCGCCGGTGAAACTTGAAGCCAACACTGTCGATGGCGCACACGAGAAGCATGTGCCGGTCATTGAAAAAGTCCCGGATGGTTTTCTGGTGAAAATTGGTGCTGTCCCGCACCCGATGACAGAAAAGCACAGCATCTTGTATGTCGAAGTCATCGGCGAAAAAATGTTGCACCGGCACTATTTCGCTCCGGGAGAGGCTCCTGAAGCATTTTTTAACACCAAGTACCATCGTGACTTGAAAGTGAGAGCATATTGCAATATCCATGGATTGTGGGAACTTTAAACATAAGGAGAAAGTTGTTATGAAAAAGTATGTGTGCAATGTCTGCGGTTATGTCTATGATCCGGCTGTGGGTGATCCTGACAGCGGTATTGCTCCCGGAACTGCTTTTGAAGATATTCCGGCAGATTGGGTCTGCCCGCTGTGTGGAGTTGGCAAAGAGGAATTTTCTGTTACAGAATAACCTCGGTTGATTACAGAATTACATTTTTGATTTTTCCGCCGGAAACGGCGGAAAAATTATAAAGGGTGAGGGGATGAATCGTTTTGTTGCAGCACTTGCAGTGTTGGTTTTGCTCTGCGGTTGCATGAGCCCGCAGAAAAATATTGAAAATTCCAAAAAACTCCGTGTCGGAATGACCAAGGAAATGGTTTTGGAAGTAATGGGCGAGCCGCTTTCCGAGAGTTTCTGCACTCCCGACTTGTGGTATTACTACATCGAGAGCGTGTGGAGCGACGGACTGGTTACCGAGGATGAATGTATGCCGCTGGTTTTCCGCAATGGCCGTCTGGTCGGGTTCGGCAGAGTTTTTTACAACGAATACAGATTGCGCAAAAGCAACCTGCCTGATGTGAGTCTGCCTAATGAAAAATAAAGAAGGCGGCTTCAAACGGCGGCTGAAAGCTCTCTATTATCTTGCGGTCAGAGGAAGCGGTACTCCGGAGTATATTGCCCGGGGATGGGCGATCGGTATGTTTTGCGGCTGTTTTATCCCTTTCGGGGTCCAGCTTATCATTTCCATTCCGGCGGCGATTATACTCAAAGGATCAAAAATCGGTGCTTCTGTCGGTACATTGATTACTAATCCGGTAACGATATTTTTCATCTATCCGATGCAGTGCTATGTCGGCAACCGTATCGTGGGCGGAAGTTTAAGCTGGAGCAAAATCGAAAGTGCCCTTACCAATCTTACCGGTAAAGATTTGAGTTTTGTGGATGCTGTCAACGAATTTATTTCTCTGGGCTGGGAATTGATGATCGCATTTTTTGTCGGCGGCGCTCTGTTGACTGCGATCATGACTCCGCTGACCTATTTTGCAGTCAAAAAGATGGTCATCCGTTACCGTGAATTCCGTGCCCGGCGTATCACTGCGAAATCCGGTCTTGCAAAATGACAGATCGTGAAGTCCTGATCGTATTGAATCTCATTTCCGGTATCGGGTTTGTCAAATTTCAGGCTCTCCGGGAACATTTTAAATCTATTGCCGCAACGGCTTACCGTACAGAGGAAGAATACCGCGAAGTTCCCGGTATCGGTCCGGAACTGGCAAAGCGTTTGAGCTGTTGCCCCTGGCAGGAAGAATATCTTTTTGAAATGGATTTGGTTGACCGTGCCGGGTGCAGAGTCATTACCTATCTGGATGAAAATTATCCTGCGGTATTGAGAAATATTTACGATCCACCGCTGGTACTTTATGTACGCGGCACGCTGGGGGAATTCCCCGACCGCAGTATTTCAGTTGTCGGCAGCCGGCGTATGACTGCTTACGGCAGAAGGATCACAGCACAGTTGTGCAAAGATGCCGTCAATGCCGGATTCACTGTCGTATCCGGTCTTGCCTATGGAGTGGATGCTGTTGCCCACAGTGCTGTCGTCGAAGCCGGCGGCACGACCGTGGCAGTTCTGGGCGGCGGACTTATGCACATACATCCCAAAGAAAACATACCGCTTGCCAATTCTATCGTACAGCACGGCGGTGCATTGATAACGGAATTTCCCATGCGTTTCCCTGTGAGCCGCCAGAGTTTTCCGCGCAGAAACCGTATCGTTGCCGCATTGACCCGCGGTACAGTTGTCACCGAAGCCGGTATGGAAAGCGGTGCGTTGATAACTGCAAAACTTGCTCTGGAAAACGGCAAAGAGGTTTTTGCTTTTCCCGGGATGGCGGATAATCCTATGGCGCAGGGGTGTCATAAACTTATCAAAGAGGGCGCCGCTCTCGTCGAAAATTTTGATGATGTCTTTGATATATTAGGATTCGGTTTCCTGCCGGGGTTTGCCCCGGTGGATCGCAATGAAAATATCGCATATGACAAAGATGCTACCGCCGACCTGCCGGAAAATCAGCGTGTCATAATGCAGGCTTTGGAAGATAATGAACTCACACTGGAAGAAATCCAGCAGTTTACCGATCTTGATTCATCGGTGCTTTTGGGTGAGTTGATGAATCTGGAAATGAAGTTCCTTATTGAGCAGGATGTTTCTCAACGTTACCGCAAATTGCGCCGGCTGTAATGAGCCGGATGACCGGCAACTCCGGTGGCGATGGTTTCGCCGGATTTTTCCAGTATTTCGCGCAGTCTTGCCATTTCCTCTTTTGCCGGGGTGTTTGAAATCACTTTGTTGGCATAGAGCATATAATTTTTGCGGCAGTTGATATCTCCCGTGTTGGGCATAATGACATTTGCTCCTGCTTTGATCCCGCTTACCAGACCTTTATCAGGGGAAATAGTCTGCAAGGCGGTGGTTGAGGCGATATTTACGTCTCTCAACATCAGCCGTGCAACCGCGATCATGTTTAAAGTCAATCGTACTCTGGCAGCAATAGCGGCAGGTGAATCCTGGAAATTTTGCCCCATCGGAGTTTCCGGACTCGGAATAAACGGGCCCATCCCGATCATATCGACATCCATTTCGGCAAAGAAAATCAAGTCTCCGGCAAGATCAGATATCGTCTGACCCGGCAGTCCTATCATAACTCCGGTACCGGTTATAAATCCGGTTTTCTGTAAATTTTCAAGTGCGGCCAGTCTCAAATCGAAATCCGATTTCCGGCAGTGGATTTTGCGGAAAAGTTCCCGGTTGGTAGTTTCTATACGCAACAGATAACGTTCTGCTCCGGCATCGTGCCACTCGCTGTAAATTTCCGGTGTCTGCTCGCCGCAGGAAAGGGTGATGCCGCATTCAGAAGAGTATTTTTTTATTTTCCGGACAATATCTGTGACACTCCGGGTAAAAGCAGGGTCGTTTCTCTCCCCGCTTTGCAGGACAACAGAACCGTATCCGGCATCAATGGCTTCGATGGCACTTCGCATAATGCTTTCGCGGTTCATCGTGTAGCGTTCCGGAATGGGATTGCTTTTGCGTATGCCGCAGTATAAACAATCTCTGGTACAGATGTTGGAAAACTCTATCAATCCCCGCAAAAACACTTTGTTGCCGATTTCCTGATGTTTCAGGGCATTGGCTGTTGAGTAGAGGTATTCTGTTTTTTCCGCATCTTCAAGAGCCAGCAAAGAGGTGATTTCACCGGCAGTTATACTTTTGTGGTCAAGGATTTTGTCAATTATCTGACGGTACATCGGTGGAAAGTTCCTTTTGCAGTTCGTTGACGATTTTCGCAAAGTAATCCAGTGCGGCGTGGACGGGGGCAGGGGTGGAAAGATCCACTCCTGCATCTCTCATAATATCCAGAGCGTCTTTGGAGCCGCCTGCTTTGAGAAACGAGAAGTATTTTTCTGTCTGACCACTGGTGATATCTCCGGCAAGTTTCAATGCGGCGGACATCCCGGTGGCATATTTATAGACATAAAAGTTATAATAAAAATGCGGTATTCTTGCCCATTCCATTGCGATCAGCCGATCCGGGGATAAATCTTTGCCGTAGTAAAGTTGATTGAGTTCGTAGTAGATTTTTTCCAGAGTGTCCGCCGAAAGCGGAGTGCCTTTTTCGCACATATCGTGGATCTTGTATTCAAATTCGGCAAACATAGTCTGCCGGTAGATCGTACCTCTGATCTCATCTGCCATATGGCCGTAGAGATAAGCCCGGAATGCCGGATCATCTGTATTGTCAAGCAGATATTTGAAAAGCAGTATTTCATTGGTGGTGCTGGCGACTTCGGCAACGAAAATGTCGTAATCCGCATAGTGATAGGGCTGATTGCTGTTGCTGTAATAACTGTGCATAGAGTGACCGAGTTCGTGCGCCAGTGTGAAAACATCATTGAGAGTGCCGTTGAAATTCAAAAGCAGATATGGTACACTGTCGAAACAACCGCTGGAATAAGCCCCGGAGCGTTTGCCCTTTCTTTC
Organism: Victivallaceae bacterium; assembly: GCA_045654745.1. Classification (GTDB taxonomy): domain Bacteria; phylum Verrucomicrobiota; class Lentisphaeria; order Victivallales; family Victivallaceae; genus UBA1784. The sequence continues at coordinate 26,100 of JAZONW010000055.1, read as the reverse complement.
CGAGATGTCGATCCATTTTTCATCAAACGCCCGCTGCAGGATTTTGCCGTATTCCTGTCCCAGCGGTTTGAGGGCGGCAGTAACCAGTTCTCTTGCTTCGTCAAAGGAATATTTTTTGCGGCATTCCGGCAGCAGCGGAGTGTAAATGTCGTACATATCCATTTGCTCCAGGCCGAGTTTCTTTTTGCGTAACGACATATATTTGTAAAAAGCATCCAGATGCGAATGGACTGCTTCGATCAAATTAAAATAAACATCGCAGGAAATATTGTCTGCATCCAGCGAGGCTTCCAATGCCGACGCATAGTTGCGCAATCTGGCAGAGGCGGTATGGACTTTGACGCATCCTTCGAGAGTAGAGGCAAAAGTATTGCGCAAACTACGGTATTTACGGTAAAGTTTCCGGAATGCTTTTTCTCTTACTTTGCGGTCAGAAGATTCCATAAAGTGCAAATAAGAGCCGTGGGTAAGCGGCATAGGTTTGCCGTTTTCAGATGTGGTTTTGCCGAAATCCATATCTGCGTCATTGAGCATTTCAAAAGTCCGGTGCGGAGTGCCGAGGGCATCGGAAAGAAGCCCCAGCATTTTTTCTTCTTTTTCGGATAGCGAATGTTTTTTTCTCCGCCGGGCAAACCTGATGCTGTATTCATAGAATTTCAGTTTGTCATTTTTTAGAAATTCTTCCATCCTGTCATCGGGGATCGCCAGCAATTCCGGTTCAAACCAGGCTTCAAGCGGAGAGAGACGGGAAAATAATGCGGTGACCCGGTCGACCCTTGCACGATTGGTATTGATGGCAGTGTTTTCATCACTTTTGAGATGAGCATAGCAATAGACTTTTTCTGCAAGCCGCTCGAAGTCATCCGACGCGGCAATAGCATCGGCACAGGTTTCTGGCGAATCCGCCAGATGGCCGTGAAAGGAATGGAATTTCTCTGCCAGTTTTTCGATTTCGGCAAAATCTTTTTCCCAATCTTCAATGCTTTTGTATAACAGCGAGAGGTCCCACGATGATAAGTTTTCAGCCATAATTTTTCCTCATTCAAAATAAAATATTTTTCGCCATATAAAGTACATCAGAGGAGAAAACTTTTCAAGAAGCATAATCATAAATCATCATTCATACATACTTATTTTTTACAGAGAGCATAAAAATATCATAAAAAGCACAAAATTATCATTTACAAATCGATCGACTGTTGGTATCTTATAATCAACAGCAACTAAAAACAGGTAAAGGAATAAATGAAATGAGAAAAGATTTTGGCAGTCAGTCGTGGCTCTATCCCATGCCGGTTTTGATCATAGGTACTTACAACTCTGACGGCAGTGCCAATGCAATGAATGCGGCATGGGGCGGTATCCATGATACCAATCAGATCGGAGTGTGCATTGACCCAGGACATAAAACTGCAGAAAATTTACTTGCCAGAAAATCCTTCACCGTCAGTATTGCCAATGCCGCCAATGTCGCTGCCTGTGATTATGTCGGTATCGTTTCCGGCAAAGATACCGCCGACAAAGTTGCCAAAGCAGGTTTTACTGCGGTGAAATCTGACAAAGTGGATGCTCCATTGTTTGCAGAATTACCGATGACTCTGGAGTGCCGTCTTTTGAGTTACGATCAAAGTTGTGGCTGTGCAGTCGGCGAAATAGTCAATGTCAGCGCCGATGAATCCATACTCGGAGCAGACGGAAAAATCTCTCCGGAAAAACTTGCCCCTATCTCGTATGATCCGGTTCATCACAAATATCTGCTGTTTTCTGCCGTTGCGGGAAATGCCTTTGCCGCTGGACTTGAATTGAAATAATTTTAAGGACTTGATGCAGTATTATGGCAGTGGATATTAATCTTAAACAAAATGTCATTGATGAAATATTTGTCGATGGGGTGAAATTCAACGGGTTCCCCGGCAAATGCGAAGTTTCTCCGAGAGTAAAATATGCATTAGCTTTTGGCGTTGAAAACAGCTGTACATTTTGCGATGTTACATTGACACGGGTCACCGGAGAAGCCGCTGACGGAGTATCGTGGTCACTCTTGATCCCGTACCCGCAGGAGCAGGCGAAACTTGACGTTTGGTGTGCCAGAGAAGGCTATCCCAAAGCGTTGTTTGACATCGGCGGTACGAAACTTTATTACGGTGATGTGTGTTATGGCACCGTGATACCGATGGTGTCGCTTTACAACCGTGAAGCTGGGATCGGACTGTCAGTCGCCAAAGCCCCCGGCAGGATCGGCGGCAGGCTCTCGTTTGCCTTTGATGATTATCACGGCGACGGTATGTGGGTAAATGTCGAAAATCTGGCGGTTCCTGCCGGTAAATCTGTAACATTCCGTCTTTTCTTTTTCGGTCACGAGGCCTGCTGGCGTCCCGGATTGCAGCAGTATATCGAACTTTTCCCAGAATACTTTGCCCCAGTGGCAAAATCCGCCTGCGATTGCCGTTCTTTTGTAATGACAACTCCGTTTTTTAAACGCGAAACGACTTTGCAGCTTGACAGCGACTGGGCGGAGATCCACAACCATTTCCCCTTTTACGGCAACTATATGCCGCAGGAAGCATCGTGGCAGAGCGTGATCGGCAAAGATTACCCGCAGGATACCGCCGGGCGTGATATCACTGTTGACAGGGCAAAAATCAAAAACCATATCAAAGACCTCAAAGATGCTGGAGTGAAATCTCTCTTGTATGTCCAGTGCGGAGGTGATGCCGATTGCAAATGGGTGGAAAAAACATTTTCAGAATCCATCGCCAGAGATTCAGCAGGACATAACTATCCGACTTGGATCGGATGCTGCTTTGCCAATGGCGACGGAACTCCTTTCGGTAAATTTCTCGACCGTCAGCTGGATGAGATATTTGAAGTTTATCCGGAAGTGGATGGCTTTTTTGTCGATCAACTCTGCTATCAGTGTGTTGACTATGCCCACTGTGACGGCAAAAGTGCTGTCGGCGGCAGAGAGGTTTATGAATATGGAGCTTCTTTGGAAAAGAAATTCCGGGCTTTTGCCGAAAAAGCCCACCGGGCAGGTAAAATAGTTTTGGTAAATGGCCCCTTTGATATGGATATTTCCAAAGGAGCTGACGGCATTATGTCCGAAGGGACCAGCACTATTTTTGAAACATACCGATATCTTTGCGTGCGGCGGCCGATGCTGGTGCATGAATTTCCGACTGACACCGTCCGCACCGAAACGATGTTGCGCTGTTGTCTCCTTGCCGCAGCAGGATGGTCTGTCGGCGGCACTGCTTCCTGCGAAAAACCGCTGGCGTGGAGCGATGAGGTCGCCGGGCTTTACCGTCAATATCTGCCGTTGATAAAAGAACTTTTCGGTTCGCAGATATTACTGACTCCGGATCCGGTACGGTGTAGTCCGGAAGCGTTGGCACAAGTGGAAATATTCCGGTGTTCCAAGGATGAAAAGGAATATTTCGTGCCGGTGATTTCCAAGTCGGCGGCAATTTATTCCGGCGTTGATGTGAGTGTAAAAGTGCCGCAAAAAATAAAATCCGCCCGGGTGATGTATGTCGGCAGTGACTCCTGGCAGGATATCGGTTTTGAAGAAAAAGACGGACGGAGCGTTTTTAAGTTGCATAACGGTTTCAACGCCTGTCTTTTGAAATTATCGGCAGAATAACAGAGGAATATATATGAAAAAAATTGGGCAGAATAAAGTTTTCGGCTCGCTTGAATGTTACAATCGGGTACTGTACGGCGGACATTCAAAAGATTATGATGAAGGCAGATTTTTTACATTTGCCGGAGATGCTCCAATTTTTATGGGGGCATCCAGCGACTATACCAAAGACACCTGGTGTTATCAGGCTAAAAACGGTACACTTATGAGCGGAGTGGCAATGACTCCGGGACACGTCGAAGACGGTGCGTACGATCTTTTTTCCAAGTGGTTTCACGATTGCGAAGATATTGTCGCCGAATGGCATCACGGCTATATGAGTTACAAAATGACCCAGTTTTCGCCGTGGGTTTCTGCGATTGAAAACGAAATGGAAGTTTATCCTTTGTGTCCGGATGATGGTTTCCTTGTACATTACAAAATCCAATCTGAACAGCGGATTTTGTTTTGTGCCGCTTTTGGCGGGATCACTCCGTTTTTCGGCCGCTTTGAATACCACGTATCTCCCCGCAGGGACTATTCGGTTGCAGATTGCGAAAACAATCGGGCGGAAGTTTTTGACGGTTATGCAGTTGTCAGCGGACCCGGAAATGTAAAGATGCTTATCGGATGTGATTTCGATTGCGAATACAGCACTGATTCACCCGATGCGATGAGTGAGGCATATCCGTCAATGTTTCTGACTCCGCACGCCGGAAATAAATGCATTGTGAAAATTTGCCGCGAACTGGAAGCCGGAAAAGTTTTTGAAGGAAATCTGCTGGTGTTGAAAGATGCTTCACCTGAAAAACTCAAATCTTATCTGGACGATAAAGATCTTGTCAAGACATTGAAAACCAGTATCAGATCAAAATATTCTGCGGTATCAATCTCCACTCCGGATGAAACGCTCGACAGCAGTATCCGGGATACGATGATAGCTCTGGACGCCTCATTTCACGGCAGAAGTTTTTATCACGGAGCAATCGGCTATCACGCTCCGTTTCTCGGCTGGCGCGGCTGGTATGCTCCGGCTCTGCTCGGTTGGGCCGACCGGGTGAAAAGTGCGGTAAAAAGTCACTTTGATACCATGCTTCACTCTGATCTGCCGGAAAAAGTCTGGTGGGATGGCGGCGACCGTCCTGACCTTGACCACGAGGGAACTCAGTATCATCATCTGGAAAACACTTCCGGCCGCCTGACGGCATTGCTTCACCGCGATGATATTTATGATATGCAGGAAGTGGCGATCGATATGACGCTTTACTATTTTGAGCAAAGCGGCGATATGGAAACCTGTGCCGCAGTTTATGACCGCCTCAGTGAAGCACTTGACTGGCAGGAAAGAATCCTTGATCCGGATGGTGACGGGATGTATCAGAATTTCCTCAATACCTGGATATCAGACGGTCACAGTTACAATGGTGCTGCTTGTGCCCAGGCAAGTTCATATAATTACAGAGCCAATCTGGCGGCTGCAAAACTCGGCAAGGTGCTGGGCAGAGATGTCAGCAAATTGGAAAAACGAGCAAACGCCATCCAGACTGCCTTTCAAAAGAATTTTTGGCAGCAGCAAAAAGGCGTGGTCGCTGAATCCATTGATACTATCGGCAACAAACTTGTGCATGATGCTCCGGAGTTGTCCACCATTTATCTTGCCTCTGAATGCGGCAATGTCGATGCTGTACAGGCATACCGGATGTTGAAATGGGTCGAACGCAACATCAAATGTGAAAAAACTCTTTTGCGTGGCGGGAAACTCTATTATTCTTCAAACTGGAAGCCAAAAAAATACTCCACAGAAGGACTTTTTCCTGCAGAAAATGCCGCACTTGCCCTTGCTTATTTTCAAAATGGTCAAAGTGAAAAGGCGATGGAAATAATAAACGCACTGCTCGATGCTTTTGACCTTTCGCCCAATCCTGGATCGATCCGTCACGTCATTTCAGCACAGGGCGGCACCGATCACGGTGATATCGACTTTACCGATGTCAGCGGATGCTATTTGCGGATGATGATCGAAGGTTTGTGGGGCGTCAGGTTTGATCTGCCGCAGCAGGAGGCTTATCTCTCGCCGCAACTGCCGCCTGATTGGCGCGAAGCCTCTTTGTCACTGCCCGGATTCAGTATCGTTTTCAGCCGCAAAGAGAGGGTGGACTCTTACAGTTTCACTGTAGAAAACGATGCGAAAAAAATCATCACATTGCCGCTTGTCAACGGTGAGGTGGAAGATGTTTTCCTCAATGGTGGATCGTGCCGTTTTGCTGTTATCCCCGGATTTGAAAAATCTTTTGTCAGAATCATATCTGACAAACCGGGTAAAAATGATGTCCAGATCTATTACGGCAAAACTCCCCGTCCTGAACTGACAGAAAAAAGCATCACTGCCTTTGCCGGTAATATGTGTGAAATCAGAATTACAAACGGTGAAATCACCAATATACTTGATTTCAGCGGATTGTGCAGCCGGGTTTCCGGGGATGCAGACAGTTGTGTCGTCAGGATAAATGATGTTGAGCCTGGCATATACGACCTTGCAGTCGAGGCATCTGGTGCCGCGGGAAAAATTTATCTGCCATTGGAAATCAAAGTTTGCCGCATCACAGCGAACAATATTGATTTTGAGATCCGGACCCAGAATAAAATCGACATCTCACGCTCTTTTAATATGTCACTTACTGAAATACATAACCGCGAATTCCGCTCTCCCCGCCCGGAAAATTATTCTATCGGTATGAGGCTGAATGGACGCTATGCGTGGGAATGGAATCACTACGGGCATAATGCTCTTGTGGTTGACGATGCCAAATTACGCAACTGCGGCGGAGTGATCACCAGCAAAAGCGGGATCGGATTCCTTACTCCGGCAGAGGGAGATAACTGTGTTACGGTTTCGCTGTGGGACAACTTCCCGACAACGGCGGAGATCCCCGTCAACGCCGGGGGCAGTGAACTTGCTGTACTGCTGTGCGGAACAACTCACGCTATGCAGTCCTATGTGGTCAACGGCAGATTGACCGTAGTTTACGATGACGGCACATTGAGTGAAACGGAGCTGACCCCTCCGGTGAACTTCGATGACTTTCTGCTCGGCAGTTATCAAACCGGAAATGAAACTCTTTATTTCAGTGACGGGACTCACGGTATCGTGGCAAGGATCCGGCTTGATGATACCAAAACTGTCAAAGCGTTGCGGGTGACTGCCGTCGCCAATGAGGTCATCATCAATATAATCGGTATCACAGTTTTGAGTTGACAGTTGGGGCAATCGACAGTTTTGCTGACATCCGGTCACAAGACCGGATGTTTTTTTATGCAAAAAAACCGGATTTGCAAATTGCAAATCCGGTAGGGAGGTCGGAGACCTTATTTGAAAAGTTCTCTGAGAATATCAGCACTTATTTTCAAATCGATCTCCGGTTCACGCAAATGAGTGTCGTGTTCGATCAGCACCCATTTGCTGTAATTATATTTGTTGAGTTCGCGGGCAATGGCTTCGTAGTCGAGGCCGGCATTGCCGCCGCCAAGTTCGCAAAAACGCAATCTGTCCCAGAATTGATCCAGACCGATAGAGAGGTCTTTGTAGTAAACATCTTTGAAATGGACTGCCGCGATGCGGTCGTGATATTTCCGGACTATCTCAACACTGTCTCCGCCGGCGGCGTGCAAATGAGCGATATCCAGCAGCAGTGCTGCACCGGGGACGGCTTCCATAAAGTCGATGAGTTCCTGCTGGCTTTCCACCCGGTCGCCGATATGGTTGTGGATGGCTGCTTTGAGGTTGTAATACTCCGCGGCTTTGACAAAAGCATTGGCTTTGCGGCAGTATTCGTCAAAAGCGATGCCTCTGGCACCGGGAACTGTCAGCCAGACATATTCCTTGCCGAAAGCACAGGCGCATTTCATTGTCAACTCGAACGAAGCACAATTACAGCTGACAAAATCCATGCCTTTGCGGTGAAAGACCGAAGCCCTGTCCAGGGCTTCGCTCATAGATGATGCTTTGAGCCATTCGATACCTTCGATACCGATGGATTTGAGCAGATCAAGACGCTGTTCCAGATTGTAATCTCCGCCGAACCAGACATTCATTCCGTAATCGGCTACACCAATTCTGTTTTTCATAGTATATTGCTCCGCAATTATTTGCTGTAAGCAGTGATGACCTTGGCGAGAGCCTCTCCACAGCGTTTCACTGTTTTCTCATCGGTCAGGAAAACGGTGTTGTCAGTGCACATCATACGTTTGTACATGATTTCATCGCAATTTTTGGTGTCCTTTTTGATAAACTTGTCGCCGGAAAGATTCCACGCTACCATATCGTACAGCGGAGCGCCCCAGGCTTCGTGAAGCAGGAAACCCTCGGCTTGCAAAGCGGCATAGATTTCTTTGCGGTCAACGCCTTCGCGGATGTGTTCCAGCTGCAGCAGGAAAGTGACAAAGTAGTAGTCGCGGAAGTCGTCATCATAACTGGAAGCCTGCATTTTGACTCCGGGGACATCTTTGATCATTTCGCGCATAATGTCGGCACTTTTCTGCCGTTTTTCACGCAGTTCAGCCTGATGCAGCAGCTGATCGTAGATGATCGCCGCCTGGAAGTCAGTGAAACGGTACTGGTGGCACATCAGATTGACCGGCGGTTTTTCGGTCGGATGGAGCAGCGAATTGGTGATGTGCGACAGACGGTAAACTTTATCTGCGTATTCCTCGTTGTTGGTGGTACAGCAGCCGCCTTCGCCGCCGGTCATAAGTTTGGACATCTGGAATGAGAAACTGCCGATGTCTCCCATCGCACCGGTACCGACTCCGTGCTGTTTGGTGCCGTGACAATGGGCGCAGTCCTCAATGACATAGAGGCCGTGCTTTTTGGCAATGGCATTGATTTTATCCATATCTGCAATTGCAGAATAAACGTGGACAGGGATGATCGCTTTGGTACGCGGGGTGATTGCTTCCTCGATTTTGGCGGGATCGATACACATAGTGTCAGGATCGATATCCACCATAACAGGAGTTGCACCGACATACAGGGGAGCCTGTGCAGTTGCCACCCAGGAGACACCGGGGACGATAACTTCATCGCCGGGGCCGACGCCGAGGGCGAGCAGAGCACATTCCAGAGTAACAGTACCGTTAGCCATCCAGATCGAGTATTTTGCACCCTGAAATTTGGCGAATTCAGTCTGGAGCAGGGATTCATATTTTTTGCCGTTACTCCATTTTTTGCCGCGATAGACTTCGATCAGTTTATCTTCGGTTTCAGGGTAAATAACCGGCCAGGAGGGACGCAGGGAATCAAGTTCTCCCGGAGCAAATACCGGAGTGCCGCCATTGATTGCAAGATTTTTCATAGTAATTTCCTTTCTTGATTTTTGGGTGTTATTTTGAAATTTCTTTTTCAATACCGAGCAGTGTTTGTGCCACAAAGTCGGCGATATTGTCGCCGTATCTGAACTGAAAGAGATTCGGGTGGCAGTAAATATCATAAAATCCGAAAAGGTCTTTTCTCGGAGAATCTACCGAGGGGTATTTTTTCATGATTTTTTCCGAAGGCATATAGCATCCGTCGTCATTTGCCAGAGTGACGGCAAATGGATATTTGCTGATGGATTTTGACATCATATCAACAGCGTTTTCAATATAGTATTCGCCCGGGATGAAAAGGAACGACAGTTCGCCTATTCTCAAAACCTGGAAATCCAATTTCAGAGTCAGGTCAACTCCCTTGTCAACAAGGATCGCCATTTCATCAAGCCGGTTGGCCCGTTCTGCTTCGTATTCGCCGCGTTTGCGGAGTTTTTCTGCCGTGACACGCAGCTCTGCCGCATTCATTTTTATTTGCGGAACTTCAACGGGAACGAGTTTTGATTTTAAATCAAGAGAGGTCAGTTTTTCTCCGCCTTTTGCCAAGCCGGCATTGAGGGATTTCATATATTTTTGAGCAATAACATCCGGAGCATTGGTCAAACCGGGTTTCGGCAGATCAAGGTTGGTCGGCCACGCATTGGTATCGCCGCAGGGACCGAGCATAAAAAACGGCATATCAGCAAGTTTTGCTTCTTTGATCGACCGGTTGACAGCGCCGGGCCAGTCGGAAGATGCGAGTTTGAAACCGGCACCATTCATAGCGATGGGGTGTGCGCCACTGCTGTGGAGCAAAATTTTGCAGCTGCCATCCGGACGGATGAATTTTGCCCAGCGGATGTCCGGGTCGGTGAAATTTTTCTGGCGTTCCACCCGGTTGCGGGAAAATTTCTCAATTACGGGGGCTCTGCCGGCTTCCACACAGGCGATGGTTTCTTCGTCTTTGAGGGCTTTGGCGGCGACTTCCATCACCGCATCTTTCCAGATTTTCTGAAATTCCGGATCAGGCACGCCTGAACTGGCAACACCATATTTTTTGTAGCCGACTGCCGGAGCGCTGTGGGTGTGGGTGGATACAAAAGTGATGTATTGCGGATCAAGATCAAACTTGTCTGCAAGTTTATGCCGCATTTCAACGATGAATTTTTTGGAAACAGAGCAGACGTCAGAATAAATTATCAAAGCCCGTTTGCTGCCGTCATTAAAAGAATATCCACGGCAGTAAAGCGGTTCGACAACTTTGAGGTTGCGTCTGCCGACAAAGTGGCCATAGCCATACAGTTCTGCAAAAAGCGGTACTTCAAGTTCTTTTTCGGCACAGCCGGCCTTGAAAGTTTTTTCAGTACAGGCACAGCCACACATAAAAACCGCCAGCAACAATAAAGAGAAAGATGTTTTTTTCATTTTTTTTATCCTTATTGTTTAGGGTTAAATTTCTTTTTCCAGTTTCAGCAATGTATCTGCTGCAAATTCAGACACATTATCCGCATATTTGTAACGCAGGGCGATAGGATAACCATGGACTTCGTAGAAACCGAAAATGACATCAGGACGATGACTTTTTACATCGGGATATTTTTCCATTGTTTTCCGGTCGGGCATATAGGAGCCGTTGTCATTGGCAACAGTGGCAATAAAAGCGTGACTGCTCTCTGATTTCTGCATCAGAGCCACACCGTCTTCGACAAAGTATTCTCCGGGGATAAAGAAAAAGGAGATGGCTCCGAGTTTTACTACCTGGAAATCAAGAGAAAGCACAAGATTTTCACCTTTTTCAGAGAGCAATGTCATTTCTTCCAGCCGGTTGGCGATCTCCTCCTGCCACTCGTTGATGGCACGGAACTGTGCCGCGTTGTCAAGCAGTTCTGCCGGAGAATGGACAACGCTGGGCATTTCAACGCGGCGGCAGACTGCGGAAATTTTAAGGTCAGTGATTTTTTCTCCGCCTTTTGCAAAATCGTCTTTGAGAGAATTGATATACCTTTCTGCCAGAACTTTGGTGGCTGAATCATCGCCGGTATCCAGATTAGTCGGCCACGCATTGGTATCGCCGCAGGGGCCGAGCATAAAAAACGGCATATCGGCGAGCTTTGCATCTTTGATCATTTGATTGGCTTCACCCGGCCAGTCGGCAGAAACAAGTTTGCGGGCACTGCCATTATCGCAAATCGGATGCGCTCCGTGATTGTGGAGCAAAATTTTACAACTGCCGTCGGGGCGGACAAATCTGACCCAGCGGATAGCAGGATCAGTAAAGTTTTTGACTCTGTCGACCCGGTTGCGGCTTATTTTTTCTGCGAGGGGAGCGGCGCCTGCTTCTGCATAGGCGATATTTTCCTCATCGGCGATAGCTTGGGCAGTCAATTCAAAAACAGTGTTTTCCCACTGGATGAGCAGGGAGTGCTCCGGAATGCCAAAGCCGTACATTCCTTTGCCGATAACGGGGGCACTGTGAGTGTGAGTAGCTATGATGCTGACATAATTTTCATCAAGACCAAATTTTGCGGCGATTTCTCTGCGCATACGCGGCCCGACATCATCGCAGGTGATGCAGGTGTCGGTATAGACCATAACAGCCCGTTTCTCGCCGTCATTAAAAGAAAAGACCCGGCAGAAAAGCGGCAGTTTGGTGCCTCGGTTACGGCGGCCATCCCAGAAACCGTAGCCAAAAAGTTCTGCAAAAAGCGGAATTTCCAAAATTTTTTCGGCACAACCTGCTTTGAACATAATAAAACTCCTGTTGTTGATTTTGTTGTTCAGGTTCTTTGTCCTGCTATTATTATACTGCCATTTTATTTTTTGTAAATATCAAAAATGGGCAAAATGTTATCATTTTTGGACATAAAGAAAAAATTTTGCTTGCATAACACAAAATGCGGCATTATATTCACGCCGAAAGGTAGGTGATTATGTCTTATTACAGTGATATTGATTTTAAAGTGGTCGTGCTGCATCGTTTTTTGTACGATGCTTATCAGCCCGGAGTGGTGGAAAATCACTCAATTGAATTTATCAGAAAAGGACGGCTGATGCTTGAATACGACAATAGAGTGATCGAATTGAATGCCCCGGCGGTGTTTTGGATGAGGTCCGGTAAGAGTTACCGCTTCTTTTTTGATGGAGCCAAACCATCCTTGTGCGAACATATCTATTTTGACTTTTGCGGCTCAAGAAGTGACCGTATGCTGGCGGAACTGGAAAAAAGCATCCCGTCAGGCAAAGTAACTCCGGCAGATCCCAATTTCGTATCGGATCTTTTTGCCCGTATTTTGACAAATTACCGACTCGACCCGGTGAATCGTCTGCCGGAAATGGTCGTTGATGTGGAAAGGCTCGTTTTGCATATTTTTCAATCGTCAAAGCGTGCCGCCAGAGCCAAAGAAGACCCGTACCGCATCTGGAAAATTGCCGAAAAAATACGGAGTGATCCTTTTGGCGATTTCGATTTTCTGGCAGAGGCTGCCAAGGCAGGGATCTCGTACGAGCATTTCAGAAGACTTTTCCGGGAATACCACAATGCTCCTTTAAAAACATACATTTTCAATCAGCAGATGAGTGTCGCGGCAGAAATGCTTGCCAAGACAGATATGCGGATAAAAGAAGTTATGGAAACTTGCAATTTTGATTCCATGATGAATTTTTCCCGCTCGTTTAAACGCTATTCCGGTTTGTCACCTGCCGCTTACCGGAAAAAGCATAATGATTTGTAAAATCAAAAAATTGATGCTATTTTAATCCGGTATTCAGAAACAGTCTGTCATTTGTCTATTATATATAAGGAAAGTCTATTATGCTCAAAGGTATTTCTCCTCTCCTGTCCCCTGATTTGCTCAAAGTTCTTGCCGAAATGGGCCACGGTGATGAATTGCTCCTCTCGGATGCTCATTATCCGGCTCTTTCTGCCGGTTGTCAGATCATTCATTCTCCCGGAGTGAGTGTTCCGCAGCTTTTGGACGCCATCCTCGGTGTCTGGACACTGGACAGATATGTGGAAAATCCGCTGTTTATGATGCAGCCGGTGCCGGGTGATGCACTTGACCCTCAATTCTGCCGGGAAATATCCGGAGTTTTGAGTAAACACAACGAGGATGTCAAGGTCGGAGAGATCGAGCGGTTCGCTTTTTACGACCGGGTGAAAAGTGAAGCAAGGTGTGTCGTCGTTACCGGAGAAACCCGTATTTATGGCAATTTGATTATAAAAAAGGGCGTTATTGCCTGATTTGTGATTGAAAAATCTCCAAAAGAAGTGTATATTATCAACTCAGTTAACTTGTTTTTGGAGAAAATCAGTGAAACATAACTGCCATCGACACCGTGGTAAACGGGAAAAGGCTTTGACAGCAGAAAGAGTCTTTTCCTGTGGTGCGTCAGCGCTTTGTGTTTCATTTGAAGTTTGTAATTTGTGCGGCAATGCCTGTTAAAGGTGTTGTCGCTTTTTGTTTTCCGCAGAGTTGTTGTTTCTGCGGATGTGCAGATGAATTTCAGGTAGTCAGGCAAAAGGAGAAAAGAAAAAGATGACAGAACTTGTATTCAACGTGTTTGGTGGACTCGCCATATTTGTATTCGGTATGAAACTTATGAGCGACGGTCTGCACAAAGCCGCCGGAGAAAAGATGCGTTCCATATTGCGGCTTTTTTCTGCCAACAGGTTCATCGCAGTTATTTCCGGAGCAGTAGTGACCTGCGTTATCCAGTCTTCCAGTGCCAGTACAGTGATGGTGATCGGTTTTGTCAATGCCGGTCTGCTTTCGCTGGTGCAGGCCATCGGGATCATTTTCGGTGCCAATATCGGTACGACTATTACTGCTCAATTGGTGGCGTTTGATATATCAAGCATCATTATGCCGTCGATCGCCATCGGCTTGGTGATGAGTTTCTTTTCTCGCAAAGAAATCGCCAACTGGAGTGAAACAGTGCTTGGCTTCGGTTTCCTTTTCCTCGGTATGAATTTTATGGGAAATGAATTGAAAAGTCTCTCGGAGTTTGAATCATTCCGCAATATGTTTCAACTTTTCAAATGTGCTCCGGTTGACGGCAGTATTCCTTTTCTGGCACTGCTCGGAGCGATCGGTGTCGGACTGGTGACGACCTTTATCATCCAGAGCAGTTCCGCCTGCTCCGGTATTGTGATCGCTTTGGGTATCAGCGGGTTGGTTGATCTTTACACTGCCACTGCGTTGATTGTTGGTTCCAACATCGGTACGACCGTTACCGCTCAGCTTGCAGCATTGACAGCCAACCGTATCGCCAAGCAGGCGGCTTTAGCTCATACGCTTTTTAACTTGATAGGTGCTTTGGTCGTTTGCGGCAGTTTTTACATTATTATAGACGGACAGCCGGTATTTTTCAAGGCAGTAGAAATGATTTCCTCTGACGGTACGCTTGCCCGCCAGATCGCCAACAGTCATACGATTTTCAATGTCGTTACTACCGTGATACTGTTGCCGTTTGTGCCGCTGCTGGCAAAAATCTGTGAAAAAATCATTCCGGTCAGAGAAGAAAAAGTCAAGTATCAGGTCATTGATGAGCACTTCCTCGATACTCCTTCTATCGCTCTTGCTCAGGCCACCACTGCTGTGCATAAAATGCTCCGCAAAGCCTGGACTACTGTTGATTGTGCATTCAACCTCTACAATCGTAATGATGAAAAAAACAAAGCTTTGGCAAAACAGCTTGAACGCCGCGAAGCTGATGTGGACAACCGTCAGCAGGCGATCACCGTGTATCTGTCAAAATTGATGCAGAAAAGTCTTTCTGACAAAGAAGCCGCACAGATACCGATGCTGCTGCACTGTACCAATGACGCCGAGCGTATCGGTGACCATACTTCGATTATTTGCAGCGTTATCGAAAGAATAAAAGAGGGTGAAATCCGTTTCAGTCAGGAAGCGGAAGTCGAATTCAATGAACTGCATGATCAGCTTGCCTTGTTTGTGGAAAAAACCATTGAACTGCTCAAAACCCAGTCTGCACAAGTGGCAGATGATGCCGAAGACCTCTATCACGATTTGCAGGCTAAACTTACTTCAAGCGAAAACAGCCATATCAACCGTATCAATACCGGTCTTTGTCAGCCGCGGTCCGGCATACTTTATCTGGAGTTGCTGGAAGAGATCCGCAAAATATCCCGTCACGTGCGCAACATCGCAGAACGTGCTGTTCTGCTCGGCGGTGAAATCACTATCAAAAGTGAGGTGAAATAATGGAAATGTTTTTGAATGTCGTGTTTGGTGTTGCCGGACTGGTGATGCTTTATTATGGTGCCGAATGGCTGGTTTCCGGCGGTGTCGGTATCGCCGGAAAATTAAAGATCCCTTCGCTGGTGGTGGGACTTACTCTGGTGGCATTCGGTACATCTGCACCTGAACTTGTGGTCAGTGTCGATGCGGCATTGAAAGATGGTCTTGGCGATATATCCATAGGCAATGTGCTGGGTTCCAATATCTGCAACATAGCTTTGATCCTCGGACTTTGCTCGGTGATATGTCCTTTGAGTGTCAATAAAGCAATGTTTAAGCTTGATATGCCGCTGATGATATTATCCTCGGTTGTGCTGTCAGTATTTTTGCTGGTACTGCAGGGGTTGACTCGTTGGTGCGGAGTGGTGTTTTTTATCGGCATTGTCTGTTATACTGCCTGGAGTATTTATGCCGGCAGAAAAAATAATCCCGCCGGAGATGAAGAAGCACCTGAAATCAGCAAAAAAGCACTGTGGATATTGCTGGTGATGGTCGTCGCCGGATTGGTATTGCTGGTAGGCGGAGCAAAACTGCTGGTCAATTCAGCAGTTTACATTGCCGGATGCTGTGGCGTGTCAAAGGCGGTGATCGGACTTACTGTCGTCGCTGTCGGTACAAGCCTGCCGGAACTGGCGACTTCGGTCGTCGCATCCATTAAAGGGGAAACGGATATTGCTATCGGTAATGTGGTCGGCTCAAATATATTCAACATCCTGGCGATTTTGGGTATTGCACCGATGGTTTCCCCCATCCAGATCCAAGACATCGCCGCAGTCGATCTTGCCGTGATGCTTGCGGTCAGCGTCGCGTTGTGTATATTCTCTTTTACCGGGTTGAAGATCAGCCGTACAGAAGGAGCAATACTCTTGCTTTCGTACATCGGCTATACCGCTTACCTGATCGTCAGATAAGCAGTATATATCAAAAGTACATCGTCGGGGCTTCCGGTACGGAGAGTTATTCTGTCACTGGAAGCCTCGTTTAATGTAGCCATGTGCCACGAGGTCAATGCCAGTTGGTCAAGGGCATATTTCAGGCCGCTGCCGGAAACTGTAACGGGGCGGGGATTGGGATTGAGTACAGATATTTCCTGACCGGGAGTTGCGTCAAAAGTGATTTCATCGGCAAACGGTTGGAATATCCCGAAATCTGTGACCATTTTTATTTTTTTAAATTGGCGATAAAATTCAGCCAGCAGAGAAATGTTTCCTATGGTGTGATCTTCCCTTTTGCCAGAAGCACCGAGTATGATAATTTCATCTCCGGGCTCAATCAGCGGCAGAACGTGACGGAATGTTTTATTCAAGTCATTGGTTTCCTGCTCGCTTACGTGGACAAGTTTGCCGGCAAGGGCTTGCTTGCTGGTGTCGTCGAGGGAATCAAGGTCGCCGACGGCAATGTCCGGCATTATAGCGGCATTGAGCAGGTTTTTTGCCGCCCCGTCACAGGCGGCGAGCAGTTTGGCATTGTGCAGTATCTGCAGCGATATGGGGTGGACAGGGAAATCTCCATCAGCCAATATCACGATATATCCGGTAGTTTTCATTATTCTTGTTCCTCTGTGCTGCTCGCACGATACCAGTCAACGGCAAAAACGATTCCGCAAATCAGAAAAGCACACCACATAAGCAATGTTTCGGCATCTCCATTGTCGTTTTTCCAGAGCGAAAACCAGATGTAGACCGAAATCAAATTGACCAGAAACCAGCATATCCACTGCTCAAAACAGCGGAAAACTCCCAGAAGCATGGCAATCGTACTCAAAACATTGGTGGCACTGTCAAGGTAAGGATGATGATCTCCGGAAATTTTCAACACAACTGCAAGTACTCCCCAGACAACGATTGCTCCGGCAGTCAGCAGCAAACGGAAAAATGGAGTGAGTTTCCGTTTCCGGATGTTTCCTGTGGCCGGATTGCGTTTGCCCAGCCAGCAGGCAATGCCGAAAAATTGCATCGGCAGATACCACAGCCAGTTGAGAAACATATCTCCGTAAAGATTACTGCGATATGAAAGATAACCGTACAGCACAGAATTGATGATGCCGAAAAAATAACAGCTTACTTTTCCCTTGCCTGCCAGCAGGGTGTAAAGTACTCCTGTCAGCATACTGACAAATGATATCGTGAGAAAACTTTTTGCCATCACGGCAGGCAGGCAGACCGAAAACAGTATCATAATGCCGAATAAGATTTCTCTGGGGTGCCAGTCAGCGATTTCGCTTCGGAAAAAAGAAGTTGTTTTTCGGCCGCAAGAGATAGTCATCGCAAGAAGTTTCTCTGTGAAATTTTATCAAACATATCCGCCCGGCATATCATACTGCAAAACTTTTCAGCATTGCTATTTCATCCGGCCACAACTCCGGCTCCGGCGTTTCAAGGATGAGAGGTATTTCATCGATCCGGTTGTCTGATGCAACGCGTTTGAAGCACTCTATCCCGATTGTGCCTTTGCCGAGAGATACATGGCGGTCAAGTTTATCCCCCACCCGGCATTTGGCATCGTTGAGGTGCATGCCCCGCAAAAAACTGAATCCGATAAGCCGGTCAAATTCGTCCATAGCGGTAGCGTAACCATCATCCGTAGCAAGATCATAACCGGCGGCAAAAGCATGGCAGGTGTCGATACATACTCCGACGCGGTCATCCCGGTTTACAGCTTCCAGCATTTGTGACAACTGGGCAAAAGTATATCCCATATTGCTTCCCTGTCCGGCAGTGTTTTCAAATACCGCCGTAACTCCCGGAACCGTATCGACTGCCTGTCTTACGCTGTCGGCAATGAGGGCAATACATTCGTCGTCGCTTATTTGTTTGAGTGAACTGCCGGGGTGGAAATTCAAGCGGTCAAGCTGCAGATCGCGGCAGCGTTCCAATTCGTGGATAAACGCCTGTACTGCATTTGCCCTCTTTGCCGGGTCGGGCTGTCCGAGGTTTATCAGGTAACTGTCGTGAGGCAGGATTTGTTTTGCCGAAAAACCGCATTCCAGGCAGGCATCGGTGAAATCTCTGATTTGTTCCGGAGTGAGGGCAGGGGCCTGCCACTGACGCTGATTTTTGGTAAAAAGAGCGAAAGCGGTCGCATTTATGCTTTTGGCATTGTGCGGTGCGTTAAAAAGACCTCCCTGCGTACTGACATGCGCGCCGAAGTATTTCATTTTTTCACCTTTTGAAAATAAAGTAGATCGCTCCGACCATACACAGTCCTGCCCACAGGAAATTCCATCTCAGCGGCTCACGCATAAAACAGATGGAAAATGGCACAAAAACAGCCAGACTTATAACCTCCTGCAGGATTTTCAATTGAGCAAGTTCAATGTTTCCGGCGTGACCGATGCGATTGGCTGGCACTTGGGCGCAATATTCAAAAAAAGCGATCGCCCAACTTACCAGAATGACGATGATAAGCGGTTTACTGCCGAGGTTGCGCAGATGACCATACCAGGCAAAAGTCATAAAACAATTGGAAACGATCAGCAGTGCGATCGTTTTCCAGAGGGCTGGATTGGCAAGATATTCCATAGCGGCAGCTTCAGAGTAATTCTTTGCGCAGGCGTTTGAGTTCTGCGGTGGCAATGGCGGTTATTTCCAGCAGGATGGTTTCGCCATCTTCATCCGAAAGTGCAGTGAAGTAACCCATGATGCGGTTTTCTTCATCGGTCAGACTTTTGTACGATGTCGCCGGGGCATTGCCGGATATTTTTGCCAGTTTTCCGGTGACTTCTTTGCGGCTTTCGGCAGAGAGCATGGCAAATTCATCCAACAGCACTTTTTGATTGCTGGTCATTGCAACCAGTTCGTTGTGGCGGCGGTATGCAGGCCCCAGCCGCGGGGGCGGCTCATCGGCATTTTCCTGCTCTTCGCCGACAATAAAGGGTTTCAGGGAAGCGTAAATTTTATCCCACGTTTCACTTTTTGCATCTTTGGCAGTGCGGTTGATGAAACGGCGGAGCATTTCAATACGGGCACCGGTCACCCGTGAAGAATTGGCTTCTTCACCATTTTTTTTGAGATTGGCATTGTCTTTCATTTTTTTTACTTCCCTGTAAAGTCCGTTGCGTATCAATTGCAGGTCAAAGAAAAAATCCCATCTGCTGAATGATGAGATTTTTTCGTTATGTTCTGCAATAATTTAAAGCAATTCAGCGATCTGCACTGCGTTGAGGGCGGCGCCTTTGAGCAGCTGATCACCGGAAACGAAAATATCCAGTCCTTTTTTGTCGTTGCGGGAAATATCCTGACGAATGCGGCCGACCAGAACATCGAATTTTTCGGTGGCATCCACCGGCATCGGATAGGCCTTGGCTTCGGGATCATCGACCAGAGTCAAGCCGGGAGCGGCGGCGAGTATGGCGCGGGCTTCTTCCGGGGTGATGTCGTTTTCAAATTCAAGGTTCAATGATTCAGAATGAGCGCGCAATGCCGGAATGCGGACACTGGTGCAGGAGAGCAGCAGTTCGGGCAGATGCAGCATTTTGCGGGATTCGTTGAGCATTTTGAGTTCTTCTTTGGTGTAGCCGTTGGGCATAAATGCGTCAATGTGAGGGATCAGATTGAATGCGATCCGGTGAGCAAAGGCTTTGGGGCAGATTTCTTCGCCGTTGAGGATCTGACGGGTCTGATCGATGAGTTCCTGCATACCTTTGGCACCTGCACCGGAAGCGGCCTGATAGGTCGATGCGATCAGGCGTTTCAAGCCTTTTGCCCGGTGGAGAGGAGCAACGGCAACCAGCATTATGGCAGTGGTGCAGTTCGGGTTGGCGATAACACCTTTGTGGAGTTTGACATCTTCCGGGTTGACTTCCGGCACGATCAGCGGGACATCATCATCCATACGGAAAGCACTGGAATTATCGATCATCACGGCGCCGGATTCCACGACCGCCTGACGGTATTCACGGGAAATATCTCCGCCGGCACTGAAAAGAGCGATATCCACATCTTTAAAAGAATCTTTGGTCATTTCTTCGATGACGATATCCTCGCCATTGAATTTCATAGTTTTGCCGGCAGAGCGGGCAGATGCAAGCAGTTTGAGTTTGCTGACCGGGAAATTGCGTTTTTCCAGGGTTTTTACCATTTCAACACCGACTGCGCCGGTAGCTCCGGCAACAGCTACAGAATAAGACTTGCTCATTTTTTCTTTCTTTCGTTATTCTAAAAGTTACAAGTTACAAACCAAAAACACTATAATATACAATTTTATCTTGAAAAAATCAACCTGCGGAGTTATATTTTTTTTATTATGGACTATATGAATTTCAATCTGGATGAAATGGGCGTGCCTGAACTGGTACGCCTGCTGGAATATCACGACCGCAGATACTGGGAACTCGGGGAACCGGAAATACCTGATTCACGCTATGATGCGATCGTGGAAACATTGCGCCGTCTTGACCCCGGCAATCTGCTGTTGGAAAAGGTCTATGCACCCGCCGTTTTTTCTGCCGGCAAGATCCGGCACAAAGAGCCGATGCTTTCGCTTGCCAAGGCATATACTCTTGAAGAAATCCTCACCTGGGCAAAAAAATATGCCCGCAGCAATGACGAAAAACTGCTTGTCCAGCCGAAATATGACGGCATTTCTGCAAAATTTGAAAACGGTATTCTCGCCACCCGCGGCGACGGCGAATTTGGTGAAGATGTCACAGACAAAGTGCCGCTTATTGAGCTTGAAGCCCCCGGATATACCGGTGTACTTGATCGTCCTGCCCGGGGGGAGATCGTGATCAAAGATGAAGATTTTGCCACGATTTATTCCCGTATCCGCAAAAAAGACGGAAATCTCTACAAAAACAGCCGCAACGCCGTTGCCGGGATAATGGGACTCAAAGATATTTCTCTGATGCTTGCGCAACACGCCAAGCTGACGTTGGTGGATTATTCTCTTGTTTCCTGTGAAGTTACGCTTGCCGAACTGAAAAGCCGCTGGGCAGATATAAAAACACGTATGGCGGCACTGCCGTATCCGCAGGATGGTCTTGTGGTAAAGTTTGCCGATGCCGCACTCCGCAAAGAACTCGGCTTTACCGCACACCATCCGCGTGGCGAAATAGCGTATAAATTCACTAATATCCAGCGGGAAAGCGTTCTGCTTGGCGTCGAATGGAGTTTCGGCAAAAACTGCCTCACTCCGGTGGCTGAACTTGAACCGGTGGAAATTTCCGGTATCACCATCAAAAGAGCGACATTGCACAATGTGCAGAATATTGAGGATATGGATATTCAGATCGGTGACAAGGTGATCGTGGAAAGGGCAGGGGATGTTATTCCCTACATCGTTGATTCTTCGCCCGGAGAAAACCGCAGAAGTGCCATCATCGACAGTTGTCCCTGCTGCAAAAGCACTCTGGACAGACGCGGCCCGGAACTTGTCTGCCCCAATCCTGATTGTCCTGAAACCAACTTGCAGCGTCTGCTCGGCACGGTAAAAAATCTCGGGATAGAGCATCTCGGAGAACCCACTTTGAGGAAACTGGTTGAAGTCTGCCGTGTCCGCAAAACCGTAGATCTGTTTGCCGTGACCGTCGAAGATGTCCTGAAACTGGAAGGCTTCGCCGCCAAATCAGCCGGGAATCTGGTGGCGGAAATCCAGAAAGCCAGAAATATAGAGGACTACAAACTGCTTGCCTCTTTGAATATTCCCGGGATAGGCCCGAATGTGGCAAAAACGATTTTAAAAGAAATTTCTTTCGCCGCACTGCGGACTGCTGATTTTGAAAGACTCATCGACATAAACGGAGTCGGGCCGGAAAGGGCGGCGGCGTTGATTGCGACGATGAAAGAAAATCAGGAGGAACTCGATGATCTGCTTGCCGCCGTAACTCTTGTTGAAAAATCAGAAGAAACCGGCGGCGGCAAAACGATTTGTTTCACCGGCAGAATGCCGGAAAAACGCTCCTTTTACGAAAACCTCGCCCGCGATGCCGGATACGAGCCGGTCGGAGATGCCGGAGCAACGCTTTCGCTGCTGGTGGCTGATGACCCGGATGGCAACAGCAGTAAGTTGCGGAATGCGAGAAAATACGGCACACGCATCATTTCTCTTGATGAGTTTCTGACGGAAATTTCTGCACGGGAAGCCGCGGGGACAACCACCGAAACTCCGGTGCAGGGGGAACTTTTTTAAGATTTCAGCTTGCAGATAATGCCGGAACATAGTATATTTTGTAGCGTATTATACAGGATTCAGAGGAAAAGGGTCTTATTATGAATAAATTTTATGTGACAACGCCGATTTATTATGTCAATGACCGTCCGCATATCGGACACGCTTATACCACTGTGCTGGCCGATGTGCTCGCCCGTTATCATCGCAGTATGGGGGATGATACTTATTTCCTGACCGGTACCGATGAACACGGTCAGAAAGTGGAAAAAGCCGCCGCCAAACGCAACATGGATAATCTTGCTCATTGCGACGAAACTGTTGTGCGGTTTCAGGAATTGTGGAAAAAACTCGGCATTACCAATGACCGCTTTATCCGCACCACCCAGGATTTTCATAAAAAAGTAGTCAGTGAAGTCTTGCAGGATCTCTATGACCGCGGCGAAATTTACAAAGCGGAATACACCGGATGGTACTGTGTCGGTGACGAACGCTTTTTTACTGAAAAAGATTTGGTTGACGGCAAATGCCCCGAATGCGGCAGAGAAGTGCAGGCGATCAAAGAATCCAATTATTTTTTCCGTATGAGCAAGTATCAGGACTGGCTGGTGGAATATATCCAGACCCATCCTGATTTTATCCTGCCGGCTTTCCGTGCCAATGAAACATTGGGATTTCTGAAAAATCCGCTGAATGATCTTTGCATCAGCCGTCCGAAATCCCGTCTGGCGTGGGGTATTGAACTGCCCTTCGACAAAGATTATGTCTGTTATGTCTGGTTTGACGCTCTGCTCAACTATGTTTCCGGAGTCGGCTATCGTCAGGATGAAAAGACTTTTGAACGCTGGTGGCCGGCAAGTTGTCAGCTTATCGGTAAAGATATTCTTACCACTCACAGTGTTTACTGGCCGACAATGCTCAAAGCCGCCGGATTGCCGCTGCCCAAAACTATTTTTGCTCACGGCTGGTGGCTGACCGGAAATACCAAAATGAGTAAATCACTCGGCAATGTGGTAGATCCCATGGCTATGATCGAAAAATGCGGAGTGGATGCTTTCAGATACTTCCTGATGGCAGAAATGACTCTGGGCAACGATGCAAACTTTACAGAGGAATCTTTTGTTGCACGCTACAATAGTGATCTCGCCAATGACCTTGGAAATCTGCTTTCCCGCGTCAACAAACTGACCATCCGGGCGACCGGCGGTGAGATCCCGGCTCCGGGAGAGTTGACCGATGACGACAAAGCATTGCTCGGTGAAGCCGGAAATGCAGTCAACGTAATGCGCACCAGTCTTGATGCTATGAAACTTGATCAGGGGATCAATGCAGTTATGGGAGTTGTCCGGGCCGGTAACCGGTATCTGGAAAAATCTGCTCCGTGGGTGCTTGCCAAGGAGGGAAACATTTCCCGTCTGCATACCGTACTTTATGTCGCGGCAGAAAGTTTGCGGCAGGTGGCCGTGTTGTTGTCCCCCGTGATGCCCGGCAAAATGGCAGAACTGGGTGAAGCGATCGGTTTCGCCGCCGGAGAACTCGGCACTGTCGATGATCTTGCCAAACCTTCCACCCTCGCTGGCAGAGTTATGAAAGAAACTCAACCTCTCTTTATGCGTATAATGATTGAGGATAAAAAAGAAGCAGTTCCGGCAAAACCGGAAAAAGCTAAAAAAGCCCCGGTCAAAGCGGAATTGATTTCAATTGATGATTTTGCCAAAGTCGAACTCCGCACTGCCAAAGTGCTGGAAGCAGAAAAAGTACCGGATGCTGCAAAACTGCTGAAATTACAGCTGGAGATCGGCAGCGAAAAGCGCCAGATCGTTGCCGGTATCGCCGAAACCTACACCCCGGAATCCATTGTCGGCAAAACTATTGTGATGGTTGCAAACCTGCAGCCTGCGGTCATCCGCGGTGTCGAATCCAACGGTATGCTGCTTGCCGCCAAAGATGGAAAAAATCTTAAACTGGTGGTCATCGACGGTGAAATGGCTTCCGGCGTTAAAATCGGCTGATTTGTCGGACTCCGGACTTGTAAAAGCCGCGTTTTGGTGCTATATTAAAGAATCGCATGGTATATCGGGCCCCATTTTTATATAGGCTTGACACCCGGTGTACCCAATATAAACAAATAAAAAATGAAAGGGATTGGTTATGCCAACCGCAAGTCGAGCAAAACACAAATTCTGTCGTCGTATCGGAAAATGCATCTGGGGTGATCCTACTTGCCCGAGTGTGAGACGTCCTTATGCCGCCGGCCCCCACGGCAAAGGCAAACGGGTGAAACTTTCCACCTACGGTGCCTTGCTGCTGGAAAAACAGAAACTCCGTACCTACTACGCCATCAGCGAAAAACAGCTTCGCATCGCTTTCGCCAAAGCCAAAGCTGGCGAAGGTCAGACCGACGAAAAACTTTTCCGCAGCCTGGAACAGCGTTTGGATTCTCTGGTCTACCGTTGTGGTTTCGCTCCCACTATTTTTGCTGCCAAACAGTATGTCAACCACGGCCACATCCTGGTCGATGGCAAACGTATTGACCGTGCCAGCTGCATCGTCCGCGAAGGTCAGGTCATTTCCATCAATCCGGAAAAATCCCCCGCCATCGCTGAAACTGCCAAAAAGAGCAACGCCGTCGTCCCGGCTTATCTGGAAGTCGATCTGGATAACCTCAAAGCGACCCTGGTTCGTGCTCCGCAGGTCGACGAGATGAATGGTCTTGTCAATTTGATGAGCGTTATCGAGTACTACGCCCGGTAATAGCTATGAGTATCGCAGAGACTCCCGTCTTGTTTACGACGGGAGTTTTTTGCTTATTTATGTAAAAATTCCATTAACCCCAAACAAGGAGAATGTCACATGGGTAAAAGCATGCACACGATCGACGGCAATTACGCCGCCAGTTATGTGGCATACGCTTTCAGTGAAGTCGCAGCGATCTACCCGATCACTCCGTCTTCGCCGATGGGCGAATATGCCGACATCTGGGCCGCTCAGGGCAAGATCAACATGTTCGGTCAGAAAGTCGAAATTTCTGAAATGCAGTCTGAAGCCGGTGCCGCCGGTGCTGTACACGGCAGTTTGAGTGCCGGTGCCCTCACCACCACCTATACCGCCAGCCAGGGATTGCTGCTGATGATCCCGAATATGTACAAAATCGCCGGTGAAATGCTGCCGTGCGTATTCCACGTGACCGCCCGTGCATTGGCGGCACAGTCGCTTTCTATTTTCGGTGATCACTCTGACGTGATGGCTTGCCGTGCAACCGGTTTCGCCATGACCAGTGCCGCCAGCATCCAGGAAACTCACGATCTGGCTCTCGTCGCTCACCTCGCCACTCTGGAAAGCGAAATCCCGTTTGTCGCATTTTTCGACGGTTTCCGTACCAGCCACGAATTCCAGAAAGTGGAATTGCTTGACTATGCGGATATGAAAACTCTGGTCGATCCCAAATATATCGAGCGTTTCCGCAACCGCGCTCTGCGTCCGGAAGCTCCCTACGCCAAAATGGCCGCCCAGAATCCTGACGTTTACTTCCAGGGCCGCGAAACCACCAATAATACCTATGCTGCTCTGCCCGGTGTCGTGCAGAAATACATGGATAAAGTTGCCGCTCTGACCGGTCGTCCGATGCATCTTTTTGATTATGTCGGTGCCGAAGATGCTGACAAAGTCATCATCGCGATGGGTTCCGGCTGCGAAGTTATTGAAGAAACCATCAACCACCTGATCGAAAAAGGCATGAAGGTCGGTCTTGTCAAAGTCCGTCTGTAT
>JAZONW010000054.1:0-6358 GCA_045654745.1 Victivallaceae bacterium | reverse complement strand
CGCAATATATGCCCGTGAACTGGCTTTGAGATAAATATCAGCATCTTCTCTTGAATATCGATACATACCTGGATTATGCCAGACGCTTGCCCGGACAGTATAGCCGCGGTCAAAACGCTGCACATTGCAAACTTTGGCGGTCATCTCGCAGACAAACCCCTCTCTGCTGTCTATAAACATAAAAATAGAACCGCGTGAACCGTGTGAATAATCTCCGTCTTTGATCAGCTGCTGCAATTTTTCAACCGCTTTGAGAGCAGAATCGCAATCTTCCAAGATTACCTGAAGCATTTTAGGAGTACTTTTTTTCCCTTTGACAATCGGCGGATCAATACATTTTTCACCGGCATTCATTGCCCCGGCCAATCCGGAAGAATTAAACCCGATATTGGCTCCGCCGCTGCCAAGCGCGATCCATTTGCGTTTTGCCCCGTCCTGACTTGAAGTGATAAAAACTTTGCGGCTGGCAGAATCACGATTTTTGTGCAGAATATTGGTGTTGTTGCCGGTCAAGTCAGAAAAAACCATCCAGCTGGTGCAGCAAACAGCTTTAAACGGTATGCTCCACAATATCACACAAAACGGCATCAATATGTAAAAAACATTTTTTTTCATAATCGGTATTTCCATTGTGTTCACAAAATTATTTTCCGATAATATACTGCATTATTTCATAAAAAGCAAGAGTTGGACACCACATCACGATCCCGGAAAATTTGCAAATTGTCGGAGGTAGAGTTATGAGTAAAAATAAAAACTCCGTCAACGGCATATTAAATGGTGAAAATGCGGATTTTGTGATTGTAACGTGCGAAGCATTGCATGATTTGATAATTTTCGCAGCCTTTACTTCTATTGATAAAATATAATATGCTTTTGATAAAAAACAACATCTTTTTCCCAAGAGAAGATATTGCATTAAAAAGCAACAAAAGGTATATTATGTGAAGAGCATTATTGTATATATCAAACACGAGGGGGAAATATGCTCCGACATTCGATAAAATCCAAATTCACTTTGATTGAACTGCTCGTCGTTATTGCGATAATCGCAATTCTGGCGGCAATTCTGCTTCCTGCCCTGCAACAGGCACGCGCTCGCGGACGTTCTACGAGCTGCATGAATAATTTGAAAACGATTGCTTCGGCGTATCAAAGTTATTCACAGGATAATCAGGACTATTTCCCGCAATGGGGCAGCAAAAACTTCTGGATCAAAGGACATAAAGACTTTAACGTTATGAAGGTCACGTCTCCGATAATCCATCCGCTGCTGGAGTATCTGCTTCACGGTGTTGGTAAAGATTCCTCCAAAGGCGGCAGCAAACGTCTGGCTGCCCGTATTGAAAAAATTACTGTTTGCATGGATATGCTGAAAGTTTACAATCCGAACTGGGAAGTTCAAGGTGTAGATGCCAACAGCAACTCCTATGCGGCAACCAATTATTATTGCAGCAGTGTGATGATCAATACGCCGGGGAAAAAGAACCGTATTCCCAAATACGGACTGCAGAAAACTCCTTCAGAAGCAAGATTGCATTCTGACTGGGTGACAAGAAACAACCATCCCCCCGCAACCCATGCCGGCGGCAGCGTAACGGCTCCGATGATGAATTGCAGCTTCGTTGACGGCAGTGTCCGCGCCATAAAACTCAACAACAACCTGCCTGACAACCAGGACGATTCTGATTTCCGCTACGGAGATTACGGTTGGGACGCGGCGCTTGAACCGGATATTTCTGATCATCAGAAAAAAGCCTGGGGCATTAAATAATAGAGAAAGAGGAGAAAATATGAAAACAACCATTTCAATCTTTGCGGCTTTTGCGGCGGCAGCAGTAATTGCCGCACCGGTAAAAGTATCAAGTTTCGGCTTTGATAAAATCAATGCCACAAAATGCATCCAGGCGGCTCTGGATTCCGAACATCGTGATCTGATCATTGACAACACGGGAAGCGACTGGATCGTCGACCCGCTCATCCTGCGGAGCAATAAAAACATCGTCATTGATGAAAATGTGGTGATCCGCGCGCGTCACAATGGATTTCACGGTATAAAAGACGCAATGTTTTACGGTAAAGATGTCAGCGACATCACCATTTCCGGAAAAAAGAATGCGGCAATTATCAACGAAAATGACTACTTCAACCGCAACGTTTACAGCCAGTCCGAATGGCGGCACACATTTTCGCTTGCCGCCTGTACAAACATCACCATCAAAAATTTGAAACTCCAGGGCTCCGGCGGTGACGGTTTCTATATCCGGGATGCAAAGAAAAAATCGTGCCGCAATATCACTCTCGAGAACCTTGATGTTTCCAATCAGGGACGTCAGGGGGTTTCTCTCATCTCCGTCATCGGACTCCGGATCAGAAACTGCTCATTCAGAAACACCCGCGGCCTCTCTCCGGAAGCCGGAATCGACTTTGAACCCAATCATCCTTACCACGAATTCACAGATTGTGTTATTGAAAATACAACGTTCAGCAATAACCGCGGTTCCAATGTCCTTCACGTATTCGGCAAGTTCAATGCGACTACCAAACCGGTTTCGATCACCTACAGAAATTGCGTCATTGAAGGCGGAAACAGTCGCGGGATCACCATCAACCGCGGCGCAAATTATCCTAAAGGAAGCATCACTTTTGAAAATTGTACCATCACAAACGCAAACAAGAACAGCTTGTCCCTTGATTTTATGCCCGATTTCCCGGTCGTATTCAACGGGCTTAAAATAAAGCACAACAACAACAATCCGGTCATTTCAATCCTGATGCCGAAAATCTATAAAAAGATCGCCGGAACAGCCACATTAAAAAATATCTCTATCAGTGCTCCGGAAAACGCACAGCTTTTTGATGTATTCATCTATCCGGCACCGATCACAGCAAAACTGAATTTGGAAAATTTCACATTCAATGGCAAAGCAGTTTCTTCTGTACCGGAATTTGAAAAACTGAAAAAAATCTACGGAGAAGCTGTCACTGCCGCCCAAACCGATATCAGCACGCTGAAATCCCCTGCCCCCGTAAAGCAGAAATACAAGATGGATCCGAAACAGAACATCGGATACCGCAACAAGCGAACTATGTTGCTTGACGGCCGCAAGGGTGAAAAAATCACCGTCAAACTCACCGCTGCTGGCGTTACCAGACGCCATTCGGCCTGTACTGTAACAATCAAAGATCCCCGGGGTAAAACGGTTTTGAACAAGTCGTTTGTGAAATTCAAAAAACAGGAAATAAGTTTCACTCCCAAAATGAATGGCTGGTACAATGTCACCACCGTTTCCCGCAGTAAACTCACAGTCACGACCGACCATCGCGGTCAGGGAATGCTGATGGGAGCGCGTTTACAGCTCTTCCGCAGCCGCGGTTCGCTCTTCTTTGAAGTTCCCGGCGGATTGGATAAGTTCAACATCGTCATCTGGGGCGATCCCGGAGAAAAAGTCACCGCAAGTCTGATTGATCCCGCTGGTAAGGTCATCAAACACAAGGCGAAGTTTGAGAAACCGGAATTCTTTACCGGAAGCACCAAAGGTGTCAAAGAGACAAAAATCTGGCAGCTCAAAATTGATTATTCCAATGATGACTTCTCTATACTTTTCCCGGCTCCTCTCAATGGAGTCTTTGCCGAAAATCCGGATCTTCTCTTGAGAAGCAAGTAATTTAATCTGTATTTTTTACCGGTCTCTTTTTTGTAAGGTTAGATGGCATTGCGGGGATTGACAAAATACGCCACAGATGATATATTTTGCATACGACAATAAGAGTTGTCACAAAATTTGGAATGTTAACAATTTTACCGAAAACAGAGGTGAATAAATGGCACTTTTTCTTTCACACCGTGGCGAATCCGATGATGCACCGGAAAATACTCTCAGCGCGTTTGCCCTTGCTATGGAACGGGATTCCGACGGCATTGAATTGGATATCCGTCTGAGTTCCGACGGATTTGCGGTGGTCGTTCACGATGCCGATTTGAAACGGGTGGCGCAAAATGATGCTGTTGTTTCAGCAACGCCGCTCGAAACGCTGCAGGCGATACATCCGGTACCGTTATTGACGGATGTTCTGGCTCTGCTCAAGCCGGGCAAACATCTGCAGATCGAATTAAAAGGCAGCGATCTGGGTATCGTTCCGGCATTGAAAAAAATCCTTGACAACTGGAACGGAGACCGGAAACAGCTTGCCATAAGTTCTTTTGAAGAAGAAACTATCAAAAAAGCCGGAGAATATTTTGCCGATCTTCCCAGGGTGCTTCTGACCGATCTGACGAAAAAATTCGGAACCTTCCCGACGGCGGCGGAAACGGCGGAATATATGCGTTCGCTCAACTGTACCGGTGTAAGTTTCAAAGCTGATTTTGCCGCAGACAAAGCCTTTGTTGACGCGTTGAAAGCTGAAAATATGCGTGTGGTCTGCTGGGGAGTTTTCACCGATGAACTGGGACTTGCGATGGCGGAAGCCGGAGTTGATGCGATGACCTGCAACCACGCGGTTGCGCTGCGGCAGAAGTTTCAGGAAATAAAGAAATAAAAACTACGCTGTCCGCAACAAGCGGTAATGATGAAAAGTTATTATCTCATTTTTTGTAAAAATCAAACGTACGGCAGCGCATTGCGGGCAATCTCTTCGCCTTGCTTCTGCGCCGGAGCAGTCGAGTACAGTCGTACACTCCTGCTCCGTGCTCGGCGCAAAACTTGACCTTGCCGCACACTGCATCCGCCGATTGGAGCAACCTTTTTGATACAGCATTGACAAAACAAACCATGCATGATATATTTTGTAAGAGTTGTTATAAATCCATGCGGCAAGGTTTCTCAAAAAGAAAATTGTGTTTATATCACGTTAAAACATATAACAAAGAATATGATTTGTCAAGAATAAAAACGGTTATTCTCAATCGGCGGACAGTCAAAATCTTTCACAAAAAATGAGACAACACCTTTTGATTGCAGCTTGAAAGAAGGCTGCAACCATAAATTTCCGTTAAAAATTACTTTTTCCCGACCGCCGGAAAAACAACAGTTCCGTTGCGTATCTCAACCATGCGGCTGAAATCGACGCTGTAACAGCGGGATATATGACCGAATGGATAACCATTGTAAACCGGAACGCCGAATTTCGGTGCGATTTCTTTCAAAACTTTTTGCAGCTCTGCCGGAGAATCAATTTTGGCAAATTGTCCGAATACGACTCCGGCAGCACCGGCAAAAAACTTTTTATCTATCATATATTGAAGTTTTTCACGAACCTGTTCCGGTTTGATCTTTGATGCCTCGATAAAAATGATCCTGCCGGTTGCATCCGGGCAATAACTTTTATCAACCAGACGGCTCAACTTCCAGAGCGAACCTGCCAACGGCAATCCGCTGCAATCCCCGGGGATCAATGTTTCAACTTTTATCGGGCCGAGCTGTTCCCCGTGGTTGATCTTCCGCATTGCCTCAATAGCATCAGGAGTGATCCCGGGCAAAGAGCCTGCCATGACTCCCGCAATAGGATGACCGTTCTTTTTGGCAACCAATGCACAAACGATCAACGTCGCATCACTGTATCCCTGCACATAAAGTTCCGGACGGTTCTTCAATTTTTTCCAATCAAGATTGTCGAGCAGATTTTCACTGCCCATTCCGCCGCGGATACAGAAGATCATATCGACTTCCGGATCATTCCATGCGGCATAAAAGTCCGCAACTTTTCCTGCGACAGGAGCATGATTTTTTCCCTTTTCCCGGACAAAAGCGTGCGGCATAACTTTGACTTTATAACCGGCCTTGCGAAGAATTTCGATACCTTGCAAATGCAGTTTTGAACCGGGATACGACCCGGGAGCGATACAGGCGATCGTTTTGACTTCCGGCGGCATAATACCGATATACGGTTTTATATTTTCATTGACCTTATCAAAAATTTCCGGATCTTCATTGGCGGCAAACGCGACAGGACAAATGCTCAATATGGCAGAGATCATTGCAAATATTTTTTTCATATACAACTCCTTTATTCTAATATATCACAAACTGAAAATACTGCAAAAACACTCCGGTAAAATGCGGGTATGGTGATGACGTTCAATTTTCAGAACAACCCGACAGTTTCGCCGTTGACCAGTTTTATCGCTTCGGCGTTGGGAACTTTTGGCAAACCGGGCATGGTGATAATGTCGCCGAGGTAGACCACAATGAAACCGCTGCC
This sequence comes from Victivallaceae bacterium, assembly GCA_045654745.1. GTDB lineage: Bacteria > Verrucomicrobiota > Lentisphaeria > Victivallales > Victivallaceae > UBA1784. Next base: position 157 of record JAZONW010000054.1, on the reverse strand, counting down.
GCTTTTCACTTCGATATCGCGCACATTGATATTGAAGTTCTGCGGAACGTTGAGCAGCTTCGGATCGTCGGAAAATGAATACTGGGTCTTGGCTACACAGACCGGATATTCAGCATATTCCGGGGAAAGTTTTGCCAGTTTCTTTGCCGCCGCCGCC
>JAZONW010000053.1:0-2185 GCA_045654745.1 Victivallaceae bacterium | reverse complement strand
CCCCCCTCCCCTACCCCAAGCATCCGCAGCGGACATGCCGCAAACAATTTACTTTGCAATTCCAGATCCATTTTTCACTTCGATTTTGAACTGGAAAGGCTCCCGGCGGACAGGTTTGCGATATTTGACATCCACAATAGCAGGTGCGGACAGTCAAAAAAATGACCACACGGGTCAAATTATGATATATTATTGTGCTTTTTCTGTTCAAATTTCCTTTGGCACGCTTCTTGCTTTATCAGGTGCAGAACCTCTAAAGAGAAAGGAAAAAAATGAAGATCGTTGAAGAATTGAAAGCTAAACTTGAAAATGCCAGTGCCGGATCAGTTAAGAGTTTACAGCAAACTGAGGATCCCATCTATTGGTTCCTGCTGCTGGCAGAATCTCCGGAGTTCGCTCCGGAAAGTGATTGGTGGTTTGCGTTGCACAACCGCTGCGATCTGCCATGGAGCAAGCTGCTTGCCGCGCAGCCGCAGTTTGAAAAATATTGCCATTGGGAAAGTGTCAGCCGCCTGGAACTTGTTCTGCTTGCCTATCAAGCTCCGGAACTTTTCAGGCGGAAGTTCCCTCAAGGCAGAGCGCACGATTTGTACGCTTTTTTGACTTCGTTGGAAAAATCCTGTTTGCTCTCTCAATTACCGGAATACGCCGAATTTATTGATTGGGATGAAATCAATGCGGAATTTTCTATCGGCAACTGGTTCAGTTTACTCTCCTTTCAGCCGCAGTTTGAAAAATATTTCGATTGGAAGAAAGTTGAAAAACAGCCTGATCCCTACTGGGATATGCTGCTCAAAAAACAGCCGCAGTTTGCTATCCACTGCGACTTACAAAAATTATCCCCTGAACAGCGCCAAAAGCTTTTGAAACATCAACCGGAAATTTTTGAGAGATAAAAAAAATTTACGCAGGAATGTACATCAAAACATACCTGCGTAAAGTCCACGCCCGGTCCTTCCCGAAGTTTGCAAGCACCTGCCAATATATAAGCAAAAAGTGTGCCAAAATAAAAAAAGAGCCGCTTCAGCACAAAACCGAAACGGCGGAAGAATGTAGGATGGCAAAAATTAAAAGCCAATTTTGCCGTTGCTTTTTTCCTGTTTGGTTGGGGATTTTTTTACACGGCTTTCCTGTTCCAATGCACTCAAGCGGGCGGCGTTGGAGACTTCATCGAGGTAGTACAAACTCTGGCGGACGGTGCGGAAATCACCGGGGGTCAGGTTTTCGATGGCTTCCAATCTCCGGCGTTCGGGGGTCGTGAGTTTGGTTGCAAACATCCGCTCAAAAAAGACCGTTTTGCCGTAGTTGTCCAGATAGTCAAAGCACAGCTTGAAGGTGAACCGACGCATGATCGCAGGATCAAGATTCTGGACAAAGTTGGTGGCTCCGATCATAATGCCGTTGAAGTTTTCCATCTGGTACAACAGTTCGTTGACCTGAGTCACTTCCCAGCTGCGGTTGGCGCGGTCGCGGCTCTGCACCAATCCGTCGATCTCGTCCAGAAACAGAATGGCGTGCTCGGCTTCGGCTTGTGCAAACGCCGCTTTGATGTTGTGTTCGGTTCCGCCGACGTACATGGAAAGCAGATCGCTGCCCATTCTGACCGCAACTTTGGTGTTCAGCACGCTGCCCAGATACTTGACAAATTCGGTTTTGCCGGTTCCGGGAGGTCCGGAAAGCAGCAGATTCATCCGGGGACGGTCGGGGGAATTGCCAGCCGGGTCATTCTGATATTTCCGCACTGCCGAGACGATTTGTTCCAGCCCAAGATCGCCTTTGATATTCAAGCCGTCAAGAGAATAATCTCTGGCAGGCAGAAGTTTGTTGTCCTCCACCTGAATATTCAAAAGTTCGCAGTGCTGCGCCATAAGTTTTTCGGTCAGAGTTTTCACCTCTTCAGGCGTTTGAGCCAGCTTTTTGACATTGCCCAAAACCTTGGTGATGATTCCGGCGTTGACATTGTAACGGCAGGAAAACATTTCTGTCATGGCATCGTCGATCAGGGATTGCAGTTCCATTTTCCTGATGTTGTTCTGCCAGATGCTTTTGCGCGGGGTCGCATTCAGAGGCTCAAAGCGCACCGAATAATCAAAACGGCGGCGGCTGGATTCATCCAGAGCTTCGGCGGGGGTGTTGGTGATCCAGACCGTAGGCGTTTTGATGTTGTGTTCGGTTCCGCCGACGT
>JAZONW010000052.1:0-19497 GCA_045654745.1 Victivallaceae bacterium | reverse complement strand
AACTTCCGCCATTTCACCCACGCTGGAAGAAAGTCCGCCGGCACCGTTGTCGGTGATGAAACGGTAAAGACCGCGGTCGCGGGCTTCCAGCAGGAAATCGCTCAATTTTTTCTGGGTGATGGGGTCGCCGATCTGCACCGCCTGCACCGGACTGTCTTTGTGCAGTTCTTCACTGGAAAAAGTCGCACCGTGGATACCGTCTTTGCCGATGCGGCCGCCGCCCATAACGATCAGGTCGCCGGGCAGAATGTCCTTGGACGCTCCGGAAACACCGTTGATTTTTTTGGGCAGTTTGCCCACAGTGCCGCAATAGACCAGCGGTTTGCCGATGTAGCGGTCGTCAAAATATTCCCAGCCGTTGCCGTAGGGGATACCGCTCTGGTTGCCGCCGTCGATGACACCTTTGTGGACGCCGTCGCGCAGGCGGCGGGGGTGGAGCAGGCCTTCCGGAACCAGTTCAGGATCGCAAAAAGGCGAGCCGAAAGAGGAACCCCAGACGTTGGTGAGGAATTCCGCCCCCTGACCGGTCCCCATCGGGTCGCGGTTGACGCCGACGATACCGGTCATAGCACCGCCGTAGGGATCGAGGGCCGAGGGGCTGTTGTGGGTTTCAACTTTGTAAGCCACGTCGTAGCGGTCGTTGAAATCGATGACTCCGGCGTTGTCTTTGAAAACAGAAACGAGATAGCCGACTTCATCGGTGAGTTCTTTGGTGCTTTTCTGGATAAAGGTCTTGTAGCACGATGAAATGTGCATAGAGGTATTGTTTTCCAGATCGGTATAATCGATTTCGGCACTGAAAATTTTGTGTTTACAGTGTTCGCTCCAGGTCTGGGCGAGGACTTCCAGTTCCAGATCGGTGGGTTCGGCAGTCAGCTGATATTTTTCTCTGCCGGAAGCGGTGTGGAAATAATTCTGGATGGATTTCATTTCTGCAAGCGAGAGCGAAAGAGTACCGGTGCGGCTGATATCCATCAGTTTTTCATCGGAAACGCTCAAATTGACCGTTTTCACATTCACCGGGTCAGAGGAACCGGCTTTGGGCAGATTCACCGGCACGCCGCTGGCGGCAAGTTCGCTGCCGGAAACCACCACCACGCTCTGGATGAGCAGATTGGCAAGCAGTTTGGTACCGATATCGCTGGCGGTTTTTTCATCCATTTCGCAGTTGAAAAGGTATTCGGTGCTGGATGCGACAAATTCGTTTTCAGTCAGTTTTCTGCCCAGCACGTCGCCGGCGGCATCGGCAAGGGTGCGGGCGACGTTATCGGTCACGCCGGGACGGAAACCGACCGCCACCAGATAGGTGCATTCGTTGCGATCGACATAATTGGCACTGGTACGGTCGCCGACTTTGTAGCACTGCAGAACTTCATTGCAGAGCAATCTGGCGAGATTTTCCGCCTCATCGGGAGTGATATCTGCCTCGACGGTATAGACGTCGCGGGTGTGGACTTTGCCGCAGTCAAGTTTGAAAAAATCACTGACCTGACGCTGGAGTTTTTCGCCGCGGGCATCGTGCCACTGCGGCAGCGGAGAAATTTCGATCCGGTAAATTGCCATTTTTTTATCCATTTTTTTGGTGGTTGATATTTCAAAACATTTCCGCAGTCCCGTCGGCGGAATCCGCAGTGGGATCCTCGCCGCGGAATGCACGGATGTAAAAACCGTAACTGCTGGTGTAGCGTTCCGCATAAGAAGCACTCAGGCTTTTTGCCGCATACTCCCGGTAACGGTTGACCCGCGGCTCTGCTCTTTCCAGAAACTCCCGGAGCTGATTGACCAGAGAGATCTCAGTAGCTACCATATCCTCTTCTCTGGTGACCAGCTCGATCCCGCTTTGCAGCGGTGAGAAATTATTGATATCGTTGCGGTGCTGGATCAGATGGTTGCCGAAAACAGCGAAACTTTCCAGAGCATCGGCGGCATAATCCAGCAGCATAACAAAGTTGAGAAACTTGTTTTCGCGGGATATGGTGTCGGCATTGGAAAGTATCGAAAGTATTTTGCGGGTATCCTGTTTCACCCGCCGCAGCAGCCGCTTGATATTGGCAAAATTCTGCAGCCTTTCTTCCGGAGAAAGCGTGAAAATTTCCATTCTCACCAGTTCCAGTACCCGGTCAAAGGCGGCGTCCCGCCGCCCGAAAACCGGGATCAGATTCATCTTGACCAGATGATCCACCCGGCGTCTGGCACCGGGGGCGGAGAGATCCGCCGGACGTATCCCTCTGATCGCCCGGCGGAAAATCTGACCGATGACACTTGGCTGTTTCATCTTGCAGAGAAAAATCCCTTACAGATTGCAGTTGAACTGGAAAGCCCGGATGGCATCGACGCTTTCGCGGATTTTTTCGATCAGCAGATCCGGGATTTCGATATTGGTCTTGATCACAGTCAGAGAACGGCCGGAATCAAGATCCTGCGGCGCACGGATATCAATGATGTTGATATTCTTTTCGCCAAGGATACCGGCGATGCGTCCCACCACTCCGGGGGCATCCTGATATTCGACAAAGAGATGGTTGCCGTTGGGTTCGAGGTAAAGGCCGTCGAAGTTGTTGATCCGGGTGACCATCAGATGATTTTCGGTCAGGGTGCCGCGGACGCTCACTTTGTAAATGGGATCGTTGCCGGCAAAGAGGTCGATGGTGACGGATTCGCCGTATTTTTTGGCATCATCGGCATCGCGGTTCACCAGTTCGATACCGGCGTTGGCAAGGCAGGCAGCGGCGTCTTTGGGGCCTTTGTCGGCGAAATCCGGAGAAAGTCCGGCGGCGATGGCGGCAGTCAGCCAGGCACCGTACTGGGCAAGTTCACCATAGAAGCTGGTTTCCACCCGGCAGGTGTTGGCATCGCCCAGATATGCTTTGCAGAGTTTGGTCAGACAGTAAGCAAGTTTCTGGTACTGGGCATTGAGGCCGTCGGGCAGGGATTTGTTGACCACGGCACTGGTGATGCCTTTTTCGAAATAGTCGCAGGTCTGCTCGGCGGCGCGGCAGGCGGCGTGGAAGTTGGCTTCAAAAGTGTTGGCACCCAGGTGGGGCAGCATGACATCGGCGATATCGGCGACGCTTTTTTCACCGGCGGCATCTTTGGGATAAACGTCGTTGCAGAAAATGATTTTTTTCTCGGCTTTGACCGCGCGCAGATCATCTTCGTTGATGATGCCGCTGCGGGCACAGTTGACCAGCATAGCGCCGGGTTTCATCATTTCAAACAGACGGCGGTTGATCATACCGCGGGTCTCGTCATTTTCGGGGATGTGCAGAGTGATGCAGTCGGCATTGGCAAAAATTTCCTCAACGGAGCAGAGTTTCACGCCGAGTTTTTCTGCCAGAGCGGGAGCGAGAAAGGGATCGTATCCCAGATATTTGACATCAAAACCGGAGAGGCGTTTCACCACCAGCTGACCGATGTGTCCGAGTCCGAGGATACCGACGGTTTTGCCGGAGAGTTCGCGGCCCATGAATTTGCTCTTTTCCCAGAGTCCGGCGCGGGTGGAAATATCAGCAGGCACGACGTGGCGGAAACCGGCGAGGATGAGGGCGGCGACTTCTTCGGCGACGCCGTTGGAGTTGGCTCCGGGGGTATTCATCACGTCGATATCTTTTTTGCGGGCATATTTGGTGTCGATGGTATTGAATCCGGCACCGGCGCGGACGATCAGTTTGAGTGAAGGCATGGCGTCGATGATTTCCGGAGTGACTTTTTCACTGCGGACGATCAGCACTTCGGCGTCATTGTGGACTTTGACCAATTCCTCCATCGGGGTGGCGGCGTCGAGGATAACGTTGTATCCGCGTTCACTCAGTATGGCGGCGGCCTGTTTGTCAAGTTTGGTCGGGATAAGAACTTTTCGCATTTTTCATTTCTCCTGCGTTAAAAAATTCAATTGTTGCAATAATATACACTCTCCCGATGTTTTTTGCAACTCCCTCACATAGTGAGGGGCGGAGAAATTTTCATCTATTTCAGTGCGGAGTTGTTTCCGGCGGGGGAAAAGTGCTGTTTTCCGAGTGGTGGTACTGCTGGATGTCGTACCTGCCGAAAATATTTGCCCAGATACCGGCAGAAGCACTCATAGCATCGAGGGAAGCTTCGATTTTTTCTTTTTGCAGCAGGTGTTTTTCCAGTTTTGCCGCCTGCCGCACGATGTCTGATCCGGATTCAAAATTGAGTATGCTGTTGGCGACGTGCCCGGCATAACGCCTGCCGGTGCGGCCTTCGTATCTGCCCATCGCGGTAAATTTTGCCGCCGCCTCTTTGGCTATCGCTTTGCGGTGCGGAGAATTTTCCAGCAAGGGTGCAAGTCCTGCGAGGCTGACAGCGGAACCGTTTGCCGGATCAACGGCACAGGCGGCGGAGATCCGGCGTAATTCAGCAAGCGACAAAGCGGCGGGACGGGGGCAGAAAAGATTCCAGGCGTGGCGGCGGATGCTTTCGTTGAATGCATCACTTTTGCGACATTCGGCGGCAAGGCTGGCAGTCAGCAGCTTCGCAGGAGTCCTGACCACTGCTCCGGCGGAAAGCAGTTTGTTTCTGCCGGCGAAACGGCACACCACCAGCGAAAATTCCTCTTTGAGAGCGGTCAGCGGGAATATGCCGTCATCCGGCAGATCGAGGATATTCCAATCCGGAGTCATATCGTTTGCCAGCATCGCCCGGAGCATCGGCAGATAAATATTGGCCTGATCCACTCTGCCGGAATTGGAGATCTGACGCAATCTGCATTTGATGCCGTAAGTGATGAAATCCGGCAGCGGAAAAAGTTTACCCGGCACCCCCGCGTGATGACAGATCAGCAGGGCGGTCACCGCCTGAAAAATCTTTTCATTTTCGCACCAGTAGGGGGAATCCGCCACATAAAGTACGGCAACGCCTTTTTCGTCGGCAAAGACAAAATCACTGCCCGGATCGCGTTTGAAAACAATGCGGACGCGGCTTTTGCGGGTGTTTCTGTTTTCGGGAAAAAGGTTTTCGATTTCCCGGTAGATCATCCGCACCGCCCGGTCGTTTGCCGGACGGAGCGAACGGATATCCGGCAGTGCCGTCAGGCACACCGGCAGCAACAGCAGCAGGAAAAAGAATTTTTTACCGTATTTCCCCAGCAAACCGACTTATCCTCTGATGAGAGCAAGCAATTCATCGCGTTTTGCCGCCATCAATTCCGGAGTATCTGCTTCGACGATGAGGCGGAGCAGAGGTTCGGTATTGGAAGCACGGACGTTGAACCACCAGTCGCTGTATTCGCAGGAAACGCCGTCGAGTTCAAACATATTGCCGTCGGCATATTTTGCCCGGATCTGATCCAGGATGACTTTCACATCCGCCACTTTGGAGTTGATTTCGCCGCTGGAAAAATATTTACGCAAAGGAGCGACCAATTCGTGCAGGGGACGGTTCTTTTTGCAGAGCAGATTGCTCAACATAACCATCGCAAGCCCCTGGGATTCGGCGGTGAAATTCTGCTTGAAATAGTAGTGTCCGGAAAGTTCTCCGGCAAAAACCGCATCGTTTTCACGCATCTGGTTTTTGATGAATGCGTGACCGACCCGGCACTGGATGGCTTTACCGCCGTTGCTCTCAATACATTCTTTGACCGCCCGGCTGCTGCGGAGATCGTACAATATCGTTGCCGGACCTCCGGCAAGGATGTCCTGTGAAATCAGGGCCGTAAACAAGTCCATCGGGATGATCTCGCCCTGATCGTCGATGAAACCGCAGCGGTCGGCATCGCCGTCAAAAGCTGCACCGAAATCGGCTTTGACCTCCTTGACTTTGGCACGGATGGCGTCGAGAGTTTCAGTTTGCAGGGGGTTGGCTTCGTGGTTGGGAAAAGTTCCATCCAGTTCTTCGTACATAGGGATGATCTCAAACAGATCGGTAATGCCGGAAATTTCGGCAGTTCCCATAGCGTTGGCGTAGTCCACGACCACTTTGAGTTTGCGGTCGAACTTGGCGAAACTGCGTAAAAATTTACCGTATTCAGCTGAAATATCATACTGTGAAACAGTACCTTTTTTTGCCGCATCGGGGAAATCGCCGCTTTCCACCAGTTTTTTGATATCCATAATGCCGGTGGCTCCGGAAACAGGCACTGCGTTGGCACGGCAGAGTTTGAAACCATTCCACTCGCCGGGATTGTGGCTGGCGGTGATCATCACACTGGCATCGGCGTGAAGCACACCGTTGGCGTGATAACTCATCGGGGTGGAGCAGAGTCCGAGGTCGATCACATCCGCCCCCTGCCCGGTCATACCTTTGGCAAGTGCGGCAAAAAGCGGTTCCGAATGGGGCCGCATATCTCTGCCGACCACCACTTTGCGGGCATTGGTGAAAACTACAAAAGCTCTGCCGATCTTTTCGGCGATCTCCTCTGTGAGATCAACGCCGTAAATACCTCTGATGTCGTATGCTTTGAAAATTTCTGCCATTTTGTTTTCTCCTTGTGATTTTTCAGGGAAATCCGTCAATGTTTGCCGCATTTGCACTGGTGATCGCCATCGTGGTGGTGGTGACCGCCGCAGCACTGATGATCGCTGTCGTGATGATGACCGCATCCGCAGGAGTGTTCTTCTTCTTCGTGATCTTCGCATCCGCAGTCGGCGGAGTAAAAATCAAAAATGGTCTTGACCACGCTTTCGGGGGTGAAGCCGAATTTCTCTGCCAGGACTCCGGCGGGGGCGGAGGCACCGAAGTGATCCATACCGATGGAAAGGCCTCCGGCTCCGACAAATCTCTGCCAGCCGAAAGTGGTCGCCGCTTCGATGGAAACTATCGCTTCGCAGTCAAAGGGCAGGACTTCATTCTGATATTTGTAATCCTGAGCGAGGAAAAGTTCCTGACTGGGCATGGAAACCACCCTGACCCGGATATCTTCCTGCCGCAGTAATTCCGCACTTTTGAGTGCCAGAGTGACTTCACTGCCGGTGGCGAGCAGCACGAGTTCAAAATCCTCCTCGTCGCTGACCACAAAAGCACCTTTGCTCACATCGGTATTGCCGGCACATTCTGCCGGACAGGGGGCGACTTCCTGCCGGGTGAGCAGCAGTACCACCGGACCGCTGGCTTTGAGGGCATATTCCCACGCCTGGGCGGTTTCTCTGGCATCTGCCGGACGCAGTACGGTCAGACCCGGTATCGTCCGGAGCATCGTCAGATGCTCGACCGGTTCGTGAGTGGGGCCGTCTTCGCCCACATAAAATGAGTCGTGGGTGAATACATAAATGACGTGCAGCTGCATCAGAGCCGCCAGCCGGATAGCGGGTTTCATATAGTCGGAAAAGACAAAGAAAGTTGCACAGTAAGGTACTGCTGTGCCGTAAAGGGCCATACCGTTGGCGGCAAGAGCCATACCCAGTTCACGCACTCCGAAGTGGATATTTCTGCCGGCGGGGTTGTCTTTGGAAAAATCCCCGCCGTTTTTGATGATCGTCTTGTTGGAAGGTCCGAGGTCGGCGGAGCCGCCGATCAGCGACGGGATCACTCCGGCGGCGGCGTTGAGGGCGGTGCCGGAACTGGCTCTGGTCGCGGCGGGAGCGTTGAAATCAACTGCTCCGGCAATGACTTCGCCGATATTTTCCGGGACTTCGCAGTTGAGGAATGAGTAGATTTTCCGCGCCCGCTCCTGATCGCTGTCAAGGAACTGCTGGAATTCTTTTTCCCAATCAGCGGCGGCGGATTCCAGTTCTTTTGCCCGGAGAGTGCAGAATTCGCGGACTTTTTCCGGCACGGTAAACGGCAGATAGTCAAAGTTGAGATTCTTTTTGAGACCTTCGAGTTCTTCGGCACCGAGGGGTTCGCCGTGGGAACTTGATTTACCGGCTTTGGTCGGCGCACCGTAAGCGATCGTGGTGTTGCCGATGATCAGCGTCGGTCTGCCGTCGGAAACCAGTGCCGATGCCAATGCCTGATCGCAGGCGGCAAAATCATTGGCATTGTCGATGGTGATGACCCGCCAGTTGAGGGCTTCAAAACGTCTGCCCACGCTTTCGGTAAAGGCAAGATCAGTGCTGCCCTCGATGGAAATGCGGTTGGAATCGTAATAAACGATCAATTCATCCAATCCGAGATGACCAGCCAGAGAGGCGGATTCGTTGGTGCATCCCTCCATCATACAGCCGTCGCCGCAGATGACGTGGATCTTCTGGGCGTCAAAGAGTCCGCTTGCTCCGGCCCCGGAAGCGGCACAGAAATTGCGTTTGGCGATCGCCATACCGACCGCCGAAGAAAATCCGCTGCCAAGCGGACCGGTGGTAATATCCACAAAAGGAGTATGACCGTATTCCGGATGTCCCGGAGTCATACTGCCCCATTGACGGAATTCTTTGATGTCGTCAATGGAAATACCGCAGTTGAAAAGGTGCAGCATAGAGTAAAGTAGCATAGATGCGTGTCCGCCGGAAAGCACAAAACGGTCGCGGGCGAGCCACTCCGGATTGCCCGGGTTGAACCGCAGATATTTGCTCCACAACGCAAAGGCGTAATCGGCACATCCGAGCGGCATGCCCGGATGTCCGGATTTGGCTTTCTGGATGGCTTCAGCTGACAGCACGCGGATGGTGTCGGCTGCAAGTTTCATCAGCTCCGGATCGTAATTCATCATCTTTCCTTTCGGTTTTTCAGTTTTTCAACTGGTAAATTGTCAGACAGTGGATTATCTTTAATAAAGTACACTGATTTAAGATAACACACACAGAGTGTTTTTACAAGACAATTTCTATGATTTTGAGGATAAACCGGAAAGCAGTATGGAAAGATTCATAACTTCACAACTCAACCGCCGCGATCCGGCAGGCGAAAACTCCTTGCGCCCGCCGGTTTTCGCCGAATTTCCCGGTCAGCAGCACGTCAAAGAGCAGCTGGAACTTTTTGTTCACGCGGCAAAAGCAAGAAACGAAGCCCTTGACCATATCCTGTTGAGCGGACCTCCGGGACTGGGCAAAACCACGCTCGCATATATCATCGCCAATGAGCGGGGCACCAAAATCAAAAGTTCCAGCGGTCCCGCTATCGAAAAACCCGGCGACCTTGCCGGACTGCTCACTTCGCTGGAAGAGGGCGACGTGCTGTTTATCGACGAGATCCACCGCCTCAGCACCGCCGTAGAGGAATATCTTTACAGTGCTATGGAAGATTTCTTTATCGACATTATGCTGGAGCAGGGCGCCGGTGCCAGATCAGTGCGGCTCAACATCCCCCGTTTCACCCTGATCGGAGCCACCACCCGCCAGGGTATGCTGTCGGCTCCGCTGCGGGCCCGTTTCGGATTGAATATCCGGCTGGATTACTACGATCAGGCCAGTTTGTGCCGCATCCTGACCCGTTCTGCCGAACTGCTCAATGTGGAAATCGACGAAAACGGTGCCAGAGAAATCGCCGGCAGATGCCGCGGTACGCCGCGTATCGCCAATAATCTGCTCAAAAGAGCGAGAGATTACGCCCAGATCAAAGCCGATTCAGTCGTTACCGGCGAAGTCGCCGCCGCCGCTTTGCAGATGATGCAGATCGACCCCGACGGACTCGATGAAATGGATCTGCGGATACTGGAAGTCATCATTATGAATTTCAAAGGCGGCCCGGTCGGGTTGAAAAATATTGCCGTTTCGGTCGGTGAGGAGGAAGATTCCATCGAAGATGTTTACGAGCCGTTTCTCATCCAGAAAGGCTACCTCGTCCGCACCCCAAAAGGCAGAGTCGCCACCCCCAAAGCCTGGGAAAAACTCGGCATTTCACCCCGCCGGGATGATGAATTATTCTGAAAAAAAACAACGCAGTGAGGTGACAAAAATGACTCCGATATGGCTTGACCGTCTGCTGGCTTTGCAGGAAAAAGACCTGCGTAAACGCGATCTCGATGCCAAACTTGCCGCGATCCCGCAGGATCTGCACGAAGCAGAGGAGAGAAAAAAAGTTCTCACCGCCGGTATCACATCCGCCAGACAGCAGTATGATGCCGTTTTGCTCGCCATCAAAAAACTGGAATCCGAAATTTCCGCCGTCGAAGCGGAAAATCTCCGTCTGCAGCAGCAGTCTGCCCTGGTGCGCAGCAATGAGGAGTATCAGGCGATGCTCGCCACCGTCGCCCGCAACAAAGAGATCATCAGCGGCAAAGAGGAAGAAACTCTCGCCCTTTACGACGAATCCGTCGAAGTACAGAAAAATGCCGCCGAAATCGAACACAGCAACCGTGCCGCCATTGCTTCTGTGGATGATGAAATCGCTGAATTGCAGGAGTTTGAAACCACACTCAAAAATTCCATTGCCGCTCTGACGCAGGAGCGTACTGCGATGCTCACCGGCATACCGCAAACTGTCATCGACCGTTACCAGCGGATATTGCCGCGGTGCCGTTTCGCCGTCGCCGCCGCCGATTCCGGCACCTGTGCCAACTGCCATATGAAAATCACTATGCAGACGGTCAACGAACTGAAAAAATCCGGCTTCGCCGAATGTGACAACTGTCAGGCCTTTGTCTATTATGCCGGTGAATGATCCCTTTATTGATATATCCGGCAATCTGGCGGCATTTGAAACAGGATATACTCCGCAACTGGAAGAAGTTCCCGCCCCATCTCTGGAAGAAATGGAAAAAACCTGCCGGGAGTTTTTTGCCCCCGGCGGCACTCTAAATAAGGCAGAGATCGACGGTTTCAGCGGCGAAAACCGGCCGCAACAGCTGGAAATGGCTCTCGCCGTCGCCCGCGCACTGGCGGAAAAAAGCAACCTCTGCGTGGAAGCCCCCACCGGAGTCGGCAAAAGTTTTGCTTATTTGCTGCCGCTGATCCTTGCCGCCAAAGCCACCGGCAAGTGTTCGCTGATTTCCACCGCCACTATCAATTTGCAGGAACAGCTCATCGGCAAAGACATCCCGCAGATTTCCTCTCTGGCGGGGATACCGGTGAGTGCCGCCATTGCCAAAGGCAGACATAACTACTTGTGCCGCAGGCGTTTCGCCCTTTTATCAGGGGAGCAAAAAGATCAACTGCTGCCCCTGCCGTCACTGATGGCGGATATCGCCAGAATAAATCTCGCCATCGATCAGGACTTCGACGGTGACATCGAGCACAGCAATCTGAAAATCGACCCGGCGACCCGGGATCTGGCAGTCTGCGAAAGCGGCAACTGCCCGGGCAGAAAATGCGAATTTTTCAACTGCTGTTATTATATGAAAGCACGCCGGGAGTGGGAAAATGCCGATATCGTCGTCGCCAATCACGCACTTTTTTTCACCGATCTTGCCATGCGGCAGGAAAGCGGCGGCAATCCGCTGCTGCCGGATTACGGCGCAGTGATGCTGGATGAGGCTCACGTCATTGAGGATTGTGCCGCCGAGCGTTTCGGTCTGCACATTTCCAAAGCGGGGGTGCTTTACACTCTCAACCGGCTTTTCAATCCGGATTCCGCCAAAGGACTGCTGATGAGGCCCGGCACCGGAAATCTCGACCTGCGGCAGTTGGTAGCCGCCGCCAGAGATGAGAGTTACGGCTTTTTTGCCCCCTACGAAAATCTGCTGACTTCCCACCGGGAAACTGCCCTTGCCGTCGCCCCCGCCAGAGAAGTTTCCGACCGTTTCACATTTGCGATGCAAAAAGTGATGAAAAAAATGGTGCAATGTATTGATGACGAAGAAGATAACTCTTTTAAAAGCGAACTGGAATCCCTGCTTGACCGCTGCCGCGGCATCGTGGATGCGGTATATGAATTTCAGGATATGCGCAAGCCGCAGAATGTATATTACGCCGAAAACGACACCCGGGGCGGACTGACTCTGCACGGTACTCCGGTGGAAATGGCGGATATCCTTGCCGAAGTCCTCTTTTCCCGCGGGATACCGGTCATCCTCACCAGTGCCACTTTGACCGTCGGGAACCATTTTGATTACTTTATTTCCCGCACCGGTTTCACCGGCGGCAGAAGTCTGCAGCTGCCTTCGCCTTTTGATCCGGCCAGGACCCGGTTCAGGATCATCACCGACCTGCCCGATCCGGCGGCACCGGATTTCATAATACAGGTGGCGGAGATCCTGCCGCAACTTCTGCAGGATTCCGACGGCAGGGCATTTGTGCTTTTCACCAGTTACCAGCAAATGCGGAAATGTGCCGCATTGGTGCGGGAGAAGATCGAAAGCCGCAACTGGCGGCTGTTGATCCAGGGCGAAGGATTGTCGCGGCCGCAACTTCTGCGGGAATTCAAAAAAGGCGGCAACCCGGTGCTTTTCGGGACTGACAGTTTTTGGACGGGCGTGGATGTGCCGGGGGAAATCCTGAGTCAGGTCATCATCACCAAACTGCCTTTTGCCGTACCCGGACATCCGCTGACAGCGGCAAAACTGGATAAGATCAGTGCATGCGGCAGAAGTCCTTTCGGGGAATTGTCTCTGCCCGAAGCAGTGCTTATGTTCCGTCAGGGAGTGGGCAGACTGATCCGCCGCACCACCGACAGCGGTATCGTCACCGTGCTGGACAGGAGATGCTACACCCGCAATTACGGCAGGACATTTCTATCTTCGGTGCCATTTACGCCGGAATTTGTCAAAGCCGGAATGTGACCTTATCATCACTGCCGCCGCGGGGGTGGACAACTGAAATCACCGTCCGGTCGGCAAAAGCTTCCGCCACGGTACGGCGGAAAATCGCGACATTTGCCATATCCAGATGGCTTTCGGCTTCATCGCAGAGCAGGATATCGGCATCGCGCAGCAGCTCCCTTGCCAGAGCCAGACGGAGTTTTTCGCCGCTGGAAAAGTTACTGCCGTTTTCCCAGACTTCGGCATCCAGGCCGCCGGGGATGGTGTTGACTATATCTGCGGCATTGGCACGGGCGAGGGCTTCAAAAATTTCCGCATCACTTTTTCTGCCGGCAACTCCCAGCAGCAGATTTTCCCGCAAAGTGGTACTCATCAGCGGAGTATCCGCCCCCAGATAGCCGATGCGGCACCGCAGGGTTTTCAAATCGTATTCCCGCAGAGGTCTGCCGTCGTAACGGATCTCGCCGCTGTCCGGCAGATAAAGTCCCAGCAGAAGTCCCAGCAAAGTGGTCTTGCCGCTGCCGGATTCACCGGAAAGCGTAACGTGACTGCCGGGTCGGATATGCCAGGAAACATTTTGCAATATACTGCGGCCGTCGGCGTGGGCAAAAGAGACCCGGTCAAGTTCGATCTCGCCCCGCAGAGTGAAACCGGTGATGCCGCCGGAAATATTTTCGCGGGTGTGACTGTAAAGTTCCCTGATCCTCGCCCCCGAAGCCAGAGCCGTCTGGAAAACCATAAATGCTCCGCACAACTGACGCACCGGAAAAAAGACATACGCCAAATAGCAATTCAACGCCCAGACCGTACCGATGCTCCATTTGCCGTTGACTATCATATAGACTCCGGCAGTTATCAGCACCGCCTGACAGCCCAGCGGAATGAGGTTGGAAAAAACCACAAAACTGTATCCGGCCCGCAGTTTTTTCATCCGGTAAACCGTCTCTTTGGCGATGCCGGAATTAAGGACTCCGCGGGTATTTTCCTCGGCTCCGTGACTTTTGATCAATTCGATATTGCCGAAAGAATCGTTGATACGGCGGAAGTTTTCCGCCTGCCTTTCGCTCAATTTGCCCGCCAGCACAAAGTAACGCTCACGGAAAAACCATATCAGCATAATATAAAGCGGCAAAGCCAGCAGTGCCGGTATCCCCGCCCGCCAGTCCATATAAAACAGCAGTACCAGACCTCCTGCCATTTTTATCATACTGGTCACCGTCAGAAGCAGTGTACTGCTGTAAAAGACATTGAGTTGATCGGTATCGGTGTTGAAACGCCCGGTGATATAGCCGCCGCCGAGATTTTTCAGCAGGCCCGCCGGCATAAAAAGCAACCGGTCAAGCAGTGCTTTTTTGATATTGAAAATAACTTTCTGGGCGGTGGCACTGACGATGTACTGCTGACCGGAAACCAGCGCACCGCGGAGCATAAACAGCACCGCACAGATGCCGAAAGTCCACCAGATCTCACCTGCCGCAGTAAATTTCCCGGTACCGGCAAGCAGATTCAGCAAATTTTTCTGCTGCAGCGGCAGTAAATAACTTATCGCCCCGACCGCCAGACAGGCGGCAAGACCCGCAGCGTATATCAGCCGGAAAGGCCGAGTGAATGAAAAAATAAAACGCAAAATTTCCAAAGTGGAAATTTTTTCTGCCGTTTTTGTCTTTTTTGCTCGCTGTGCCATCGCTGTTTATCAGTAGTGATAATAAATTTTCCTTTATTATAACTAATATAACATGGATAAATCCCGCGGTCAAGTTTGCAATGCACAACTTTGCGGGATATATTTTAATTGTCAAGTACATCATACCTGATTTACGGAGAAAATTATGAGCAACGAAATTATTGATGACGGCACCGCCCCGGCAGTTGACAAAACAGGATTTGACTCTGCCAGATACCGTTATTTTACTGTATCCATTGCGATCATCGGATCACTGCTGATCGCTTCCGGTATCGGACTTTTTGCCTCTCTGATGTGGCAGGAAATGCCCCGGACTCTGCAGCTGGCAGTGGCGGCTCTGCCGTGGCTCGCCGGAGCCGTAAGTGCATTTTACACCTTTACCAGCCGCCCGACCCTGCTGTGGAAAGAAATTTCCGCACTGCTGAACTTTGCCGGACTGGCGATATTCACCTTTATCGTCCTTTACAGTTACAATGCGGTCGTGCCTTCGCTCTCGCTGATGACAGTGGGATTCGCCGCCGCGGCGGTGCTGGCGTATATTTTCAGCAGCGGCATACTGATACTGCTCTACTGCGCCGCCCTGTTTCTGCTGCTGACCGAGCCTGCCGTAAGCATCCTGTACTGCACTGCCGTATTTTTTGTGCCGGTACCTTTTATCGTTACGCATCTGAAAAATTCCTACGCCGAAAACATCCTGATCCGGTACGCCGCACTGCTGGCGGCGGTATTTGCGGTGATCACGACTTACACTTATTATCCGGCTTTGATACTGACTGCCGCCGCGGCTCTGATGCTGATGGGCGGCTGGGAACTCTACCAGAAAAAAACAGTTTTCGCCGCCAATCCCTGGCTTTTTGCCGGTTTTGCCGCATTGCTTTATATTTTCGGTGCCGGAGGCAGCTGCAAAGAATTTTTTACTGTCGGCAGCAGTCACTTAAAAGAAGCATACTGGCTGGTAGTTTTGCTTTTCATCGCCGCACTGCTGGTGGTTTTCCCCCGCAGAGTGTGGGATGTGAAACGCTGTCTGACTCTGCTTTTAGTGCCGGGTATGGCTCTGCCGCTGTGGCATGATGTTGCTCCATTACTGCTCCAGATCGGGGTCAGTGCCGCCGGGGTCCTGCTGGGCATCACACTGATCGTCAACGGCATCCGCAAACTGGAATTCATACTTTTCAACGGCGGTCTTTTGATATTTGCGGTATTGACCGGCTGTCATTTCCTTGATCCCGCCATTGCTCTTTTGTACCGGGCGGCGGGCGTCAGTATGCTCGGAGTGCTTTTTATCATCGCCAATCTGATATTCATTCTGGCGATACATCTGCGACAGAAAAAACTCCGCCGGACCGCAGAAACCGGCAAAACAGAGGAGAATTGACTATGAAACGCCTCAATAAAATAAAATTTGCCATTTACCTTGCCGCTTTGCCGCTGCTCTGCTTTTATCCGCTGAAAAAGATCCTGGATTTTGAAAGACCCGCCGCACCGCCGCAGAAAATCTTTTTTGCCGTTGAAATCGACGGCAATAAATTCACTGTTTCCGAAAAATCCGGTGCGGCTTCCGACCTCACCCGGGGCTATGCGATACTGAATGTGGACAGCAAAAACTTCGGCAAAGTGGCACGGGTCGTGAAATACCGCCGCCACATCCCCGAAGACAGTTTATTCATCCCGGTACAGCGGATCACCGACGGCAAAATCACTCTGCTTGAAGGCAAACTCCGGCCGGAATGGGAAAATATCCCCGACAAAAAATATGTTATCGGGGTTTTTATCTATCCCAGCGGCGACTGCAAGATCGACTCTTATCTGCCGGCGGACAAAAGTCTTTTTACGATTTTCTGAGCGTCTTTGCGAACTATTTGCAAAGTCAGACTGCCGTTGTCGTGATTGACTGCACTGACAATGATCTGTGCCGCCTGCACTGCGGCAGGATCGCGATTCAATTCGGCTGAAACCACCCGGCTGATTTCGTTGAGTATGACTTGCGGCAGAGGCACCATTCCGGCATTGATGGATTTTATATCGGTATTTATCCTGCCGCCGGATATGCCGGCTTCCAGTATGATTTCTACCGGGATCACCAGACCGACGCCGATGGGTTTTTCCACTTTGACCACAATATTTCTGCCCTGCGGATAAAATTCAAACGGCAGAACATCTTTTTTGACTGAAGCTTTGGCACTGATAAGCAAAGTTTTGATCAGGGCGGCCTTTTCATTGGCTTTGAGGGTGCAGGTAATGATTTCATCCTGCCGGTTTTTATATACGGCACGGGAAATATTATACGCACAGCCTGCCGCTCCGGCAAGGTCTTTGCCGTCGATATCGACAGTGTCGGAAATTACCGGGAGCCGGACGAACAATATGCCAAAAAGCACTGTCAAAATCAGTGCAACTGCAATTACGGCAAGCAAAATTTTTCTTAAAGTTTTCATTTTCACATCCTGATTTTATTTACGGTTGATTTTCCATAATCTCACAGCTTCGATAAAAGCCGGCAGTACCCGTTTGAGTTTGACCGGACCGACGCCTTTGATTTTGGCGGCCTCATTGAGATCGTCGATTTCCCGGGCGGCAAGAGTTTCCAGTATATGATTGTTGAGTACTTCATAAAGCGGCACGTTGCGGGCGGCGGCGATCCGGCGGCGGAGTTCCCGGAGTATTTCCGTCAGAGAGGCATTTTCCGGCAGGGCCGCCGGAGATTTCTTTTTACGGAGGTCACTGCGGCTCAATTCCGGCATCGGCAGAGCGGGCATCGTCTCACTGCCGAGGACGGTCATACCGTAGGGACTGACAGTGATACAGGCGAAACCTTCGCGGTCGATGCGTTCAAATATCCCGGCATTTTCCAATACTTTGATATAATCCAGTATTCTGCTTTGTTTGAGGTGTTTCAACGCGCCGCAGTGGGGATTCTGCTGCCAGTACGGGGTGGCGATATCGGCACTTTTAGCCCCGGCGAGCAGTTTGGCGATCTTGCCCGCCCCGACTCTGCCGTTGAAATCCAGCACGGTCAGAATGATTTTTTTAAGAATAAGACTCTCTGCCTCTGTGACCTGCCGGAGCAGGATGTTGCCGGTATTCCGGCAGTGGTCGCAGCTGCCGCATTTGAAATCCCGGCTGTCCTCCCCGAAATAGGCGATAAGTTTTGCCTGACGGCACTGATCCTGCGGAGTTTCGGCATAGGAAGTCACTTCGTCGAGCCGGAGCATTTCCCGGTCGAGTTTCTGCCGCAAACTCTCATCATCCAGCGGGATGTTTTCCACTTCCGGGGCGAGCAGTTCTATTGCCCTGCCGCTGAATGAGTTACGGTATTCAAGCACTTCGCCTGCCAACGCTCCCAGCACCCGCCGCAGCTGCTCTGCCGACAAGCCTGCAACTGCCGATAATTCATCAATGGCAAAAGTCTGCCGCAAATGCAGTGTCCTGCCGTAACGGCGGCAGACGCGGCTGATAAAACGCGAACGCAAAGTACTTTCGGCCTGATGGATCATCTGCAGCCGGTCAACATCCTGCAAAAACTGCAATTCGATTTTTGGCTCTCTTGCCAGCCGCCGGATAAGTTCGCACCTCTCGATGATGCTCAATGCGGCGGAGATCTGACCGTCGGCTTTGGCCTGCGGCACGTGGATACGCAGATCCGCGTGGTGCATTTCAATGATGTTGCTCCCGGTGGAAACAGCAATGCGCCGCAATGCCTGCCACACGGCGCGGATGACATCCGGAGGAGGATTATTCATTTCCAGCAGAAACTGCTGCACATAGCGGTCAGCCGGACTGAAAAGCAGAATACAATCGGAATTTTCCCCGTCGCGGCCCGCTCTGCCGGCTTCCTGATAGAGTGCTTCCGGCGAACCCGGCATCTGAAAGTGGATCACCCGCCGCACATCCGCCCGGTCTATACCCATACCAAAAGCATTGGTCGCCGCCAGCACCGGAGCAGGTGAAGTCATAAAACGCTGCTGGACTTCGTAACGCTCCTCATCGCTCATTCCGGCGTGATAACCGTCGATGCCGAATTCACTGACCAGTTTATCCACTGCCATTCTGGTGGCGGCATAAATAATTGTCGTGCAGAGTTTTTCGGCAAGCAGTCTGGCAATGGCAGTGTACTTATCGTGGTCACTGCGGCATTTCAAAACCTGAAACGAGAGATTCGGACGCTGGAAACCCGCCACGACAACTTCCATATCCGGGCGGTGCAGTTGATTTACGATATCTTTTCTTACTTCCAAAGTGGCAGTGGCGGTAAAGGCACAGACCTGCCGGATCTTGAAACGGTCAGCCACCTGACCTATCCGGCGGTAAGCCGGACGAAAATCGTGTCCCCACTGACTGATGCAGTGTGCTTCATCCACGATCAGGATGCGGGGCGGACAGTGGTCGAGGAAGCGGGTAAAACTGCCGGCACGGAATCTTTCCGGTGCGACATAGAGCAGTTTGACCTGACCGGAAGCAACTTTGCCGAGGATCTCATCCTGCTCACTTAAAGTTACAGTGCTGTTGACAAAAGCCGCCGGGATGTTGCGGGACTTCAGATTTTCCACTTGATCCTGCATCAACGCGATAAGCGGGCTTACCACGATGCCGTAACCCTCACCCATCAACACCGGCAGCTGATAGCAGAGCGATTTGCCTGCACCGGTGGGCATAACTACGGCGAGGTCGGTGCCGGAAATTATTTTTTCAACGATCTCCTGCTGATTATCTAAAAAGACATCGTAGTTGAAAAAATGTTTAAGTGCTTCATGTGCAGTCATTTATTTGATACTGTCCATGAATTTCTGCATTCTTTCAAGTGCGCGCAAAAGACCTTCTTCGCCGGTGGCGTAACTGCATCTGACAAAACCTTCTCCGCCGATGCCGAAAGCATCTCCCGGCACTACTGCGACCCGCTCTTTTTCCAGGAGCTGACTGGCAAATTCTTCGGCAGAAAGCCCCGTCGATTTGATCGAGGGAAAGGCGTAAAATGCTCCCGACGGCATCAGGCATTTCATCCCGATATCGTTGAGACCTTTGACGAACATATTGCGGCGGATAAGATAACTTTCCCGCATTTCATCGCGTTTTTCCAGACCGCTGTTGAATGCTTCCAGTGCGGCATACTGGGCAACTGTCGGGGCACACATAATGGCGTACTGATGGATTTTTTTCATCGCATCGATCAATTCCGGCGGAGCGCAGACATAGCCGATACGCCAGCCGGTCATAGCAAATGCTTTGGAAAGACCGTGCAGGAAAATCGTCCGTTCTTTCATCCCCGGCAAAGTCGCGATCGAAACGT
>JAZONW010000051.1:0-17663 GCA_045654745.1 Victivallaceae bacterium | reverse complement strand
GACAAAGTCGCTTACAAACGCGGACTCAAAGAAGTTGCTGTCGATGTTCCGCCCCAGCAGTGCGTCACCCGTGATAATATCATTGTCGAAGTTGACGGCCTGCTCTATATGCAGGTGATCGACCCGGTAAAAGCATCTTATGGTATTGACAATTATTATTTCGCCTGTTCACAGCTGGCACAGACCACTTTGCGTTCTGAAATAGGTCAACTGGAACTTGACCGCACCTTTGAAGAAAGAGCCGCTATCAATGCCGCTATCTGCGCCGAAGTGGATAAAGCTTCCGACCCCTGGGGCGTCAAAATCACCCGCTACGAAATCAAAACCATCAAACCGCCGGTTTCTGTACTCGATGCTATGGAAAAACAAATGCGTGCCGAACGCGAAAAACGTGCCATTATCGCCGAATCCGAGGGTGAACGCCAGTCACGCATCAACCGGGCAGAAGGCGAAAAGCAGGAAGCCATCGCTCATTCCGAAGGTGAAAAACAAAAGCGTATCAACGAAGCAATGGGTAAAGCCGAAGAAATCCGGCTGGTCGCGGAAGCCACCGCAAACGGTATCGCCACCATCGCCAATGCCATCAACACCGAGGGCGGCAGCGAAGCGGTCAATCTCCGTCTGGCTGAGCAGTACATCAATGAATTCGGCAAACTTGCCAAAGAAAACAACACCATGATCCTGCCGGCAGACCTTGCCAATATCGCCGGATTGGTCAAAACAGCATCAAGTGTTATAGAAAATGTCAAAAAATAATTGCTGGCAAGCTGTATTATGCCGCAGGCTGATCACCTGCGGCTTTTTTTATCGATGTAAATTCCGATACTGCTGGCCACAGTACGATAATAACTGCCTTTGGGGTCGTGCCGGTTCAACACCACCGGTTTCTTTTTGCGTTGGTCAAAATAAACCAGCGTGGTGGAACCTCCGCCATCCATATTTATCCCCTCCGAGGCTCCGGCTTCGAGCAATATGTCTGCCAGTTCATTTACCGTCATCCCCATACTGTATTCTTTTTGCCGTCCGTCCACTGCCAGTAAATAAAGATAGCGTCCGTTTCGGGATATACCATAAGCCATGCGGGGATGAAGAGCGTTGTCTTTGATTTCAATTTTTTTACCGTTTTTTAACATGACGTGAAATCCCGATACCGCGACCGCGATATCCCCGGTGTCTATTTCAATACTTTCGTTTTCGATAAACATCCTGCCATCTCTAGTCACAACAAATACAGCACCGTGATTGCCGCTGTCACAAATAACTTCACCGTCTTTGATCATCACTCCTGATGGATACGCATATTTGTGATTAAACGGTTTTTTCCACGGTCTCCACGGTGCGGCATTGGCGGCGACGATCATATTCATTTGGTTTTTGCGGCATTCCATAAGGAAGTCCGCCGTCCTCTGGCGTTTGGTGACGATATTCATTTCAGGACAGTCCGGCATAGGTTTGCCGAAATCTGCATCCTTGTCATTGATCGTAATTTTCATCCCCGGAGTTTTCATATCGACCCGCAAAATGAAAATTTTCTGGATCCGCGGTTTTTTCCGGGATATTTCAACTTTTTTCACCCCCGGAGCTACCTCTCTGGCACTTCCCCAGCTAATTTTTGCGGCATACAGAGAAGTGAATATAAAAACAGACAGAAAGACACATAATTTTCTCATATTTGATATCCTTATTTCTGCAATCGTCAACTATGTATTTTTTTATTTTATCACACCTTTTCCCAAAAATCCAGTCTTATGCTTGTGCTTTGTTTCAAAAAAGAGGTTATTTTTTAAATAACACTTGAATTTTAAGCCTTTATGGATTATTGTATATGGTGTATGTATTTATTTTAAATCAAAGAAAATTATGGTGTAAAAATGGCTATGCAATTTCTTTCCAAACTTTTTTCGACCTACATTGGGATCGACCTCGGTACAGCGAACTGCCTTGTCTATGTCCGCGATCAAAATGTGATCATTTCAGAGCCGTCGGTCGTGGCAATCAAAACATCCACTGGCGAGGTGATCGCTGTCGGTCACGCCGCCAAGGCAATGATCGGCAAAACCCCTACCAATATGGATACTATCCGTCCGCTCAAAGACGGCGTTATTGCCAATTTTGAGATCACCGGTCATATGCTCCGGCATTTCATCCAAAAGGTGATGAAAGAACAGCCCTGGTACAAACGCTGTATCCGTCCCCATCTGATGATCGCCGTACCTTCCGGCATCACCGAAGTGGAAAAACGTGCGGTCGAAGAAAGTGCAAGACACGCCGGTGCGGCTTCTGTGCGGGTCGTACCCGAACCGATGGCAGCCGCCGTCGGCGTCGGACTGCCGACTTCAGAATCCACCGGTAATATGATCATTGATATCGGTGGCGGCACCACCGAAGTTGCCATCATTTCGATCGATGGCATGGTGCAGTCCCGCAGTATCCGGGTCGCCGGTGATGCTATGGATGATGCCATTATCCAGTATATGCGCCGTCAGCACAATATGATCATCGGGACTCCCAGTGCGGAACGTATCAAAAAGAATATCGGCAGTGCTTATCCTGTCAAAGACAATGATGCTATGGATATTACCGGTATGGACATCGTTTCCCGTATGCCCAAAACTATCAGGGTCACCGCCCAGGAAATCCGTATGGCTTTGCAGGAACCTGTAACCAGTATCGCCGAAGCAGTCCGCAGCACCATCGAACATTGTCCGCCGGAATTGCTCGCCGACTTGTTTGACCGCGGCATTATGCTGGCTGGCGGCGGCGCCCTGCTCACTGGTCTTGACCAGCTTATTTCAGAAGAAACCGGATTGCCGGTTTTAGTTGCCGAAGAACCTTTGAATGCGGTCGTGCTGGGTGTCGGTGAAATGGTTTACAACGACCGTATGTGGATTTAACAAACGCTATGAAACTTGATCTCTCCGATTTGCGGCAGGTGGAATTATCCGACTTGCCACTTTTTGAAAAACATTTGAAAAAAACTGCCGGGCAAAGCAGTGAAAGCTGTTTTGCCAATTTGTTTATGTATGCCGATTCATACGGCTACGAATTTGTCGATCTGGGTGACCGTCTGGTCGTTTACGAACGCCCGATGCGCCAGATCCACTACCCTGTCGGTAAATGGACCACTCCGGCTGAACTCTATAAAATCAGCAAGGCATTTATGGATGCAGGTCTTACCGACGGCGGAGTGTACGATGTGCCGGAAGAATTCCTTGATCGGCACGAAGATTGCGACCGGCATTTTGAAATCGAATACGATGAAGGTTCGATCGATTATCTCTTTTCCATCGAAAAAATCGCGACCTGCAGCGGTCCGAAACTGAAAAAGAAATACAATCTGGTCAAACAATTCCAAGCCAACTGGCCGTTTGCCGAAGTACGTCAAATCAAAGACGATGAAATCAAAACAGCACTGAAACTGGTGCGCGATCTCAACTCCCACGTGGTACAATGTCAGTTCATTGACGAGGAAACCGCCGCCATCACCCGCGGTCTCAAAAATTTTGACGCATTGAAACTCGGCGGCATCATTCTCTATGCTGAAAAAAACTATCCGGTGGGCATGGCCGTTTACAGTTCGCTTTACTCTGACACTATCGATGTCCATTTTGAAAAAGCAGATCATGCGGTCAAAGGTGCCGCCCAGACAATGACCAGACTGCTGGCTCTGGAACTGCGCGGCAAAGCCAAATTCATAAATTGCGAGCAGGACTACAACGACAAAGACTTGCGTCACACCAAACGTTCACTTGATCCGGAGCGTTTTTTCAAACGTTATTACTTGCATACAATAACGGAATAAAAGAAATAATAAAAAAAACAAGCGGCTTTGAAAAATTTTCAAAGCCGCTTTTCTTTATCCTCTTGCGGGTTATTGCAGCGTGATTTTTTCCACTGCAAAAATATTCTGCGAGGATGTACCGAAATGCAGTTCAAAATCTCCTGCTTCAAAAATCATCTCACCTGATTCGTTGAAATAAGAGAAATCTCTTTCGCCAAGCTGCAGTGATATTTCTCTGCTTTCGCCGGGAACAAGAGTGACTTTTTCAAAATTCTGCAATTCCAGTACCGGACGGGCGAGCGATGATTCGCAGTCGTGGACATACAACTGGATCACATCGGAACCTTTGCGATTTCCGGTATTGGTGATTTTCAACACTGCTGTCACATTGCGGCCGTCACATTTGACAGAAACAACTTCTCTGGCAAAAGCGGTGTAACTCAAACCATGCCCGAATGGATAACGCACTTTATCTGCCGGGATACCGCGATAGCCGACAAACAGTTCTTCCAAATAGTCGGAAAAACTGTTGTACGGGTCTGTGCATCCAGGGAAAAGCTGATACTTGTGACAGGGGTAATTTGCCAATTCATCAAGCCAACTGCAACACAGTCTGCCGCCCGGCTCTCTTTCTCCGAAAAGCACATCTGCTATCGCCCTGCCCGCTTCCATACCGCCATACCACGCCATCACCACGGCCGGAGCTTTGTCAGCCCATTTGCCGACATTGATGACCGAACCGCCGATCAGGGTGACAACTGTATTGGGATTGACTTTCAGCAATTCGGATATAAGTTCATCCTGGTTGCCGGGCATATTCAAATCCGGCAGATCGGCATAAGTATCCGGCTCGGTAAATCCAAGTGCCTCTTTGTCGTAAAGGTGATTGGTACCTCCGAAATAAAGTACCGCATCGGCATCTTTGGCGGCATCCAGTGCCATACCGCGATCAGCCAGATATATCACCCGGAATCCCAACTGCGAAGTACTCCATCTGCGTTTGCAGGTGATTTCCACTTCTATCGCTTCTCCCGCAACGGTGTCAAAAGTATAGAGCGACATACCGTTTTGGTATCCGACCACCTGATTGTCAACGACGATTTTGCCATTGAAACGGATTTTTGCATCGCAAGTGCCGGCCTGATAAAGCCCGATACTGGCAGTGCCGGTTTTATCAGGCACGATAAAACCTTTCATACGCACTCCGAAAGCAAGTTTATCCAATGGGGATTTTTCTTTTTCCAGAGCGACCCACGCAGACATATTGCCCCAGACATAATCAAGTTTTGTATCCACCTGACTGATGATCGGCCTGGCTTCCGGATCATCGAGCTGGGCGGATTCGGCATAATAATCAATATTCAACCCCGGTCTGCCGTCAGCAGTACGCAGGAGATCACCGGAAATGGTTCTGGTGTGGGTAAAATCTTCTCCGGCGGCAAAAACTACCTCAACCTCGTTTCCGAGATACTCCCGCAATCCGGCGAGAGGAGTTATTTCGTATTCAGGATGGACTGCGCCGGAACCGCCGCACATATACAATGTGCCAATGTCGTGGCAGAAATCTGCAGAGGGGCCTATGACAGCAATTTTTTTCAGTTTCTTTTTATCCAGCGGCAATATACCGTTATTCTGCAAAAGCACTGTTCCTTCGGCGGCAAGTTCTCTTGCAATTCTGCGGTGTTCGGCGGTACTGATTTTCTGCTCATCAGCGACTGCTTCATCCAGACAACCGACCCGGTCAAGCAGACGGAGTATCCGCAAAGCCTTGTCATCAATAACTGATTCCGGAATGAAGCCTTCTTTGACCAATTTCCGCAAAGGTTTATTGAACCACGCACCTTCACCGCCACTCATTTCGAGATCGAGCCCGCCAAATGCTGCCCGGTATGCACTGTGCGTACTGCCCCAGTCTGAAACCACCACGCCGTCAAATCCCCATTCATCTTTGAGGATTTCCTGCTGCAGATGGCGATGCTCTGAAACATAAGTCCCATTGACCCGGTTGTAACTTGACATCAGCATCCACGGCTCGGCTTTGCGGGTACAGATTTCAAATCCCCGCAAATAGAGTTCCCGAATGGTTCTTTCGGTGGCGTTGGCACTTGACAGACGGCGGCAGGTTTCCTGATTATTGAGAGCATAATGCTTGGGACAGGCGGCAACTCCGGTGGACTGCACCCCCCGGATGTAAGCGGCGGAAATTTCCCCCGCCAGCACCGGGTCTTCGCCGGAATATTCAAAATTCCGTCCGCAAAGCGGTGAACGCATAATATTCAATCCCGGCCCGAGGATCGCCTGATAACCGGCGGCTCCGGTTTCCTCACCCAGCACCTTGCCATATTCAAACGCCGCTTTACGGCTGAATGAGCAGGCAATGGATATACCACAGGGCAATGCGGTTGATTTACGGCCGTCTTCCAGACGGATACCCCGCGGCCCATCATTCATGGTGATTTTTCTGATCCCCAGACGCGGTACATCGTGGTTACCGGTTTTTCCATCCCCATAGCAGAGAGAAATTTTTTCTTCCAGCGTAAGTTGGGATAAAAGCGATCGTATTCTTTTTTCGTCAGCCATGATCAGGACCCTTTTTTTCAAACCACTGTTATTTTACAATACTTTGAGCAATTCGACTTCAAAAATGAGGGTGGCACACGGCGGAATGGCACCGCCTGCACCGCGTTCGCCGTAAGCAAGGTTTTCGGGGATAAAGAAACGGTATTTTGCACCTTCTTTCATCAGAGCGACGCCTTCTGTCCAGCCGGGAATCACCTGGTTGAGTCCGAATTCAGCCGGAGTCCCGCGTGCAACAGAACTGTCGAAAACTTTACCATCCAGCAATGAACCGGTATAGTGGACCCGGACTTTGTCGGTTTTTACCGGAGTTTTGCCGGTTCCTTCGGTCAAAACTTCATACTGCAAACCGCTGGCAGTGGTTTTTACATTGGCTTTTTTGCCGTTTTCTTCAAGGAATTTTTTACCAGCTTTGCGATTATCGTCTGCGGCTTTGGCAAGGGCATCCCTGCCTGCTTTCTGGATGAGTTCCTGAAATTCTCTCATAGTTTTGATATATTCTTCCTGCGAGAGTTCCAGTTTGTCAGCGACGGCATCATCGATGGCTTTGCGGAAAACCGTCAAGTCTATCTGCACAGGCATTTCCGTGATATTACCGTAAACGCTCATACCGAGAGCATAACTCATTTTTTCCATATCGTTCATTTTTTCTCCTTGTAATATTCTGGTTTCAAGATCACCTGCACTAATATAGCACGCCAGTATGAATTTTTCATCAATCTTTTATGCTTTTTCAAGTAAAATATTTGAAAAAAAAAGCAGCCTATATTATATTTGATTCAAGATTATGTTTGCCTATTGAAAATTATAATTTTTGGAGTTTTTTATGCAGATATCAGAACTTCCGTCCGGTTCCGCGCCAAAAGCGTTGGAGTACAAGCATTTTCCTGCGAAATTTCAGTCGGTGATCTGGCGCAACTGGAATCGCATTGCTCCGGCAAAACTTGCCGAAGTATTGGAAACAACAGAGGAAAATATTGTAAATGCCGCCGCTCTTATGGGATTGAAACGGGATGATTCCTCCATCGCTGATTTCCGTGATCGCGGATTTCTGACTACTATCCGCTACAACTGGCAATTACTCAATTACGAGCAACTGCTCCAATTGCTGGACTGGACTCCGGAAAGAATGGAATTTACTCTGCTGGAAGACGACTTCCTCTATGTCAAACTGAGCCTTTTCAAACCGCAGTGCGAAAAAGTCACCTACCGTGAACTTACAGAAAGTGAAAAAACTGCCACCGCAGAAATCGCCAAGATCATGCAGGATGTTGACCGGCAGTTGCCGGAAAACCGGGAGAAACCGTTTGAATTCCTGAAACATATCGGTAAAAAAGAATTTATCAAGGCTCCACAGCAGGACAACCTGCGGATGATTTTTTCGTATTCTGCTGTGTACGGTGACGCTCTGCTGCCGGAAAGTCCCGATCCCTACCCCGAAGAACTTTTGCGTGATTATGCCGCCTCCGGAGTCAATGCGGTATGGATGCCGGTAATCCTCTATCAGTTGATTCCGTGGCTGGGCAAAGATATGCCGCTTTCGTCCCGTTGCGAAGAAAGATTGGCGAAACTCAAACAAATCGCTGTCAGAGCAAAGAAATACGGTATCAGCCTGATCCTTTACATCAATGAACCGCGCTGTATCAATGACCGCATCAAACTTGAGCACGAAGAATGGCGTGGAAATCTGCAGATCTCCACCAACAGCAGAGCATTTTGTCCGTGGGCACCGGGAATGCTGGATGCCCTGACTGACGGTATGGAAAAACTCTGTTCTGCAGTGCCGGAACTGGGTGGGTTTTTCACCATCACCCAGAGTGAAAACCTGACCCATTGTCTGTCCAGAACTCCCGACCCCGAAGATGCCAGACCCTCTGAACCGCCGGAAATGGATCGCCCCTGCCCCGAATGTGCCAAACATTCAACCGCAGAAAATATCGCCGCTGTATTGACCGCCATCAACAACGGCATACAAAAATCCGGAGCAAAAATGCGGCTTTTAGCATACACCTGGGCGTGGAGTGCCAGATGGGACAACAAATTGCTGCAAATGCTTCCCGGCAATGTTGAAATCCTCAGTGTCAGCGAAAACGGCGTACGCAACACAGTTTTCGGTTGCGAAAGTGTCGTCGA
Source organism: Victivallaceae bacterium (assembly GCA_045654745.1). Lineage (GTDB taxonomy): Bacteria > Verrucomicrobiota > Lentisphaeria > Victivallales > Victivallaceae > UBA1784. The sequence goes on along the minus strand of JAZONW010000051.1, from coordinate 9,172 downwards.
TGACTATTCTATTTCCAAAGTCGGTCCCGGCGAAAAAGCCAAACGGATGTGGTCTCTTGCACGCAACGCCAATTTGCGTCCGGTGGCAAAAATCCAGGCCAACACCTCCTGGGAAATGGGCGGCATACCGGTAATTCCGGTGCCGACACTGGTGGAAGAGCATCTAGACAACCTCCGGAGTGAAGGCATCAATGATTTTATGTTGTCCTGGACTCTCGGCGGTTATCCCGGCGGCAATGTCGAATTGATCGACAACCGGGCGATTGATCTGGCGAAACGGGATTTTGGCAAAAATGGCGAAACCGTTTACAACATCTGGCGGGAATTCGGTGAAGCATTCCGTCTGTTGCCGTTTTACAGTGTCGAGCAGATATATTACTCACCCCAGAATGTCGGTCCGGCAAACCTGCTTTATCCGGAAAAAACCAATCTTACCTCCGGTATGGTCTGCGGCATCCCGTATGACACACTTGAACTCTGGGGCGGTTTCGGTAAATATCCGGACGATATTATGGAAAAAGCCTTTAATGAAATTTCCTCGCGCTGGGGTGCGGCGTTGGAAAAACTGCGTGCCGCAGGTCGGGAAATCGAACCGCAATACCGCGACAATTTCAACACTCTCTGGGCTATGGCAGAGGGCACTTACTGCTGCTTGCGCAGTACCTACTGCCAGATAGCATTCATCAGATTGCGTGATGCCGGCAAACTCAAAGAGACTGCCCATCTGATCGCCGAAGAAAAATCTCTGGCTCTGCGTTTACTCAATATCGTTACCAGTGATTCGCGTATCGGATTCGAAGCCGCCAATCATTATTTCTACGGAGCAAATGAATTGCGGGAAAAAATCATTGCCTGCAGTTATCTGGAAAAAACCATACTTTGAAACATTGTACCACATTTCCCCCTGCCCGACAACCGGCGGGGGATTTTTTTAAATATGATGTGGAAAAATAAAAGAAACTGATTTATATTATCAAAAGTACAGTGACAACTTTTTCAACCAAGTCAACAATTATGAATGACAAAAAACGATCCAGAATACTCTATGTGGCAGACAAACTGATCACTCCTGACCGGATAATTCTGAATTCCGGAGTACTGACAGAGGGTGACAAAATCCTTGCAGTCGGAGGTCTTTCGGGTTTTTCAATGGATAATACTTTTGAGTTGAAAAAGTTTGACAACGCCTATATCACCCCCGGTTTTATTGATACGCATATTTACGGTGCCGGGGGATGCGACTGCTCCCGTTTGAGCGATAGTCCGGGAACTCTTGAGGAAATGAGCCGGGTACTCGGATACAGCGGCGTGACCGGATTTTTCCCGAGTGTCGTATCTGATGCCCCGGAAAAAATGTTGCAAAACCTCAACGATCTTGCCGAAGCGATCCGCCGTCCGATGCCGGGGGCTGAACCGCTGGCAATCAATGTTACTGGTCCCTTTATCAATCCTGCCAGAAGCGGTTCACAAAAAGCCGAATTTTCCCAAAAAGTAGATATCGGTTTCGCCAAAGAACTCGTCGCCGCCGGAAAAGGTATGATAAAGCTGATGACTTTTGCTCCGGAACTGGAAAATTCCAGTAATCTTATCGAATATTTGCGGTCAGTCAACATTCATCCCTCTATGGGATACAGTATGGCTGACGGCAAACAGACTCTCGATGCCATTGACGCCGGAGCCAATCACTGCACTCACCTTTTCAACTGTATGCTTCCACTGCACCAGCGGGATATCGGGTTGGCCGGTGTTGTGCTGACTGATTCCAGAGTAGCGGCGGAATTGATAATTGACGGACGGCACGTCCATCCCCGGATGATTGAGATCGCCTGCAACTGCAAACTGGCGACCCGGATCATCGGTATCAGTAACTGCACTATGGCATTCAGGATGCCGGATGGCTTGTACCATACAGGCCCCACGGATTTCAAAGTGGAAAACGGTTATGCCCATACCATAGACGGCACTCTGGTCGGTACAACTTCAATGCTCAACACCGGCTGGCACAGTTTGATGAGTTCAGGACACCTGCCCGAAACCAGAGCCGCACAGGCGGTTACTCTCAATCCAGCGGCAAATTTTGACATCCAGGACCGCGGCCTTATCCTGCCGGGACGGCGGGCTGACCTGGCAATATTTGAAAACAACACCAACCGTCTTTTGGCGACAATCCGGCGTGGAGAAGTGATTTATTCTCATGAAAAATGATCAATACATTCTGCTTGACAGCGGTAATCTGCAAAAACTTGAACAGGTCGGTCCGTACCGGATAATCCGTCCGGCGCTCAATGCTTTCTGGTCTCCCTCACTTCCTGCCAGCGAGTGGCAAAGTGCGGATTCTGTTTTTTCCCGCCGCAATGACGGTTCCGGCGGCTGGTCCAAAAAACTGCCGGAATCGTGGATCATTTCATACAGCGGATTTAAGATCAAAGTAAAACCGACTGGCTTTGGTCATCTGGGTTTCTTTGCGGAGCAGTTCCGCAACTGGGAGTATTTCTCCTCGCTTGACGGCAGAAACCGGAATATGCTCAATCTTTTCGGATATTCCGGGCTGGGCAGTATGGCAATGGCAAAATCAGGAGCAAAAGTCTGTCACCTCGATGCCTCTGCCGGGATGGTCGAATGGGGCAGAGAAATCCAGCAGTTGAATCCCGATGTACCCAACACTATCCGCTGGATCGTCGATGATGTCAATAAATTTGTCCGCCGGGAAATCCGCCGCAATAATAAATATGATTTGATCGCCCTCGATCCGCCGACTTTCGGCAGAGGCAGCAAAGGCGAATTGTGGAAAATCGAAACAGACCTGCCGGAACTGCTTGAAATGTGCAAAACTCTCCGCGACCCCGACCGGGATTTCACGCTGGTTTTAAGTTGCCATTCCCCCGGATTTTCACCATTGGTACTCACCAGGATAACCGGGGAAATCTTTGGCAAAAAAGGTACTTTTGAGGCATGGGAAATGTCTGTGCCGGAAAAAAGCGGTAAAGAACTGCCGGCGGGACTCTGCCTGATCTGGCACAGCAAATAAAAACTCTTATCTCACCATAAATTTTGCGGAGCGGGTGCATTTTGTCTTGTTTTCATCCAAAATCCCTCCGGTAGCAAATTTCCTGGTTTTTGCAGAGTGTTTCACTACGATCTCAAAGTTGTATATTCCGGATGGAAGATTTGAAAGCAGCACTTTGCGACGGCATTTTTCTTTTATGACCGGCACACTTTTGTCCGGACGGGAATCACGACCTTGGGCATAAAAGAACTCACATTCATCATCTTCTCTGCCGACCATCCACGAAACTGCCACCCGGTTTTCCACCGAGAGAACATTCAAGTCCTCTACCTGCAATTCATGGACTCCATTTACAGCAAACTGTCCGATGGGGAAACCGGTCAACCCTCTGCCGCAAAAAGTCCGGGGATTTTTCAACAAAAAATCTCCTGTCAGCGGAGAAACAAAATCAGGCACCCGTCTGACCGTATATTCCTCATCCCGGGGAATATTGTTGACGAGAAAAGAGTTGTAATTCGAATAGACTCCATCAATTTGCCGAATAATCGGCATAAAAATATTTGAATGCATTGACCCGGTACAGCCGCTCAACCGCACTGGATGACCCACACTTTTATCAAAAGCGGAGTGCGAAATGACGATGTTTTTTAAATTTGTACCGATAACACCAGCTTGAGTATCACTGAAGCCGCAGTTTTTTATCCGGCAATTTCTGCCGCCTATGGCGACTGCGCCTGATGTCTGACCGATAAAATTAACTCTTTCGACAGTCACATTGGCGGCGGCGATCTCAAGTCCATAACGTCCGCCGGCAATGATCGCACAAGGCCCATTGCCTCTGCCGACAACCCGAACCCGGGCGACCTCTATCCGCTGATCTCCGGAATAAGTCCCCGGCAGCATATAAATCGTTGAATCCGGTTTAGCATTACGCAAAGTTGCCCAGGCCTCTTTGACCGACAATCCGGAGTTATTATCATCTCCGGAAGGAGAGACAAAAAAGACATTCTGACGGTAACTTCTGCCGCCGGGTATCAGAGAATCTTTTTGAGGTCTGAAATCACCATTGTCAGGATCTGCAAAATTTTCCCGCAAAACCTCAATCGGATATTTATCAGTCAGAGTATCGGCGGCAACACTGTCAATCAGCCACGCCCCCCTGACATCATTCGCATTGCTGAAACTTACGCTTTCCTCCATAACCACATCATCAGCATCGACTCCGCAACCGCTGGAAAGATAACTTTTGCTGCGGGATATCCGGTTGTCAGCTCCGGAATCGGAAAAAGCGATATTGGCAACCGTATTGCCGTAAACACTGCACCGCCCGATAACAGTTTCGGTCGATCCGGTTATTTTTATACCGGTATCATTATTATAAATATAACATCCGGCGATGCGGCAATTTTTCAAATTTTCTCCGTAGATACCGCAGGCAAGATCATTTTCATCATGAAACCCGGTAACAACAAGACCATTGACCAAAAGATTTTCCACCGGAGCATCTTTGCTCCCGATAATACTCAATCCATTCCCTTTCAGGATGGAAACATTGATTTTGTGATACCGCGGATCTATACCATCAGAAGTTGAGATCACCAAGCGGTTGAAAACCGGTTCAAAAATATAACTGCCGCGCATGTTTTCCAGATTGCTGCGTTTTTCCACCCGGCGCAATTTTGAAAAAGTATCAACTTCTGATACCGCATAGATATTGTACCGGCAAACTGCATTGTAAGTAAACTGGCAGGCAACAGCTTTGCTGAATATCGGACCGTTGACATCTCCGCGGATCACCACGGATTGCGGCAGTGCCGCCTTGATTACAGTGGGTTTTTCGGGATCGCCGCGAAAATTGCGGATCACTACATTTTCCCGGTACTCTCCGGGCATAATGACAACAGTATCTCCGCTTTTCATAGCGTTAACTGCTTCTGTGATCGTTTTGAAGCGTCCTACCCCGCTTACCGGCAAAGTACCGTCAACGATAAGTTCTGCTCCGCAAACCAAAAGCGTATATAAAAAAATATAAACAAGTAAAGTTTTTTTCATATTCAGTACACAATTCAACAAACTTACTGTAATAATGTAAAAAATACCACAATTTCACTTAAAAATCAAATGTTGTCAACACTTTTTCGCCAACAATACGCAAATACCGGATTTTTAATCGTCAAAAACTTGCATTTTCATAAATATCGATGTAATTTCTCTTTTAACAGAAATAAAACTGAAAAATGGAGTGTTTCTGATAAAATGAGCAACAATATCATAAAAATTCTGTTTGCCGGTGTTTTCCTGACAGTTGTTTTTTGCGGATGTTCTTCAGAAGAGGAAAAACTCTTTGAATCTGCAATAAGCAAAGTGGACAAAGGCGGCACCCACCTCTCATATACTAATCAACAGCAGTTGATACCGGCTCTGGCATCGATTTGCAAGAAAGCAGAAGTTTTATTTGACACCGGTTCAGAAACCAGGACATTGAGAGGCATTGTCAATGCTTTGCATATTCAAAATATCTGTGCCACAGCCAGCAGTGTCAAGCAGGATGCCAACGGCAATTACAGACTCCGCGGCGCAATGCTGTTAAAGAACAGAATAAATCCCTCCAAACGCAACATCCGTTACGCTTCCCGCCAAGCCATACCGGCAGATGCCATTTTTGCCTCCGGCGGCAAAATGAATGCTTTCTGGTGCTGGATGATTTTCACCCGCTTCGCCAAAGCATCCGGAAATCCGGAAATCAATGCGTTTTGCACTACACTGCCGGGATTGTTCCAGATAAAAACCGGAGTTCCTTTTGCAGATATGCTCAAATCTCTTGACGGAGAGTTTCTGCTGACAGTCTGCGGCCCTGATATCAACAACGCCGGAGCGGTGCTGATATTGCCGGATAAAGACAAAAAAATCGCACAACTTCTGCACAAAAACCTGGGCGGCAAAATCAAAAACGATACTTGGACTAAATCCACGCCAATGACATTTGCTTCTCAAAACATCACTCCGCATATACGCATCCTGAAAAATTCTGTCATTATCAGCAGCAGTAAGGAAGCTTTTTTGAATATCAGAAAAAAATCAGCGACACCGCGTCTGCTGAATATGCCGGAAATACAAAAACTCACATCAGAAATCCCTGATGATGGCATCCTTTACTTTTTCTGCAAACTGGATAATGTTCTGCCGGGTTCTGCGGAAAATGAATATTCACAAACTTTACTGCCATCCAAACCGTATATGATTTTCGGCAACATCAGACGGGATTTTGATGCTTATTCCGCATTTGCAGTAACCAATGCCCCTGTACCGAAACTTATGGCCGCAAAAACAGCGGCATATATGCTTTTTTCGCAACTTATGTTGCAGGAAATCAACACTGAAAATATGTTTGGAGAAAACGTTGATGAATGACATATCTCAACTCCGCAAGGAAATCGACCGCATAGATAAAGAGCTGGTCGAACTGCTCAACGCACGATGCCGTACTTCGATCGCCATTGGCGAATACAAAAAAGCCAATGGTCTCCCCGTTTATGACAAAGCACGGGAAGATGCTTTGTTGAAAAATCTGGCAGAAATCAATTCAGGTCCCCTGCCCCAATCTGCATTATCCGGCATTTACGCGGCACTTTTGGAAGCATCAAGAAATCTGCAAAAATGAATAGTGATTTACTGCCGGAGGTCTGGGCAAAATACCTCACCGGCACTGTTGCACCTGATATCCTGCCGCAAATACTGGATAATATCACTGCGGCAAGAGAGCAGGAAACTGTTTATCCGCCGCAGGGAAAAATCTTTTCCGCCTTTGATTTGACTCCGCCGCACAAAGTAAAAGTTGTCATCATCGGGCAAGACCCGTATCACAATCCGGATGAAGCACAGGGGCTTGCCTTTTCTGTGCCGGATTGGGTCAAAATTCCGCCGTCACTGCGGAATATCCGCAAAGAACTGCTCTCCGATCTCGGAATCGACGAAACCGGAAACGGCGGCGATCTCACTCACTGGGCTGTCAACGGGATATTGCTGCTCAACTCGGTATTGACAGTGGCAAAAAATGCCCCCGGCAGCCACCGGAAATTCAATTGGGAAGTTTTCACCGATGCTGTTGTAAAAACTCTTTCCGAAAAAGAAACCGGATTGGTATTTATACTCTGGGGCAACTTTGCCATTTCCAAAAAAGCCCTGATTGCCCCGGACCGCGGTCATCTGGTGATAGAGTCTCCGCACCCCTCCCCTTTATCCGCATCCAGAGGTTTTTTCGGCAGTAAACCCTTTTCCCGGGCGGAAAAGCATTTGCACCCCTGGCACTGGCCGGATAATTCCTCTGCAAAAAAAACGCTTTTTTAATATGCTCCGTACTTGAAAAAACATTTTCCAGTGCTATATTTATACTTTGACGATTACAGTGTAATATAAAATATATTTTCAGGAGAAAACAATTATGAAAAAAGACATCCATCCGTCTTATGGCGATGCCGTTGTCACCTGCGCTTGCGGCGAAACCTGGCATATCAAATCCACCCGCCCGGAATACAAAGTCGGTATCTGTGCCAAATGCCATCCGTTTTTCACCGGCAAACAGAAATTCGTTGATACCGCCGGTCGTATTGACAAATTCAATCGCCGTTACAAAAAGGCTAACTGATTTTGATAGCAACAGGCTTGTCCGCGCGGCAAGCCTTTTTTTTATTTATTTATGACTCCTTCTGAGATTTCCAATTATATTGACAAACTGCAATGCAGGGCAAAAGAACTTGAAACACTGCTTGCTGATCCGGCCATATATGCCAAAAGCGATGAATGCCGCCGGATAACTCAGGAACACAGCAAACTGGAAACTTTATTTGCTGATTTTGCACTCTGGAATAGAACACTGGCTGACATTGAATTTTCCCGTCAGCTTGCCGCAGAGGAAAGCGATCCTGAAATGCGTCAACTTGCTGCAGAGGAAATTGAGCAGTCAGAAGCTGCGGCAGCAGAACTGGAAAAAAAAGTAAAACTCGCCTTGCTTCCTCCTGATCCCAATGATGCAAAAAATATCATCGTTGAAATCAAGCCGGCTGCCGGTGGTGACGAAGCAGCTCTTTTTGCGGCAGAACTCTACCGGGCATATCTCCACTTTGCCGAAAAAGAAGGTTGGAAAATTGAATTACTCGATCAGAGCGACACCGACCTCGGAGGCATCAAGTGTGCCTCTTTTGCCATATCCGGAAACAATGTTTTCAGCAAAATGAAATTTGAATCCGGCGTTCACCGGGTACAAAGGGTGCCGTCAACCGAATCAGGCGGCAGAATACACACCTCGACCATCACTGTTTCTGTTATGCCAGAAGCTGAAGCCGTCGAACTGGATGTCAAACCGGAAGATTTGCGTTTTGATGTATTCCGCTCCAGCGGTCCCGGCGGCCAATGCGTCAATACCACCGACAGTGCGGTGCGGGTGACCCATATCCCCACCGGACTTGCCGTTGCCAGTCAACAGGAAAAATCCCAGCACCGCAATAAAGAAATCGCTCTGCGTATCCTTTTTGCCAGACTGCTGGAACATCAGGAAAAAGAAAATGCGGCCAAACTCGCCGCCGATAAACGTTCCCAGGTAGGTACAGGCGACCGCAGTGAAAGGATCCGCACTTACAACTTTCCTCAAAACCGGGTCACAGATCACCGCTTCAATGTTTCCTGCTTTGACCTCCCCAAACTTATGGCAGGTGAAATAGACCTCATTCTCAACCCGATACTGCAATGCGTCTGCGACCGGCAGCTGGAATCACTGAATTAAACATTTTATAATCCCTATAACAGCAAAACTGTTTTATCTGGTTGTCAGGTAAAACAGTTTTTTTTGCACAAAAAAATCCGGCAGGTTTTCACCTACCGGATTTTGATTTCAAGCCATCATGAATTTTATTTCATGATTTCGCCCATTTTCTTGTAGAAATCCATACGCCGTTTGGCATCGGTTTCTGCCTGGGCAAAGAGGGCTTCGGCTTCTGCAGGAGCCGCTTTCAACAACTGTTTGTAGCGGTTTTCACTGCGGATGAAGTCCTGATAGCTTTCGCTGGCTTCTTTGGTTTCCCAGATAAAGGGAGTTTCCAGAGCCGGGTTGTAACGGTAAAGCGGCCAGTAGCCGGCATCCACCGCACGTTTCTGCTCAACCTGGCTCTT
>JAZONW010000050.1:0-50151 GCA_045654745.1 Victivallaceae bacterium | reverse complement strand
CTCTCCCGCCTCAGGCAGCGCATTTCTCGGCTCTCAGGGCGATATCTGGGACGCTCAGAAAGATATGCTCTGCGACGGACTCGGCGCCGTCACGACGGGTATTTTTTACTCTCTTGTAAAAAGAAAGTGAACCCCCTGTCTCTTTTCCGGAAAAGCAAAATATTTTATTGCGGGCGTCAAACCGCAGCTGAACTTTTGCCTCTTCGACGGTTTGTGACAAAAACTCATATCTCTTTTGTGCTTGAAATTTCCGGCAACTATATAGATTTTTACTGGTGACATTTGCAAAACAGATGCCGCAATTGATTTCACAAAACGGACAATGACGGACAGAAACGGACGATAACGGACACGGATTTCAGAAAAATTGTCCGTATCTGTCTGTATTAAGTCCGTTTAAGTCTGTCAGATCCCCTCGGGTCATCCATCAGATCCATTAAGGTCTATTGGGGCTGTTCAAAACTCTTTGGATGTATTTTATAACAGATATAATTCCAGGCTTTTTCAATTCCGTCTTTCGATTTTATCCGATTTTCTACTCAATTCTGTCACAAACCGTCTAAGAACCGGATTTTTTCAAAAAAATCCGCGAAAAACATGTAAAAAAGCGCATTTTTTTACAAATCCGCTTGAAAAAACGAAAATAAATGATATAGTATATGACGTAACACGGGGCAGTAGCTCAGTTGGCTAGAGCATCACACTGGCAGTGTGAGGGTCGAGAGTTCGAGTCTCTTCTGCTCCACCAGACTTCCAAAAGCCGTCAGATTTTCTGACGGCTTTTTTTACGTCTGGGCAAGCCATCCCGCGATTAGCGGGTTGGATTGACAAGATGTAAAACGACAGCGAAGCTGGCGAGGAAGTCTGTCACGCCGTAGCCTTGGCGAAGGCGGACTGCTGCGTCATATATCAGAAAAGAGGTTCGTTTATGAAAAACTTCCATTACGTTTATATTTTAACAGATGTTGCAACAGAAACGCATCATTATGTAGGTTCAACGCAAGATCTGCAAGCCCGTCTTGCCAAACATAATGCAGGTGAAGTGCCGCACACATCAAAATTCAAGCCGTGGCGTATCCAAACGGCAATCGCCTTTGACAACAAAGAAAAAGCTGTTGCTTTTGAGGACTATTTAAAAACCGGTTCCGGCAGAGAATTTTCCAAGAGGCATTTTTAATCTTATCGTCCATCCGCCCGCTTGAAATGAGTCGAAACCTCTAACATCGCCGTTTTCTATAACTTTTACAGAATCAGAGGGGGACTTGACCCGCTCTCCAATCCCCCTCAAACGCAAACAAAGAGTTTGCAAAACTCTATACTACCCATTTTTTATTTCAGCGAACCAGTGTCCTCACGATAGAAACAACTTCCGCTGTTCATCCCAACTTGCCGGAATACCCCTGCGCAAGTTATGCAAGGTCAATGTTTCCGGCTGACGGTTTTCCCAGATGAGTTTAACTATATCCGGAGCAAGATTTGCCAACTGAAGTGTTCGGGCAAGGTATGAACGATCCATTTTCAACTTATTGGCGATTTCCCGCATCGTTGAAGCTTTACCGGAAGTCAACTGCGCCATTCCCTGATGAGCTTGCAATATTGCTATTTTAAGCGGTGTCATAGGCTGTTCCGGAACATCTTCACTTTCCACTTGAATTTCCTACCGCTTGACCGACGCAATAGACACGGTACTGCATAGTATTGCCGCTGACTTTTCACAGTTTTCAGTCGGGGCAGATAATATAATATCCGGAATCGGAAAAAATAAACCAAAAATTAAAGAAGTTATTTTTGCATTTTTTCTGCTTGTTTTTTCAACTGCTGTGTGTTATCTTAAATCTAAAATGTCGTAAATGTTATTTTTGAAAACTGGAAAAATTAAAAAAAGGAGTATTGTTATGAAAAAGTCATCTCTTTTTCTCTTAAGTTTATTTGCCTTGGCGGTCTTATTTCCAGGCTGTACGGCAAAGGTCACTCCGACTGCGGAAAATTCTCCGCTTATCGCTGAGCCGGATGCCAAAAAAATGAATATGATCAGCGTGACTACATTTAATCCGGATGAAGTGGAGCGTATGATCAAAGATGCCAAAAATTCTCTTGTTACTGCCGGAGTGCGTAAAAAAGCTTTTAAATTGGATATCTATCCCAGTATCAGTCAGGAAAAGGTAGCTGGATTCGCCAAAGCTTTTGCCGAATTGAAAAGCGGTTTACAGGGCAGCGGTATAGAACCGGGGATCCTCATTGTCTGTACTGTCGGTCAGGGGTGGAAAATCGGCAGAATGCCCCGTGAACCTATGGAATATTCCGTCAATCAGGCAGGCGAGCTCAATTACCGTATATGTATGCGCGATCCGAAATTCCGGAAACATATCTTTGATTCAATGGCTGTACTCGCCAAGGCCGGTCCGGTTTTCTTTCTGATGGATGACGATTTCCGTCTGATCAACAACAGTTCCTATGGCGCAGAATGTTTCTGCGACAGCCACATGAAAATCTACAACGCCAAAATGCCGCGTAAGTTCGCCAGTGCCAAAGAGTTATCCGATTATCTCTCTAAGGCGTCGAGCAATGATCCCTGCGTGAGGATATTTGAAGCGGAACGCCGTGCCACACTGCTTGATCACGCTAAACTTATCCGTGCCGCCATTGATTCTGTCGATCAGTCGATCAAATGCGGTTACTGCTCCGGCGGCGGTGAATTTCTGCTTGCCGGGGAAATCGCCCGTACTCTTGCCGGTAAAAATGAATCTTTTTTGCGTATTCACAATGCCAATTATCTTGAACTTGAACCGCAGCAATTTAATTTGGTAATGTATGTAGGAGCCTACCGGACTAAAGCTGCCGGCAAGGTCGATTACATTCTGGATGAATCCGACACCTATGCGAGGCACCGCTTTTCCAAAAGTGCTACAAGTATGCACAGCCATATAACCGGAGCCATACTGTACGGTGCTTCGGGAGCAAAACTCTGGCTTGACAGCCTGGGATATGGCGGTATAAAAGAATCCAATAAAAGTTATGATGCAATCATCAAATTGAACCGCAGATTTTACGATGCTCTGCTGGCTGAAATGTCTCACATTTCATGGCAGGGACCAATTACACCTTTTGTGGATGTATCAGATCGTTTCAATCCCGCCAGTGCGGTCAACGGAGTCGCGGGGTATCTGCTGGATATTCAAGTCGGTCAGCTGAATCGCTTCGGTATTCCCGCTCAATACGAATATATCAGCAGCAAAGGTATATATCTACTCTGCGGTCCGGTCGTCAAGGCTATGACTGATGCCGAATTGAAAACCGTTTTGAGTACCGGTGCTGTGCTTGATGGTCAGGCGGCATTGGAAATCACCCGCCGCGGTATGGCTGATTACCTCGGGTGTACCCCGAAAGTCGAAAAAATATTCCCATCTTCGGAGCAGCTGTGTTTCGGTAACAAATATCAGCTGCCGGTGCATTCTGACGGTACTATGCCGCATTTGACCAATGTTTTGCCCGGAGCGCAGATATTGTCCGAATTCAAAGAAGCAACCGGTTCTGCCGGACAAGGTGTCAAACCTGAAGCGGCGGCGGTTTTTTACAAAAATCCTTATGGAGGTACTGTCGTCACCCGGGCGCAGATCGTCGGCAAATCCAGAGTCTGCGATGAAATGCCGGAAGTCAAGCAACTGCTCTTGGAAATTTTCCGCCGTATTGATCCGGCATCGGTGCCGTTTTACATCGGCGAAGATCAGCCGGTACATTTCCGTTGCGGCAAGCACGACAAGGGCGGATTTCTGCTGGCGATGGTCAATTTGAGTTTTGACGCGATGACAGAGATCGATCTGCGTACCGCTGAAAAAGTAAATCTAGTGGAATTTCTGGATAGCGATGGTGTTTACAAACCGTTGAAGTTCACCGTTACAGACCGTGGTATTGTGGTAGATAAACATCTTGCTTGTTATGAGCCATTGGTTTTGCGAGTAAAATAAAATTGCTTTCAGAGACCGTCCGGCAGTGCCGGGCGGTTTTTACAGGGCAAGCAGAATACTGCCGGAAATACACAGCATGATGCCGAGAACAACTTTCCAGGTAGTTTTTTCTTTGAGTGAAATTGCAGTATAGACTTGAAAGCTGGCAATGGAAATTCCCGATGTCAGCGGGTAGCCGATCGCTCCGACACCGCTGGCACTTAATTTATCCAGTCCTGCATAGACCAGAAAACTTGCGGCAACAGATGCCGCAGTCATCAGCAAAATACTTCTGACAGATTTTTTGAGGTCAACTTCATTTCTGATGATCATCCAGTGGCAGAGATATGCAGCCAGAGTTCCACAGGAAAAGAGTCCGGTACGGAAAAAAACCAGCGATGTGCTGCTGCCGCTTTCGGCAATAAAATACGATGGCAGGTTGGTACAGCACTGGGTCAGACCGGCAGTAAAGTATGCTGTAATGGCAAAAAAGATCCAGATAAATTCGCCGGATTTACCGGTGTTGTCTTCCACGAATCCCATTGTTATGGTCGCGGTAATCAGCGTGAAAATGCCCGCCAGACGCAACGGAGTGGGTGGCGTGGCAAAGAAAATGATCCCCATTAAAAACGGTATCACAAATGCACTTTGCGACATCGCCCAGATGATGCCGTGCGGCCCGTGTTTCATCGCCTTGTCCATCAGCAAAAAGACCAGATAATTGAATATTCCGGCAAGAAGCAGGGATACAATACTCAATTTCGGGACATCTCCGGCGCAATCAATGCCCAAAGGGATAGTTATGGCGATTATCAACAGTGCGGACATTCCCTGGACAAAGGCAATATCCAGTCCTTTTTTGTTGATCGAACTTATGATAACTGCGAGTATCAGCCAGGTGATACCGGCCGCTGTCATCAAAATTACTCCTGAACTCATTCGCACTCCGTGTTGTAAAAATTATTTCAGAATAACTTTACGCTGGATTTCTCTGCCGTCTGATACGGAAAAAGAAAGCCGGTAAGTGCCGCGGAAACCGCGGAAAGATATTCTACCGTTTTCATCCGCCTTGACCGTACAACGGGTTTTCCACTGGCGGTTGATCAGGTCGTCAAGAGCGTGATAGACCGGTTTTTTGCTCAAATCGCGGCGCAGTATGCCGGAAAGCAGTTTTTCTTTCGGACTGGTGCTGTCAATGACATTCCACCAGGTGATCCCCATCATATTTTTACTGCTGAACCACAGCCGGTACATATTGTAGGCAAGCACCGCCTGTATAGCTTCACCTTTTTTACTTTTTTCCGGTGCCATAATGGTGATTTCACTCAAATGGCAGGGTTTATTCAATTTCTCAAAATCCGCCATAATGCCAAACCATTTTGCCGGATCAAGTTTTGCCTCTCTGCCGTTTGCCGCGTCAAATATGCGTTGATTCTGGAATATGTGCATTTGCATACCGATGATATCTATTTTGGCTCCGCGGGCAAGCAAATTGCTGATATGCTCTGCGTAGTTATCCGAGAGGTCGTAGTCGTTGATGTTCAGTTTCGTTGCAGGAGAAAGCAGTTCCCCGGCAATGGCAAAGCTGCGGTAAACATAGTCGGAAGGCATTGCCCCATAAACACTTTGGCATATTTTATGCTCTGGCGAAAGACGCTTTTTGCCGCCGGGCAGATAAGGCAGTTCTCTGTTGTCGATGGCACTTTCGTTGACGACATCCCAACTGTCCATACGCGAAGCAAAGGTTTTGCACAACCACTCTGCCCGCTGAAAAAATAAATCTTCGACTTTCTGAACAAAATCCGGATATTTCGCCGCCATTTCTGCCGGAGTCAGTTTGCCGTAAAGACACCAGTATGAGGTGCTGCCGATTTTTTTGGTTTCTGGATCAGCATACTTGAATTCCCGTTGGAAATCAGGACTTTGCAACAATTCCTGCGGGATGGAAGTGAAAAACCATTCCGGCAGGATTATGTTTGACCCCCACACGAGCGGGTGAGCGTGTTTGCGGACGTTGGTGCTGTCGCAGAAATCCAATATGGGCAATGTTGCCGGAGTCCGCCAGAAACGCTGTTTTTCCGGTTCATCGCACTCTGCCCAGAATTTCGGGTTGTCATCGGGAGTCGGGTGCAGATGGTGTATGCCGCGGGGATATTCGTGGCGGCTCCAGTAAAGCGGGATGGTGGCAGAGTTGAAAAGTTCCTGCCATACCGCTTTGTATTTGTTGTTGTTGCTTTTGGAACCGAGCTGATTGAAATTGAAAATATTTGCTCCGAAAACGAATTCGTGACTTATCTGCTCGACTTTGACCGTGGTCCCGCCGGGGACGTGCAGAGCAAAAACGCCGTCAGTTTTGCGGTATTTCTCGATATCACTGTCGATTTTTGCCTGTACTTCGCTATTCCACTGTTTGAAGTAATCTTCTCCCATTGCGTAGTAGTAATCGGCGATATTGAAATCTTTGGCGGCGGCCATTATTGCCACCGCAAAAATTACACCTGCTGAAATGATTTTTTTCATAATATTACTGTCTTTTTTATCTGGATTGCACACAGCTAATGTCAATAATATACTATACAAAATATTGCTTTGCAATATAATGATGTGAAAATCACTGACAAAAACACCGCTTGCAGAGTTGCAAAAACACATTTTGGTGATATATTGTATTGATTTACCGTTCAACACAATTATGAACTAAGGAGATCATTAATGAAAAAAATTGTTGTTTCAATCGCTATGCTGTTTGTGGTATTGGCAGGAGCTGCTGAAATCCTTGTTGCTCCTGCTGGAGCCCCTTACTCCACGGTAAAAGATGCTCTTGCTGCAGCCCGGGAAATCAAGGCAAAAAATCCGTCAGAAAAAGTCACTATAACTTTCCGTGCCGGAGTTTACAAACTCGATGAACCGGTTTATCTGCAGCAGGATATGAGCGATCTTGTCATTAAAGCCGCCCAAGGTGAAAAAGTTGTTTTCGATGGCGGTTGGGAACTCGCCGACTGGAAAAAAAGTATTGTCAATGGCCGGGAAGTGTTGACAGCCTCTGTTCCGGATGGTCTTGCCAGAGATGGCAGGATAAATCAACTTTTTGTCAATGGCAAAAGAGCGCAAGTTGCTATGCTGCCCAAAGATCTGACCAAAGGCTTCCGGATAAAAAAACCTGTTATTGCCAACGGCGATGACCCTGATATGATGATGGGGGGAATTGAACTACCCCGGGAAATCATTGACAGTAATAGTTATAACCCCACTGGTATGGAAGTTCATATCATTTCCCATTGGACAGATACAGCTTATGCGGTCGAAAGATATGATAGCATAAAAAATATTGTCTGGCTCAATAACAGTAGACTTTTGCGTTCCAAAATCCATCAGGATAATTTTGGACTTCATGCCACCTGCTTTCTCCACAATGTCCGTGAAGCGATGACTGAACCGGGTGAATTTTATTATGACAGCATCCGCCGGGAAATCAACTATATCCCCCGTCCCGGAGAAACTGCTGAAAACATTACTGCCTCGATCCCCCGCCGTTCCGTGATGTTTGTTGCCAGCGGCAGTGATGTTCAGGGAACAGGCAAAAAGATCAGCAATGTGGTGCTTGACGGTATAACTTTCCGCCACGGCGGCAGAGGCAGATTTTTGAATAATTCTTCTGCCGATTATCACTTTGTCGGAAATGAGCGTTTTACCTCTCCCAGGATCTTGTGCCATTTTACCTTTAGCTTTCAATCTTGCAACAATTCCATGGCACAGGTGGTTTTTTACCTCGCTGAAAATTGTACTGTGCGTAATTGTACAGTGGAAAATGGCGGATTATACGGTATCGGTATCCTTTCCGGTTGCCGGGATGTGGAAGTCCACAGTAATACGGTACGGGATATAGGGGTTGGTGGAATCATCGTTAACGGAGCCAATGCCGAACGCCATTCTCAGCAGAGTGTATTTATCACCGAGAGAATTTCTCTCGTAAACAATCATATTCATGATATCGGTAAAGTTTATTTGCAGGGGGCCGGTATTTTGCTTGGCTTTGCCCGGGGTAATCTTATCGAGCACAACCTTATTCACGATACTTATTATACCGGTATTTCCGCCGGATGGAGTTGGGGGTTTGCCACTGTTACCGGAGGTGAAAACCGTATCGGCTATAATCACATCTACAATATCGGCAGGGGAGTCCTCTCTGATATGGGTGGTATTTACCTTTTGGGGATACAGCCCGGGACAAGAGTTTATAACAACCTCATCCATGATGTCAAACACAATGTTTACGGTGGCTGGGGAATCTATTTTGACGAAGGCTCATCTCAGCAAATCATTGAACGCAATGTCTGTTACGACTGCTCCAGCCACGGCTGGCATAATAATTACGGCAGAGAAAATATTGTCCGCGACAATCTTTTTGCTTTTAATGCTGAGGGCGGGGGCAAGTTTTCCCTTGGCAAAGAGTTCGGTGCCAAAACTTTTAAATGGCTGGGGGAAAATTACACCTATAACGCCAATATCTTGCGTAATATTGTGATAACCAATGATGTGCCGTTTGTGCAATCATCTATTATAAATGAAAATATGCCTGGATTCTACTGCGACAACAACTGGTATTTGGATGTTTCCGGCAAGGCGACTGCCGAAAAAGGTTTTGTGGCGAGTAAGCCGAAATACAAAACTTTTCACGATTACAAAGAGTGGAAATCCTGGGGGTTTGACCGCAATACTGCTTTCGGCGATCCCGGATTTGTCGATGCGGCAAAGCGTGATTTCCGCTACCGTCCGGACAGTGCAGCCAAAGCGGCAGGATTTTATGATTTTGCCGAAACTCTCGACAAAGCTGGATTATTCAAAGAGTAATTACAGCTGGTTTTTCAAAAAGGGCTTCCCTGTTGCAGGAAGCCTTTTTTTACGGATGGTTCACTATCCCAGTCAGCAGGATGAGACCGCTCTCACGGTCAAACAGGACTATGACAAAAGGACGGTCAGCATAAAAATAATTGATTTTGCTCTGCGGCGGACGCAAGGCACAGCGGGCGATGGCATAGGTGACTGCCGCCATTTCAGTACCGCTTTCATCAAGTTTAAGTTTCACCAGCTGCCGCACCTGATCGATACCAAGCGGAGCATCGGTGATACCGGAAAAACTTCCGGACGGGGCAAGGGTTTGTTTCAATCCCGCGCTTTGGAGCAGCGGTATCATATCGCTGTCAGTTTCCAGATTCAACACCGGGATCCGGCATACTGTTTCATTGCTGTCGTTGAATTTTTGAGTGAATGTAAGCAGGTTTTTTGATTTAAGTTCTTCAACAACAACGCTTAATGGCTTATCTTTGCTGGTCGGCATCGCCGCCAGCAACTGGAATCTGCCGCCGTAGTATGGCAACAGTATTGCAGACACCTTATCGTCTTGATAATAAGGCAGATAAGCCTTTTGCTCCATCATATTTGCCTTGATGCTTTTGCCATCGGCAGGTGTGAAATCCCGTTTTTGAGTGAGGTTGCGGTCAAAAGGCAGTTGCCAGGCGGATTTGAAATAGAGGATATTCAACAGCATCATTGCCGGATTTCCGGCGATGTCGCTTTCTTTGAATATAGCGTCAAACATATTGCGGCTGTGGTGTTTAACGATGTCATTGAGCGTTTCGACGACTTCGCTTTTGCGGTTGAAATCCACCCGGTAGGCTTTGCCGCCGAAAAGGGTATTGACATCGCGGACAAACTTTTCTTTGACCTTTATATTGCGATTGAAAAAAACGGCGTTGAAAATATTAAACTCTCTCTTTTCTCCGGGGAAACTTTTGATTGCCGCCTGCATTGCAGCCGCAGTTATCCGGTCAACGCCGAGGAGAGACGATATTTCGTTGTTTTCCGGCATGCCGCAGATAAGCATCCCCAGGCACTGCTGCAAACTCAACGGTGACAGCAGGATGTTTTCCGCCGGTTTCTGCCGCATTGCCGCAGACAGCATATCCCAGACGCAATTTCTGTTGTTTGCGGCGCCGAGTACAACTGTCAGAGCAGTCAGAGCAGTTATGAGAGTTCTTTTCATTTTATATCTCCTGCATGCCGGAAAGATTTTCAGAGTGAAATCAGAGCCAGTGATATTTCATTTCACCACTGCTGATTTCTCCGGTATCCGTACTGTGGAAGGGGATGAAGAAAAAGAGCACCCAGTTGTTGAACTCACTTTTGGCACTGATATCCTTGAAAACGATATGAGGCATTTTGGTTTTGTTATCAATGATCAGCACGCTGAATCTGCCGATGGCCTGCCGGGAAATACATTTGACCAGTGAAAGTTCCGGTATGGCGATATTGATCGAAGTATCCGGCACCGGTACCGGCAGTTCAGGAGTTCCGATATTGAATTTTGTATTGTCCGTTGCCAATGCACCGCAATAGACCCGGATGGTGTAAGCGGCTTCTTCGGCGGGGACAAGTTTGATGCCGCTGCAAAGTATTGCGGTTTCAAAGCAGGATTGGACATATTCTTTGCCGGTCTGCGGGGCAAGATAGGTGTAATCCATACAGGCAGTCTGACCGGAAAGTTTGCCGAAAGGTATCTGCGAAACGCTTTTTTCCACCACTCTGGAAACGAGCAGTTCTTCCACTCCGGTTTTGGCGGTGTTGGTGATCCGCGGCTCTGTGCAGCCGGTGAGGATCAGGATAATGGGCAAAGCGGCGGCGGCAAGTTTGAAATACATCATAATAAAATCCTGTTGTAATTGTATTGATTCCGGTCAAACATAAAATATCACCGTAAGGTGATTTTTGCAAACCGCCATAATGAAATTTTTTAATAAATAAAAAACCTCTGCCGGATTTCCGGCAGAGGCTGACAGAAATATCTGTTTTTATTTTACCCGGAGTATGACCGGTTCGTAGCAAAGTACGGTACGGTCGATTACGACACCGGAGTCGGTTTTTTTGAAATTCAATTTTTTGTAGATGCCGTCGGCATCCAGGATTTCCACAGATTTGACATCTTCCCGGGTACGCAGGTCGATTTCGTTGAGGCTGTCGAAACTCAAATTGACCATAGCAATCAAATGGCCACCGGTTTTGAGTTTGCCGCAACGGAAGTGGATGGGTTGTTCAGCACCGGCATAAAAGGGTACGGCATTGGGGTCGATCCGGTTGAGGATTTCCAGTACCATCATTTTGATTTCAGGACCGTAGTCGTTGTAGCGGTTGTGGCCGACTGCCACAGCACGGGTGACGACGGTACCGCCGGCCGGATTTTTGTACATAATGGTACCGGGAGCAACAAAGGTTTGTTTGCCGGTCGCTTTATCGCCCATACGGCATTCGCTGAGAACTTCGACACCGTCGGCGAGTTCTTCCAATTTCGGCAGGGTGAAATTATTCTGGAATCTGGATTTGAACTGATTGAAAAGATAGTATTCACCGCTGGAACGGTAGGGTTTATCAGCCGGGATACAGCCGAGGTATGAGGCAAATCCGCGTTTGGCAATGGCTTTGGCGGCATATCCATCCACGATCGCTTTGCCGCTGAGTACGGATTTGAGGTCTTCGTCATCCAGACAGTTTACAATGCCGTCAGTGAGCATATAAACAGTGTCTTTGTCGCCGACTTTGGCATAAGTACTCGGAATACCTTTGCGGTTGAGGATCTGGGTCGTCCAGTCTTTCCAGCTGTAAAAAGCACCTCTGGCGCGTGCAGGGTTGAAATTTTTCTGCACATCGATGAGCGGAGTAGCGGCACCGATCCATTTGACATTATCCATTTCAGCACGCAGGGCGTTGTAGAAATTCTGATGCTTTTTGATGATTTTTTCATAGGCATCAGTACTGGTGCGCAGATCGTGCTGCAGATTGGTGATCCACAGTTTGCCGCCGGAAGTTCCGTAAAGGATGGAACCGGTGATATGGGCGTGCATACTGATGGCACTTTTGCTGTAACGGTTGTGGGGGCAGGTGTCGCTTTCGTCAAGGATGTAATCGATGTCACCGGCGGCGAGGACTTTGAATGCACAGTGATACATCACATCGTTGAATTCCTGCGACCACATTTCCAGATAGTTGGCATCGTTGATGCGGAGAAAAGATTCACCTTTGCCGGCGAGAGTGCGGGCGATTTTGCCCATCAGACGGTATTCGCCGCCGCCGGAGCAGTAACCGCAGCGGATGGAGGGATCGACGGAATCAATGGCGTCGCGTACCAGTTGAGCGTAACCGATAAGAAGTTTTTCTCTTTCGGCTTCGAAAATTTTGACGATCGGGTCGCTGGCAGGGGCTTTTTCCAGATATTTGATCAATTCCATGCGGTCGGCAAATTTGCGGGGCATGATTTTGTTGTAGAGTTTCATATGGCTGTCGCAGAAACATTCCACCCCGTTATCACTGTTGTTGATGGTACGCATATCATCATCCATAAGGAAAAATGCGGGTTTCTGTTTGGCAAGCAGCACCATACTGTCCCAGGTGTATTTGCGGAAATTCGGGTCCATCATACACTGGCGGTAAACTGTAATGCCTTTCTGATTGTAGGCAAATTCCATGCCGTCATCGACTTTGGCGGCACCCGCCCAGCCGTGTCCGACGAGGCTCTGCACAAGGATACCGACTTCAATGCCGCTGCCTTCCATCGCTTTGCGGAATTTACCGAAAGCATTGGCGTAGCGTTCCACCACTTTGATGGGGTCTTTACCGGTGGGCAGTATGGACATGGAGTAAGCATTCTTTTTGAGTCCGGTGGCAGCAGCCGCGCGTTTGGCTTCTTTGACCATACCGTCGATATCACCGGGAGTCCAGCGGGTGATACTGATGAAATTCATTTTTTTGGAGTTGGGATTGGCGGCGAGCGGAGAAACTTCCGGGCACTGCTGCAAGGCTTTGCAGTCTCCGGCAGTCTGGCAGCATCCGGCCAGCAGAAGTGCCGCACCGACTCCGGAAATAATTTGTTTTTTAAGCATAAAATGCTCCTTCCTTTTTGTTTTATAAAATTACGGCGAAAACATATCTGAAAAATCTCTATAAATTTATCACGCAGAGAGAGATTTGTCAAGACGGAAAGGGGAAAATATCCCCGAAAATTTAACCAAACTGTGTATTAAATTAACACTGAAATCAACCTTTGTTACATTGACAAAAGTATTTATTATGATATATTTAGCATAAGAAGGATGATTTTATATTCACATAATTGTGGTGATGTTATGAGCGAAGTGGAAAAAAACATTAGAATTCTTGTTGTAGAGGATGATCGTAAAACAGCAGATTTGCTGCTTAAAACTTTGTCTGATGCCGGTTATGCAACTTGTTACGCCGCAGACGGTCAGGCCGGTCTGGATGCCGCCGCCAATGAAAAATTTGATCTTGCCATCGTTGACATAATGCTGCCGGTCGTAGATGGCTTTACTGTGGTGGAATCCATCCGCAAAAGCAATATAAATGTGCCGCTGATCATCTTGAGTGCCAGAACTGCTGTCGATGACAAAGTGAGAGGTTTGTCTTCCGGAGCGGATCTTTATCTCTCCAAGCCGTTTTCCGTTACCGAACTGCTTGCCAATATTCAAGCTCAGCTCCGTCGTTTTTCCATGGCTCCGGAAAAGATCACTACGCTGGATTTTGCCGATCTGCATATGGATCTGCTGACTAGAAAAGTTTTCCGCGGCGGCGAGCGTATCGATCTGCCTCCCCGCGAGTTTGACCTCTTGGAATACCTTGTCCGCAACGCCAACAGCGTTGTGACCAAAAATATGATTATGGAAAATGTCTGGGAATACAGTTTTGATCCCCAGACCAACATTATCGAAACCAGAATCTACAAACTTCGCGAAAAAGTCGATACGCCCTATGAACGTAAATTGATTCATACGGTACGCGGTGTCGGTTATGTCGTTGAGTGATTTCAGGTATAAACTCTCTCTCAAATTCCGTCTGGCGTTAAGTTACGCTGTCTGCTTTTTTGTTTTCAGTGCCGGTATATTTCTGCTGGTGATTTTCAGATTCGGCACTGCACTCAATGAAAACGGGGATGCCCTTTGTGAGGAAATCGTTTCCCAGGCCCGCGGGAGATACATTCTCGGCGGTCAGTACGGCCGGGCGGCGAGGATATTATCTCCGGCAACTGTTTCATCAGAAAAGCGGGAAATGATCGACCGCAAATATCCCGGTGCGGATATTCTGTTTGCGGTGCAGATGCCCTCTATCCGTCAAAGCATCACCAATATCGTCATCTGGTACAATGGAGACTGCTACGAGTTGCGTATTGCAGGAGAACATATCACTTATACCAAACAGCTCCAGGCTGAAGCAAATCTGCGGGTAGTACGCAATTTCTGCGACAAGACCCTGCTTTCCCGCGGCAGGGAAAATCTCTCATTACTGATGCTCGACACCAATGGCGTTGATTTGCTGAATCCGGGGGCGGCAAACAGCAAAAATATTTTGGCGGCGGCTTTTGCCAGCGGCAGCGAGGTGCCGTTTGAATATGGGACTTTTCGCTATTCCCACCGGGAAATGCCCGATGGCAGGATCATGTTTGCCGGTTGGAATACCCAGCCGCGCAGTGATTTGCTGCAAAAAGTGATATTCCGTTTCATAGCCTTTTTTGTTGTTGCAGTTGTATTCGGAGTGCTGGTGACGATTTTGCTCACCCGCCGTTTTATCCGCGGTATCAAAACCACCACTCTGGCGATGAATCGTATTTCTGCCGGTGATTACAGTTACCGTGTCGGAGTTACCCACAGCGACAGAGAAATTCTGGAATTGATGGAAACATTCAACACGATGAATGAACGTACCGAACGCCTGCTTAAAGAAATAAAAATGATGTCGGATAATGTCGCTCACGACCTGCGGACACCGCTGACCCGTATATCCGCCACAGTGGAGTTGCTCCTGTACGATCGAACTTTGGATGAAAAACTCCGCAACTCCTGCGTGCTGGTCGCTGAAGAAGCCCAGCGGATGAAAGAACTGGTCAATACCATTATGGATATTTCCCGCACCAACAGCCGTCCGGAGGAATTGAAAATGGATGTGGTGGATGTTGCGGCAATAGTCAACGACTTTTATGAATTTATGCAGCCTGCTTTTGAAAGTAAAAACGTTACATTCAAAGTGGTAGTGCCGGATGCCCCGGTAAATATTTCTGCCGATCGGGTGAGGTTTCAGCAGGTACTTGCCAATTTGCTGGAAAATGCTCTTAAATTCACCGACAACGGCGGTTGTGTCACTGTTTCTTTGATTGTCGACAGGGGGATGGTCGAACTTATGGTATCAGATACCGGATGCGGTATTTCCGAAGAAGACCAGAAGCAGATATTCGAAAGATTCTACCGTGCCGACAGCAGCCGTCACCAGCCCGGAAACGGTTTGGGGCTGGCGCTGGTACAGGCGATCATCCGGGCTCACAAATGGGAAATTTCAGTCCAGTCTGCTCCCGGCAAAGGTACCTGTTTCAAAGTTACGATGCCTGCTGTCTGAATTTTTTCTCCTGACCCACAAAAAAATCCGCCGCAAGCCGGTTTGACCTGCGGCGGAAAATAAGCCGGAAAATGCTCTCTTATTTGATCACGCCGGTAACTTTTGCCGCCCAGAGAGCGGTTTCTTCGATGGCTTCTTCCGGAGTGCAATGGGGCTTATAGCCGAGATCGCGTTTGGCTTTTTCAATAGTAAAGCACATATGGGTCGCCACAAAACGCAGACCGGTTTCATCCTCTCTTCCGTATTTTTCCAACAAATCATCGATGCTCATATAATTGATGACCGGTTTTTTGCCGAAAACAGCCGCATTGATTTCCAGATAGCGGTTGAGCGGTACGGCGTAGTCCAGACAGATATTGTAAGTCTGGCCGATGGCGGTACGCGGATTTTCCAGAGCGAGGACAAAAGAAGTTGCCAGATCGTACACGTGGATGGGTTGGAGCAGACTCTGACCATCGACCGGCACATCCAGCACTTTTTCGTGGTAGATGTCGCTGATGAATTCGGTACGGCGTCCGCCGAGATTATCCAGCGGCAGCATACCGGGACCGGTGATGTAGCAGGGACGGATGACCGTGGCAGGGAAACCCTCACGGTTGAAAAAATCCATTACAGTTTCGTCGTAAATACGTTTTTTGTCCCATCCGGTACGTTTGGCGAAACCATTGTACGGTGCAGTTTCATTGCAGGGGACAAAGGGAAGCGGAGCATAGCCGCCGGTGGAACTGCAGTGGATATAATGGGCGATGTCGCCGCAATATTTCTTGACCAGTGCGATCGAGGGTTCTGTCGGCACAGTGTCGATGATATGAGTCCAGCGGGTTTTGAAAACTTCCTGCATTGCCGCATCATCTTTTTTGTCGGCGACGATAGTCGGGAACTGACTGACTTTGTCAGCAAATTGCGGTTTCTGTCCGCGGCTGAGAATGGTGAAATCAATACCTTTGGCAGCGAGTTGCAGAGCAATTTCATGACCGAGCCATCCGGTACCGCCCATGAGTAGAACTTTCATTTTGTTTCCTTCGCAGAAAAAGTGGTTTATTTTACAGCGACCTGACTTGCCTGGCAGAATTCAATGCCTTCAGCTTTCATCAATTTGATGAGTTTATCCAATTCACGCACGGCATAGTCGCCGCAGTTTTTGATGATAAAGGGATCGGGCAGCACCGCACCTTCGCCGGAGTAGATCAGACCGGCGGGCATCGGGGCAAATTCCCACGGATGCATGTAAAAACAGTAAAAGGGCTCAACATTGTGTTCGGCGCAGTATTTGCTGTAACCGTTGATGTGAGTCATCACAGCTTCGGCACTTTCGGTACGCCACAGCGGCCACTGATCGAGGTCGCGGCCGTATTCATCGTGGGATTCCATAGAAAGGTCAGCGAAATTGGGAATTTCAATGATCTTCATATCGCCTTTTTCGGTCCAGTCATCTTTGCTGGGGTGATAGGGAACCAGCTGTTTGCGGAAAAAGTACATCGGGTAAGTGGCATCAGAAGTATAACCGAGTCTTTCCAGAGCATTGACCACCTGGGTCGAACCGAAAAGGCGGGGGCAACGGAAACTGGTGGGGTTCACACCGGAAATTTCTTTAACGATCTCGGTGGCGAGTTCGATACGGTGGATCACTTCTTCCGGCAGGACAGGCATCATACCGGGGATTTCAAAGAGTGAATCACCGATGGTTTCGTGAAAGAGGGTGTGACAGCCGATTTCATGGCCGGCGTCGCGGACGGCTCTGACCAGATCCGGATTGTTTTTTGCCGCATCAGCGGTGAAATAAAAAGTTGCAGTTATCTCGTTTTTTTTCAGCACAGAGAGGATTTTAGGAGTACCGATTTTGAATCCCTCATAATTACTGGTCCAACTGCCGATATCAGTTTCCATATCGAAACCGAGAACTGCCTGTTTGTTGCTCATAATGTTACCTCGTTTTATTACTTGCGGCAGAGCCGCTGTTTATTGACCATATTAAATATAACACAGATTTTTTTAAAGTCAACGCTGTTTGTTCCTTTTGCGGGTTCCAAACTTGAAAAAGAGTTAAAGAAGTGGTATGTTATACCAGAATTGATTTACCGGACAGGGGTACTCGGTCAAACCGGGTTGAGAGGGAGCTGGCGATGCTCCGACCCTTGGAACCTGCTGATGGTTAACACCTGCAGGGAGTTTGGGCAATGTGTTTTGCTTTATGCGGCCGGGTTTCCTGCCGCATTTTGTTTGAAATGCAACTTGTTTCTCCCGCAGGAAAAAATAAGGAGAAATAAAAAATGTTTCAAACTCAAATTCAGGCGGCAAAAAATGGTGAGATAACTCCGGCGATGCAGTGGGTCGCAGAGCAGGAAATGTGCAGTGCGGAATTTATCCGCGAACAGGTCGCAACCGGCAAAGTGGTCATTCCCTGCAATCGCAATCACCGCAACTTGAAACCGGCAGGTATCGGCAGGTCACTGCGTACCAAAATCAACGCTAATATCGGTAATTCCCCGACATCGAGCTGTCCGCGAAATGAATTTGAAAAATTGGATATCGCAGTGAAATACGGGGCCGATACTGTAATGGATTTGAGTACCGGCGGCAATATTTCCGCTATCCGTCAGGCATTGCTGATGCGGGCAGCGATCCCGGTCGGCACGGTGCCGGTGTACGAAGTTGTCGCCCGCTTCGGGGCTGAAAATATCACCGGGGAAAACATTTTGCAGGTGATAAAAGAGCAGGCGGAGCAGGGCGTGGATTATATGACAGTCCATTCCGGATTGCTTAAAAAACACGTTCCGCTTGCGTTGAAACGTAAACTCGGCATTGTCAGCCGCGGCGGAGCGTTGCTGGTAGCAAAGATGCAGGAAACCGGATGCGAAAATCCGTTTTACGAGTTTTTTGATGACATCCTTGCAGTCTGCCGTGAGTACGATGTGACGCTTTCTCTCGGTGATGGTTTGCGGCCCGGGTGTCTGGCCGATGCGAGTGATGAAGCACAGTTTGCCGAATTGGCGGTGCTGGGCGAACTGGTTCAGCGCTGCCGGAAAGCCGGAGTGCAGGCGATGGTCGAAGGACCTGGTCATATCCCGGCAAATGAGATCGCTTTTAATATGCATAAAGAGCAGGAACTTTGTGACGATGCTCCGTTTTACATACTTGGGCCGGTCGTGGCGGACTGCGCTCCCGGATACGATCACATTACTGCGGCAATGGGCGGTCTGATGGGGGCTATGTATGGTGCGGCGATGCTTTGCTATGTGACTCCGAGTGAGCATCTGGGGTTGCCGGACAGTGAAGATGTCCGCAATGGAGTAGTGGCATTCCGCATTGCCGCTCACGCCGCCGATGTGGCGACCGGCAAGCCCGGAGCAAGAGAAAGAGATGATGCAATAAGCGATGCCCGCCGGGAGTTTGACTGGCAGAAACAGTTTGCTCTGGCACTCGACCCGGAAAGGGCGGCAGAATCGCGGGAAAAAGCGGTAAAAGTTGCCAATATGGATAAAAATGATTTGCACGGTACGCCTTACTGTACTATGTGCGGGCCGGATTTCTGTTCGGTGCGGCTGAGTGCAAAAATAAAAGAAAAAAATGCAATATTTTGATGTACACGCTCATATTTTTCCGCACGATATTGCCGGCAAGGCGGTATCGTATCTGGAAAATTATTACGGCTTTGTCTGGCAGGGGACGGCGGAAGTCGAAGATCTGGCCGCCAGCTGCCGGGCAAGCGATATTGATAAATGTGTTATTTTTTCTTCTGCCACCAAGCCGGAGCAGGTGCGCAAGATAAATGATTTCATTGCTGCCACTTGTGCCGCATACCCGGGACTTTTTATCGGGATGGGGACGATGCATCCCGATTATCCGGATATGGCAAACGAATTTGACCGCATCAGGTCACTCGGCCTCAAAGGGGTGAAGTTTCATCCTGACTTTCAGAATTTTGCCATTGACGATCCTGCGGCGATGGAAATGTACCGGCTCGCCGGAAACGATCTGGTGATGCTGTTTCACGTCGGAGATGAAAACCGGGATATTTCCGCACCTTTCCGGCTGGCAAATGCAGCAGAAGAATTTCCGCAGGCGGCGATCATTGCCGCTCATATGGGTGGATATTCCAGGTGGGATGAAGCTGAAAAATATCTGGTGGGCAGAAATATCTATCTCGATGTTTCAAGTTCAGTATCCACCGGTAAGTTGAGTGTTGATGATTTCCGCCGTCTGATCCGCGCTCACGGAGTGGATAAAATCCTGTTCGCCAGCGATTATCCCGCAGTAAAACACGAAAAAGCCATCAGTGATGCCCTGCTGGCAGACCTGACTGATGAGGAAATGGAAAAAATATTTTTCCGCAATGCTGAAAAATTATTCGGCGTCAAGTGCCGTTGACTCCGGTTAAAGCCTTGAAAAAAGGCACTTTGTGTGGTATATTAATGCGATTACAGTTTGTTTGATTGGCGCCGGGCATTGTTATCTGCCCCCGCGTGTAATACAATTCAGGAATTCGGAAAAATGGAAAATCAGTTTACGCAGACAGGTAAACGCATCCGGGAAATCCGTCAGGTGTTGGATATTCCGGTGGCGGAAATGGCGCAGGTCACCGGTGTGTCCGAGGCCGAATATATCGCTCACGAAGAGGGGAAAATCGACAGTTCATTTGCATTTCTCCACCTTTGTGCGGAGCGTTTCGGGCTGGATGTGAGCGACCTCGTCAGTGGTGAAGCTCCTAAACTTTCGTTTTACAACATCACCCGCGGCGGCAAAGGTATGCCGATCAAACGCCGGGCGGAACTGGAATATCTCCACCTTGCCCCCAAACTCAAAGACCGTCACGCCGATCCGCTGTATGTGACTGCCCAGCCGCAGGATGAAAATCTGCCCATTCCGCTTACTACCCACAGCGGACACGAATTTGACTATGTTCTCAAAGGTTCTTTGAGGATTCAGCTCGGAGATAAAATCGAAGTCCTTAATCCAGGTGACAGCGTGTTGCTCAATTCCTCCAATCCCCACGGTATGGTGGCGGCGGGGGATGAACCCTGTGAATTCCTGGCAATCGTTATGCAGGGCGAGGGTGAAATGCCCAAATCAGTTGCCACCGCCGCCAAAATCGAAACTTCCAGAAACGATTATGATTTCATATACCGCAAGTATATGAGCGAAACTCTGGATGAAAACGGTTACCTCAAAGCGGTGAATTACCATTATCCGGAAAACTTCAACTTTGCTTATGATGTCGTCGATGCTCTGGCGGCAAAATCCCCCGACAAAGTGGCATTGCACTGGGTCAGCCGGGATTTTGAGGAAAAAGTTTTCACTTTTAAAGAAGTTTCTGAATTATCCTCACAGGCAGCCAATTATCTGGTAAGCCTCGGAATCAAAAAAGGCGACAAAGTCATGCTGGTGTTGAGCCGGCACTGGCAATTCTGGATACTGATCAACGCTCTGCATAAAATCGGTGCAGTTGCGGTGCTTGCCGCCAATCAGTTGTTGAAGCACGATTTCACTTACCGTTTTGAGCGTGCCGGGGTCAAGGCGATCATCTGTACCGGTTACGGCGATGTGATGAAAGAGGCCGATGCCGCCGCCGCAGAAGTCCCCGGAGTCACCATCAAAATCGGTATCAACGGTACTCTGCTGCCCGGATGGCTGGATTTTGATGCCGCACTTGATTTGTACAGCAACAAATTCAAACGCCCCGCCGATCTCAAAGCCAAAGATACTATGCTGATGTTTTTCAGCAGCGGTACCACCGGATATCCGAAAATCGTCGCTCACAGTTTCAGTTATCCCCTCGGTCACATCATCACTGCCCGCTGGTGGCAGAATGTCAATCCCGACGGTTTGCATCTGACTATTTCAGATACCGGCTGGGCAAAGGCAATGTGGGGTAAACTTTACGGTCAGTGGCTTTGCGAAGCAGGAGTCTTTGTTTACGACTTTGAACGCTTTGCCGCAGCTGACATTATGCCGCTTTTCAAAAAGTGCAATATCACCACTTTTTGTGCTCCGCCGACTATGTACCGCTTTTTCATCAGAGAAGACCTCTCGCACTACGACTTTTCCAGTCTGGAAAATGCCTGTATCGCCGGTGAAGCACTCAATCCGGAAGTTTTCTATCAGTTCGAAAAGGCGACCGGCCTGAAAATGATGGAAGGTTTCGGCCAGACTGAAAGCACCGTCATCATCGGCAACCTGATCGGTATGGAGCCGAAACCCGGTTCTATGGGCAAACCTTCACCGCTTTACAATGTGGTGCTTATGGATGCCGACGGCAATGAAG
Organism: Victivallaceae bacterium; assembly: GCA_045654745.1. GTDB lineage: Bacteria > Verrucomicrobiota > Lentisphaeria > Victivallales > Victivallaceae > UBA1784. Next base: position 28,497 of record JAZONW010000050.1, on the reverse strand, counting down.
TCCGCCCCGGCGAAACCGGTGAAATCTGCGTCAAGACTGAACCGCATCAGACTCCGGGACTTTTCTTTGAATATTACAACGATCCGGAATCCACACAAAATGCCTGGCACGACGGATATTACCACACCGGCGATACCGCCTGGGTGGATGAAGACGGTTACTACTGGTATGTCGGCAGAACCGACGATCTTATCAAATCCAGCGGTTATCGCATCGGTCCGTTTGAAATCGAAAACGTCCTGATGGAACTGCCCTATGTGCTGGAATGTGCCGTGGTCGGTGTGCCGGATGAAACCCGCGGACAGCTGGTCAAAGCATTCATCGTGCTGACCAAAGACAAAGCTCCGTCAGAGGAGTTGAAAAAAGAGATACAGGAGTATGTGAAACATCATACTGCTCCCTACAAGTATCCGCGTAAAATCGATTTCATCGAGGCAATGCCCAAAACGGTAAGCGGCAAGATCCGCCGCAACGAATTGCGTAAGATTTATTGAAGTCAATAAAAAACGCCGGATTTTTCCGGCGTTTTTTTTGTGTTTTGCGGGGAATATTCCCGTTACAGTTCCTGATAGTTGCCGAGGAAAACGAATTTCCCGTCATCGTGTTGCAATTCCGACAGCAGATTCAGCACTTGCGGATCAGCGACCGAGGCGTCAAAGTCGAAATAGAACATATATTCAAATTCTTCGCCGGGGATCGGACGGCTTTCCAATTTGGTCAGATTCAGCCCCAGTACCGAGAAGCGGGAAAGCAGCCGGTAAAGTGCACCGGCACGGTGCGGCAGAGTTGCCATGATGCTGATCCGGTTGGCACCGGGATATATTTCCGGTTCTCTGGCAATGCAGATGAAGCGGGTGTAGTTGAAATCACTGTCCTGGATCTTGCCGTTGTATTCCGTCAAACCGTAAATATCGGCGCAGACACTGCTGGCAATGGCAGCGACATCTTTTCTGCCGGATTCTGCCACAGTACGTGCCGCCAGGGCGGTAGAACTGCAATTGCTGTGCTTTGCCTGCGGCATAGTGGCAAGAAATTTACCGCACTGCTTGAAAGCCTGTTCGTGAGAAAAGATTTCTTTCACATCGGCGAGTTTGACTCCGGGAGGCAGCAAAAGCGAGTGCTGCACCCGCAGACGGTAACTGCGGACGATATAGAAATCGTGATCTTTCATCAGATCGCAAACAGCATCGACGGTACCGGAAGTAGAGTTTTCGATCGGCAGTATGCCGTAACGGCAGAGACCTTTTGCCACTGCCTGAAACACACCGTTGAAATCATTGACATAGGTGATGTCAGCCAGCTGAAAGAGTTTATCTGCGGCGATCTGGGCGTAGGCTCCGGGCAGGGCACAGCAAGCTACTCTGGCATCTTTTGGGAAAAATTCTCCGGTTTTATCCAGAGCCTTGTGTATCCGGTCGGTGAAAACGGTATCGCAGGAAACCTCCCGGCGGCGGACGCTTCTGCCGAGATCAGAAATGGTGGAATAAAGCACTCCGGCATATTCAGAGAGTTCCGGTGATGCCTTTTCTCTGAAATTCAGCAGCAGCCGGCGTTCACGTTCCGGATCGTTGCCTTTCAATTGTTTTTCCAGTTCCAGGCGGCGGGCAAAAACATCCAGCAATTCGCTGTCAAGTTTTGCGATGGATTTTTTTAATTCTTCATTCATTCTGATACCTCAAATTTCATATTTGTGATTTATTTGTAATAAAAAAGACCCGGTGCTGATTTTGCAACGGGTCCAACTTGTACAGGTATAAATTAAAAATAGGATTTTATGCCACAACAACGCCGACCCCGTTTCTGTTGAAAAACGGAGTCATAAAAAATCGGGTGCTGAAAACGTTATGACACATAAAACAATCCTTTTTGCTGTCAACCTGATTTAATATATCACAGGAACAAATTTTGTCAAGAAAATTTTTAAAGAGAATCAAAAATCATATCCGGTATCAGTTCCCCACCGGCCTGCAGGAGCATATTTTCATTGGTGATGCCGCTCATAAGCAATGCCGAAGTCAACCCGGCACGGTTCGCTCCGCACACATCGGCATAGAGTGAATCTCCCAGCATCACGATACTTTTGCGGTCGGAAAAATTTTTTGCCGGAAAAGAGAAGGAGAGTTTTTTCAAAGCATAGTCATATATTGTAGAATAGGGCTTGCCGAGATAGACCGGTTCTTTTTTTATTCCGGCTTCGGCGAGCAGCATAGTTACAAACCGGGCTTCGCCTCCGGCACCGAAACCCATACCGAATCTGCCGCCCGGCCAATAACTGTCAGGATTGGTGACGATATAGGGGGCATCCGGTTTAGCGATGAAAAAGTTGAATACCGCTTCAAGACTGATGTGCATATCCCGGCAGCATTCTCCGGCGATGACACCGCAGCAATCCATTATCTTATCGGGATCGGAAATGGTGGTGATCCCCGCAAGTTCAGTGTAAGAGGGATCTCCCAGCTGTCCGTAAGAAAAAAAGCATCCGCCGCGATAGTTTTCCTTTGCCCAGATTTCGAGAGCATTTCCGGCAGAAACGATATTTTCGGCAGAAATAGGGAAGCCGTGACGGATTTGGATCGCCGCTTTTTGAGCGCAGGATAAACTGCTGTCATTGGTCAGGATGAAATAGGGGAACTTTTCCTCATTGAGTGTGTTAAAAAGTTCGATCGCACCCGGCAGCGGTCTACCGTTAAGGGCGACAGTACCGTCGATATCAAAAATCAGGGCTGATATTTTTTCCCGGTTCTCGTGGAAATAACGGGAAAATTTCCGCAGTTCACTCATTTGAGGAAATCGACGATAAAATCTGCCATTTCATCTTTTGCCACGCAATCGGGATGCAGTACGGCGGCACCTTTCAACCCTGCCAGCGGAGCAGGGATCGGTACGCCGGAAGCATCGGAGAGCATTTCCAAAGTGGCAAAGCCGTCGGCAAGGACTTCGCAGTTTTTGATGGCGGGCAGTACCGCCGGAGCAAATTTATAGGGCGAAGCAGTGGAGGCAATAACTGTAACTGTATCGTCGCCGGTGGCGGCAAGATACTGCTGATAGACATTGACTGCCACCGCGGTATGGGTATCGCAAAGATAATTATATTTATCAAAAAGATTTTTTATCGTACCGGCGGTTGCTTTGTCATCGCACCATCCGCCGAAAAATTCACTTTGCAGGGCACTTTTTTCTGCTTCTGAAATCGTATAGGTCCCGGTGGTGTTGAGTTCCTGCATCAGAGCGGCACAACGCACGGGATCATCACCGCCGAGGATATAAAGCAATCTTTCCAGATTGGAAGATATGAGAATATCCATCGAGGGGCTGTCGGTAGTGAAAAATTCCCGGTTGCGGTCATATCTGCCGGTATTGATAAAGTCGGTCAGCACGTTGTTTGCATTGGAGGCACAGATGAATTTCCTGATCGGGATACCCATTTTTTTGGCGTAAACGGCGGCGAGGATATTGCCGAAATTACCGGTGGGTACAGTGACATTAAAAGATTCGCCGGCTTTCAATCTGCCGGATTTGAGCAAGTCGCAGTAGGCGGAAACATAGTACACCACCTGCGGCACAAGTCTGCCGAAATTAATAGAATTGGCAGAGGAGAATTCCATATTGCGTTCAGCCAGAAAGGCTTTCATATTTTGGTCTGCAAAAATCGCTTTGACTCCGCTTTGGGCATTGTCAAAATTGCCGTCAATGGCACAGACGGCGACATTGTTTCCTGTCTGGGTGGTCATTTGCAGTTTCTGCATATCACTGACGCCGTTTTGCGGGTAAAAGACGATGATTTTAGTACCGGGTACATCGGCGAAGCCATCCAGTGCGGCTTTACCGGTGTCGCCGGAAGTAGCGACCAGAATCACTGTCGTGCGGCCCGGGGCGGCTTTGGCTGTGGAAACCATCAGCAAGTGTGGCAGTAATTGCAAAGCCATATCTTTAAAAGCACAGGTGGGTCCGTGCCACAATTCCAGAAGATTCATACCGGGGACGACTTCTGCAAGCGGTGCCGGATCGTCATTGTCAAAGTTGCCGGTGTAGGCGTTTTCGACACAGTCATTGATTTCCTTTGCGGTAAAATCAGTGAGGTAGAGCGAAAGGACTTTTTTGGCTCTTTCCCGGTAGTTCATATCGACCATCCGGCGGATATCTGCGTCGGAGAGCTGCGGAAATTCAGAGGGGATGAAAAGCCCGCCGTCATCAGCAAGACCTTTGGCGATGGCAAACGCGGCAGAGACCTGCCGGCGGCTCCTTGTGCTGGTAAAAAACATTTTTCAGATCCTTGTAATGAGTTTTAGCAATATTCCGGATAAAATATACTACAAAACCCTCTTTATTTCAAATAGCAGGCAGCAAAAAAAAGCCGACAGGGATTGCCGGCTTTGTGCAAGGTTTGATTTATTTGCGGTCGATGTAGGTGATGCTGTCGCCTTTGACATCGGTAAGGACATTGCCTTCGACGCCGCGTATTTTCCATCCGCCGGGCAGATTGACGGTGAGTTTTTTCACCGGATTCCAGAAAAACATCACCGCGCCGCCTTTGCCGTACCAGACAGTGCCGAAATCAGTTTCACGGATATAGGGCATACCGGTAAAATCCAGTGCTTTGTTGAATTCAGGTACGAAACTGGCGGCGCGTTTGCCGCGTGCAGTTTCACCGACGATGCGGTCAAAGTTGAAAGTCGTACCGGAAAATTCAAAACTGGGGAAACAGCTGTACATACCGGTACGGAAAGGATCAAGGGTCAACCCGCCTTTGATATCTCCATTGGGAGCCTGCCCGATCAGGCTGAATTCATTGCCGGCAAAAGAGGTGTATTTATCCGCTCTGTACCAGTATTCGTCGATGGCAAGCGGATTCATACCTTCAATGGAAACGCGGCAGCCGTTATCGTGGAAAAATTTATAAAAACGGATTTGTGATTTCATACCATAGGGGCTTTCCGGCACTGCGTGGTTGATCATCCGGGCGGCGGCACCATCCATATCGCGGTAGACCCATCTCACGCCGGCGGCGATGGCTTTGCTCATGATTTCTTTGGTGTACCACTGGTAAAATTCTTCATTGTTGACATCGATCACCGGATAGTTTCCGGCATAGGAAAAAATTTTACCTTTTTCAGTTTTCACAAACCATTCGGGATGATTGTTGATGATCCAGCCGCCATCCCCCTGGACATAACTGCCGGCACTCCAAACGTGCGGATTACCGCCGAGTTTGCAGATTTTTTCATAGGCGGCAAGTGCTTGGGGATCGATCATTTTTTCGATCGGAGTTTCCGGCATGGGCGGATGGATGAAGCGGTAACCGCTGCTGACTGCGGATTCAATGACTTTTTTCTGTTCATCGGCGGTCAGTTGGTATCCGTACTGGGTCATCGGATAGACCGGCAGTTCTTTGAGGTCATTATCCAGCCGGTATTTGCGGCGGAGGAACTGGTATATGGCAAGATATTCGTGGTGACCGCGTTCTTTGCCGTCGCTGAACCAGTGCCAATAAAAATCAGTGGCTTCCGGGGCTTTTACTCTGCCGACCTGATGAAATCTGGAATTGCGGATGAATTTCTCTTTGCTGATACGGATCAGCCGCGGGGTGGTGGCAAAGGCATTTTCGGTATGGGCAAGATAGACCCCGTTTTTGCAGGCTATCAATTCAAACGGCTGTCCTGAACCGAGGTAGTTCCAGGTGAAAGTATCAGCTTTTTTGACGCTGCCGTCCATAGGGAAATCGCTGTATCCGCGCGGCGGCGAATAGCAGCTCATGCGGCGGGCAAAAAGCGGATCAGGCAGAGTAAGTTCGCTGTTGAATGTCACCTGATTGATCATCAGCGGGCATTTGAGGATATTGACTCTTTCGGCAATGCCGGTGTATTCTCTGCCGTCAAGATTCATTTTACCGGTTTTGAATTCCCAGTCAAGAATACTGCCTTTGGCCTCATAACGTACCGTAACGGTATTGTTTACGGCATAGATATCTTTAAATTGCCACTTGATATCTGCGGCTTTGACTTCGTCGATCAGGTCGTCGGCTTCGTAAGTGAGACTGCCGGTGGTGAGTTTGATTTCAGAGTAAGCGATTTCCGGGATCCTGAAATTGCGGATATACGGAGTTTTTTTGCCGGGGAAAGTCATATTGACAGAACCGTTGGCGTTGACTGAAATTTTTGCTCCCGAAGCAAAAGTTGCAGAGCGTCCCCGGATTTTGATTTCCTCATTGCTGTTTCGGATCTCAAATGCCGGTTGAGTGATATCAAGCGTGGTGCTGTCGATGGTTTTGCGTTCAGGGATATTTTCAAAACTGACCAGTTCTTTGGAGCAGTCGATATTCAAACCGGCACATTCTGCCATAACTGCGGCAAAAAATGCCCGGCAGTACGCCCAGTTGGAAAACTCTTTGAACTGTTTGGGATTGATTTTTTCGGCATTTAAAAAAGTCACCGAACCTTTGCCGATTTTGATTGTGGCGATAAAGGGGGCGAGTTTGGTGCCCTTGCTGTCATATATATAACTCCAAATCGCGGCATCTTTTTGGGGGACAGCTTCGCGGTAAATGCGGAAACAGGGGACATAGTCAGGGAAAATGCGGAAGTTTCTGCCTTGGGGCAAATCTGCTCTCATAGCCTCATCGGTGGTGATCATTTTGCCGAATTTTACCGGCATTATATCTTCGAGGATCCCCGCCGGGGTATCGGCAGTAAAAAGCACATTGCCGCCATTTTTGACATATTCACTCAAGGCATTTTCCCGTGCCGGGGTGAAAAGTTTTTTCAGGTTTTCCGCTTTGATCTGGTGAAAAAGCACCAGTTTGTACCGGTTGAGGTTTGCAAATGCCGGAGTGATACCGTCAAACGGTACCGGTTCAATTTTGTCGCCGAGATGTCTTTTGATACTTGCTCCGGAAAGCCCCGCCAGATATTCGCCGCTCAATGTGGTGACTTTGGCACCGCAATTGACGAGCAGATCTCTCATATCGTAACCCATACGGGGTCTTTCGCCATTCAATATCAGCACTGCCGGGCCGCTTTTGCCGGCTGGTTCCGGCAGAGTTTTTTTCATTTCACCGGATTTCTGGGCTCCGGCGGCAGAGCATATTGTTACGGCAAGTGCGATAATTGCAGAAAAGATATTTTTTTTAAGCATAGATATTTCTCTCTTGTTGATAAATCAGCTTATTTACGGTCGATATAGATGATACTGTCACCTTTGACATCGTTGAGGACGTTGCCTTCGACGCCGCGGATCTTCCATCCGTCGGGGAGATCGAGGGTGAGTTTTTTCACCGGATTCCAGAAAAACATCACCGCGCCGCCTTTGCCGTACCAGACCGTGCCGAAGTCAGTTTCGCGGATGTAGGGCATGCCGACAAAATCCAGTGCCCGGTTGAATTCAGGCACGAAACTTACAGCACGCTTGCCACGGGCGGCTTCACCGGCAATACGGTCAAAATCAAAAGTAGTACCGGCAAATTCAAAAATCGGGAATGCGCCGTACATACCGGTACGGAAATAATCCAGCTGCAAGCCGCCGGAAATACTGCCATAAGGCACCTGACCGACGATGGCAAATTCATTGCCGGCAAAAGAGGTGTATTTTTCCGGGCGGTACCAGTACTGGTCAATAGTCATCGGATTGACACCTTCGATGGAGACCCGGCAGTTGTTGTCGTGAAAGAATTTGTAGTATTCGATCTGTTTGTAAAGCGCACTCTGATATTCATCAGCGTCGTGATTGATCACATTTCCGGCGGCGGCATCCATATCGCGATAGACCCAGCCCACTCCGTGTGCGACGGCATCCAGAATGATTTCTTTGTACCATTTGAAAAATTCTTCATTGCGGACATCAATGACATAGTATTTGCCGGGATAGGCAAAAATTTTGCCGTCAGGACCTTTGGAGAACCATTCGGGGTGATTATTGATTATCCAGCCGCCGTTGCCCTGCACGTAACTGCCGGCAGTCCAGATATGGGCTCTTGCTCCGGCGGCAGTGATTTTGGCATAAATTTCTTTGTTTCTGTCGCTGTTGATAGAGGTGATGGGGGATTCCGGATTGGGGGGATAGATAAAACGGAAACCGCATTCACCGGCATATTTGATCAGTTCGTCTTTCTGCTTGTCGGTCAACTGATAGCCGTACCAGACGATGGGGCAGGCGGGCAGTTCTTTGAGGTTGTGCTGACGGCGGAAACGCTGACGCTGGAACTGGTACATGGCAAGATATTCGTGATGACCGCGTTCGGGGCCATCGCTGAACCAGTGCCAGTAGTAAACAGTACCTGCCGGAGCTTTAAGTTTGCCGACGCCCATAGTGCGGTTGTTCTGGATGCCCCGGTCTTTGTCAGTACGGAGCTGTCTGACAGAAACGGACTGTACTTCCTCGATGCTTGTCATATAAACGCCGTTTTTGCAGGAGATCAATTCAAACGGCTGGCTGGAACCGAAAAAGCCGAAATTCCAGGTGTCGGATTTTTTCACACTGCCGTCCATAGGGAATTCGCTGTACCCGCGCGGCGGGGAATAAGCATCAAAACGGCGTGAAAACTGCGGATCGGGCAGAGTCAGGAGGCTTTTGAATACAAATTCATTGATATAAAGCGGACTTTTGGTCACTCTGGCTCTTTCGGCGATACCATAGTATTTTCTGCCGTCAAGGTCGAGGGTACCGGTTTTGAAATCCCATTCAAGGATGCTTTCTTTTGCAGTATATTTGATCGTCGCGACGCCGTCTTTGGCAGAAATGGAATCAAACTGCCATTTGATATCAGCCGCTTTGACGACTTTGCTCATATCATCCGCTTCATAAGAGAGGTTGTCCGTCGCGGCTTTGATTTCAGAAAAAGCGATCGATGGTATTTGGAAATCGCTGATATACGGAGTCTCTTTGCCCGGGAAACAGACATCGACACTGCCATTGGCTTTTACTGTGAGTTTCGCACCGTTGCTGAAAACCGCTTCACGCTGATTGACGGTGATATCTGCGGTATCGCCGGTGATCTCCAGCACCGGTTCGGCGATATCAACGCGGGTTTCGGCGATATCAACTCTTGCCGGGACAGCATCATAAGCAGGGATACATTTTTGCGGATTAAGTTTGATGTTGCCGCATTCTGCCGCCGCTGCCGAAAGGAATGCTCCGCAGAAAGCCCAGTTGGAAAAATGACGGATCGAGGTCGGATTGGGGGATTGGGTGTTGAGGAAACTTACACTGCCGGAGCCGATTTTTATTCTGGCGAGATAAGGAGAAACTTCACAGCCGTTTTCATCTTTGATCCAACTCAGAACTTCGGCGTTTTCTTTGGGCATGGCATCGCGGCAGGAGTTGAATGCCGGCAGAGTTTCAGGCAGAAATGCAAAGTTGTTTCCGGCAGGACGGTTTGCCGTGGCTTTGCTGTTGAGTTTGCAGTTGCTGTTTTCCAAAAGCACCGGCATAATATCCTGCAGCAGCCCGGCGGGAGTGCTGTAAGTGAAAAGGACATTTCCACCATTGTTGATATACTCTTTGAGAGCCGCTTCTCTTTCCGGAGTGAAGATTTTTTTCATATTTTCCTGCGGGATCAGGTGGAAAACGACCAGTTTGTGGTTTTTCAGTTTTTTGAATGCAGGAGTGATGCCATCCAGCGGGGTAGGTTCAACTTTGTCGCCCATATGCTGTTTGATACTGGCACCGGCAAGGCCTGCCAGATATTTACCGACGACCGGGGTCACTCTGGCTCCGCTTTTGACAAAAGTATCGACTAACATATTGCCGACCCACGGTCTGCCGCCGGCAAAGACCATGATCATCGGGCCGGAGTTGCCTTTGCGTCTGGGCATGGATTTTTTGAGCGGTGCATTGTCTGCCGCGGCGGAAAATGCCAGGATCGCTCCTAGCATCAGGAGATAAAATTTTTTCAACATAAACATACTTCCTTAATATTTCGTGTTTGTTTTTACTGAAACTTTTGAAAACACAGGAATAATGTATCACAGTTTTAGTTGTATTCAATGGTAATTTTGTTGCATCCCAATGTTTTTTTGTTGCTTTTTGAGATTTTTTCAGCCCGGTTTTGATAAAAAAAACGGTGGTCTCTTGCCGGAGACCACCGCTTGGGTAGTTTTACTGTCGCTTATTTGCGGTCGATAAAGATGATACTGTCACCTTTGACATCGTTGAGGACGTTGCCTTCAACACCGCGGATTTTCCATCCGTCGGGCAGATTAAGGGTGAGTTTTTTCACCGGGTTCCAGAAAAACATCACTGCTCCGCCTTTGCCGTACCAGACTGTGCCGAAGTCAGTTTCTTGGACAAACGGCATGCCGACAAAATCCAATGCTTTGTTGAATGTTGGCACGAAGCTTGCGACACGTTTACCGCGCTCTGCTTCACCGATGATGCGGTCAAAGCTGAAAGCAGTACCGGAAAATTCATACATCGGGAAACAGGCGTACATGCCGGTACGGATGGGATCCAGTCCGAGACCGCCGATGATATCGCCATTCGGCACTTGACCGACCATAGCAAATTCGATTCCGGTCATCGGGGTGTAAAGTTTGGCACGGAACCAGTATTCATCCAATACCAGAGGATTCATACCTTCTACACCGACTCTGGCGCCATTGTCGTGGAAATATTTATAGACTTTGGCCTGGGCTATTGCCGCAAGCGGACTTTCATCCATGGCGTAGTTGATGGTGCTTGAGGCAGCGCCGTCCATATCACGGTAGAACCATTTTACGCCGTGATCAATGGCATCTTTGTAAATAGCAGTACACCACTTGTAAAACTCCTGATTATTGATGTCAATGACAGGATATTTTTTGAAGTACTGCATAATTTTGCCGTTTTCATCACGGACGAACCATTCCGGATGGTTGAGGTAAGTCCAGGTACCGTTGCCCTGAGTGTAACTGCCGGCAGTCCAGATGCGAGCTGCGACTCCGGCATCAGTGTGCCATTTGTAGATGACTTTATTACCGTCAGTGTTGATGCTTTCAATGGGGCTTTCAGGATTCGGAGGAGAGACAAAGCGGTAGCCGGCTTTGGCGGCAGCGGCAATCACTGCAAGTTTTTCATCTTGTTTGAGCTGATAATCGTAACGGACGACCGGATATCCTGGGAGTTCTTTCAAATTGTAGAGATTGCGCAGTATTTTGCGCTGGAATTGATACATCGCAAGATATTCGTTATGACCGCGTTCCGGACCTTCACTGAACCAACGCCAGTACCAGGCACTCTGGGCGGGAGCTTTGATTCTGCCGACATTGGCATAGACGTTGAAATATATGTTTTCAGCACCTTTTTCGCGACCGAAAGATCCACCGTTGCCGATATCCATGCCGTTGGCAAGGAAAACCCCGTTTTTGCAGACGATGTGTTTGAAAGGCTGACCGGCGATAACTTTGCTGGTTTCTTTGCCTGTCATATCAAAGTCTTTGTATCCACGGGGAGGCTGGTAGCAGTCAAAGCGGCGGGCAAACAGGGGATCAGGCAGATTGAGTTCTGATTTGTGGTGAATGCCGCTGATCAGCAAATCTGATTTGGTAATGACTGTTTTTTCGGCGATGCCGGTATAGATTCTGCCATTTAGATTCATTTTACCGGCTTTGAAATAACGGACCATTTCGCTGTTCCCGGCAACGTATTTGATGGCAAGGAGGTTGCCTTCGGTGTAAAAAGCGTCAAGTTTCCAGTCGAGTTTGATTGCTTCACTGCTTTCTTTGACATTAGTAGCTTCAGCGGTGTCATCATCAAATACTCGCTGTTTTTTTGAAATTCTGATTTCCGGAGTTTTTGCATTTTTAATAAATGCAAAGGTCTGACCGGGCAGGGTGACTTCGGCAGCGCCTTCAGGAGAAACGGACACTACTGTGCCGTCGGCGAATCTGGCGACGTTGTCAACCACAGTAACATTACCGGGATTGTCAGTGATATTCAGTACGGGATCGGCGATATCGAGATTTACTTCGGCAATTTCCGGACGGGCAGGCGTTTCGGGGAAGCGGGCAAGTTTTTTGACGACACCAATTTTTTTGCCGATACAGTCGTTGATCACCTGCTGGAAAAAGGCGTTGGAGTATGCCCAGTTTGAGAATGCTTTGAATTGCCTCGGGTTTACATTTTCACCATTGAAATAAGTGACAGTACCTTTGCCGATGTTGATACGGGCGATATAAGGCGTGACCTGATCGCCGTCGGGAGTTTTGATCCAGCAGAGAGCCTGCGCGCCTTCTTTGAGTGTGTTGTTACGGAATCTGCCGAGTACCGGAATTTTTTCCGGATAGTCTTCAAAATTACCGGTAGTGGGACGATCAGTGTAAAAATCATCAAATTCTTCATAAGAGCCGAGCGTTACTGGTAACAGATCTTCGGCTTCGATGGGAGTGTTGATGGTAAAAAGCACGTTGCCACCCTGATCTACATATTCGTAGAGTTTCTGGAGATTTTCAGGGGTGAAAATTTTGGACATATTTTTTTCAGGGATAATATGGAAAACCACAAGCTTGTACATCTTGGGAGAAAGTTTGGCAAAAGTCGGAGTGATGCCATCGATCGGTTTGAGTTTGGGCTTATCAGAAACAAAATGTTCAAAACTTGCTCCGGAAAGTCCGTTGAGATTTTGACCGCTGATAGTGCGGACCTTTAATCCGTTTTCTGCCATAGAGGCGGTAGTACCGTCAGCCTGCCACGGTCTGCCGCCGTGAAAGAGCAGGACACGGTCATTGCCTTTACCCTTCCAGGCAGGGTTTTTGAATTTCGGCGCTGCCGCGAGGCAAAGTGCACCGGCGGCTAGCATTGTGAGAGAGATGAAAAATAATTTTCTCATGCATCGATTCCTTTTTTGTTTGTTCTTTTTAACACCGTTGGATGGATATTGATTTAGAATAGCACAATGATTATGTAAAGTCAAGTGCAAAATAAAAATTTCAAAAATTTTTCTGTACCTGAATCGCAACTCTGCCCTGATAACCGGCAAAGAAGTGTTGACAATTGCGTAAAAAAGGAGTATATTATAATAAGCGTTGTCATAAAGTTTATCCAGTCGGCGGCGGATGCAACGTGTTTACGCCGTCATTAAAAAATTTTTGTTTAAGGAGTATCGGAAAATGCCTGCGAAAAGTCATCGCATAAGTATCAGTACCGATGAGTGCAAAGGATGTCTCCGTTGTGTGCCGGCGTGTCCCAAAAAACTGATTTCCCGCGGCAGCGGGATCAATGTCCAGGGATATGTGGCGGTCAAAGTGGATAATCCCGGCGACTGTATCGGTTGTGGAGCCTGTTTTCATCAGTGCCCGGAACCGGGTGCTATCACTATTTTTGTGAATGAGGATTAAAAAATTATGAAATACAATCACAGGCTTTTGCTTAAAGGTAACGAAGCTGCTGTTTACGGCGCCCTTTTTGCCGGATGCAGCTGCTATTTCGGTTATCCCATCACCCCCGCCAGCGAAGTCGCCCAGACAGCGGCATTGCTTTTTCCTAAACTCAACCGCACCTTTGTGCAGGCTGAATCCGAAATCGGTGCCATCAATATGGTCATCGGCGGTGTTGCTGCCGGTTACCGCGTGATGACTGCCAGTTCCGGTCTGGGCATCTCGCTCAAACAGGAAGGTATGAGTTATCTTGCCGGTTACGAAATGCCCGCTGTCATCGTTGACGTGACCCGCGGAGGTCCCGGTCTCGGTAATATCGGTCCGGAGCAGTCGGATTATTTCCAGCTGGTCAAAGGCGGCGGCCACGGCAGTTATCACTGTTTGGTTTTCACCCCGAATTCAGTGCAGGAAATGTGCGATATGACTATGGAAGCCTTTTTTATGGCGGAAAAATACCGGATGCCCGCTTATGTTATGGCAGACGGTGTCATCGGTCAGATGATGGAATCTGTCGTGCTTCCTGAACCGGTGGAATACAACTACGATCCGGATTGGAAAATGGGCAAGATCGTCAATGGCGAAGCCAATTACATCACTTCCATCTATATGGAGCATGATGACCTCGAAGCCCAGAATATCAAGTTGCAGAAAAAATACCGCGAGATCGAAGCCTGCGAGCAGCGCAGTGAATCCTACCTGGTGGAAGATGCCGAACTGGTCATCGTCGCCTACGGTATCTGCTCGCGTATCGCCAGAGGTGCCATTGATGAACTCCGCGCCGAAGGTTTCAAAGTCGGTATGATCCGTCCGCAGATGGTCTATCCTTTCCCAAAAGACGCTTTGCAGGATGTGGTCAAAGCCGGCAAAGCCAAGGCAATGATGAGTCTGGAAATGAGTGCCGGACAGATGATCGAAGATATCAAACTTTCGATCGAATGCAAATTGCCTGTCACCCTCTGCAACCGTATGGGCGGCAACGTCCCCAGCTGCGATGAAGTCATCGCCGCCGCCAAGAAGATTATGATGGAGAATAAATAAAATGAGCGAAAAAGTAAAATTCGGTCGTTCAAAAGTATTTTTTGATCCTTTCAACCGGCGTCCGGGTCCGATCAAAAAGAATATGCACTACTGCCCCGGCTGCGGTCACGGCATTTTGCATAAACTCGTGGCAGAAGCCATTGAAGAATACGGCATTCAGGAAAACACCTATTTTATCGCTCCGGTCGGTTGTGCGGTTTTTGCCTACTACTATTTTAATGTCGGCAGTATTTCCGTGCCTCACGGCAGAGCGCCCGCAGTGGCTACCGGTGCTTCCCGTGCCAATCCCGAAAGCTATGTGATTTCCTATCAGGGTGACGGTGACCTTGCCGCCATCGGTTTCAACGAATTTATCCAGGCGGCAAACCGCGGCGAGAGAATGACTGTCTTTTTTGTCAACAACTCCAACTACGGTATGACCGGCGGTCAGATGGCTCCGACCACTTTGCCGGGCCAGGTCACTACGACTTCTCCGTACGGCAGAAATCCCGCTACCGAAGGTTTTCCGACCAAAGTCTGCGAAATCATAAACGCACTGGAAGCTCCGGTTTACATCGAGCGTGTGGCTCTCACTTCCACTGCCAATATCCTCAAAGCCAAAAAGGCAGTCAACAAAGCGATCGCCAACTTGCGTGACCGCAAAGGCTTCTCTTTTGTCGAAGTGCTCTCTCCCTGTCCGGTCAACTTGCGGATGAATGTGGAGCAGATCAACGATTTCATCGACAACAAAATGACTCAGTTTTTCCCGCTGGGTTGCGTGCGTGACCGCTCCGATGTAACTCCGGCAGGCGAACTTCCTCCGCCGGTGATCCGTGAACCGGAGCAGGTCAAATCCATTTTGCTGCAGGGTGAAAGCGACAATTCCAATGCGACCGATGCTTCGGCATTTGAAGTTTTCAAAAGAGAACGGCGGATCAAAATCTGCGGTTTCGGTGGCCAGGGCGTGCTGAGTCTCGGCCTCAATCTTGCCAATATGGGCAGATTGAGCAAACTTAATGTCAGCTGGATGCCTTCTTACGGTCCGGAACAGCGCGGCGGTTCCGCCAGCTGTGCAGTGATCGTTTCTTCCGGAGTGATTTCTTCACCTATGGTGGAAAGAGACTGCGATATCCTCGTGGCACTGACCCAGACCGGATTGGATAAGTTCCGTCATACTCTCGGCGACAACGGTATCCTCATCTATGATAAATCCACTATGGATGTACCGCAGATGAAACCCGGTCAGAAAGTTTACGGTCTGGATGCCATCGCCACCGCCAACAGCGTGGGTAATCCCAAGTGTGCCAACTCGGTCATCCTCGGAGCATTGTCAGTCATTTTGAGTGAAAACGGTTTCTCCGCCGCCGAAGAAGAGGCATTTGACGCGGCGTATCAGGATGCCATTACCGAAAACTTCGCTTCCAAACCGGCAGTGCTGAAACAGAATTTTGATGCTTTCGCCGCCGGCAAAAAAGCCATGACAGAGTAAAACGCATCCGGAAGTCATATAACATTTAAAAAGATAAAGGTGTGATTATGGCAAAGTGTGCAAAAAGAAGTTGCAAGCGAATCGTGACAACCGAAAAAAGTGCTTCCCGTGAAGGCAGACGGTGTGTGAATCTCATCCATATCGATGCCCCCGGCCGGACAGTATGTGTTGCCGGCAGTTTCAACAACTGGCAGCCGGAAAAGAAAATGTCCGATAAAAACGGTGACGGCGTTTACCGTTGTCAACTGCGGCTTGCACCGGGTGAATACCAGTACAAACTGGTCATCGACGGGGAATGGCGTTTAGATGGGGAAAACCCCAACCTCGCACCCAATGAATACGGTTCTTGCAACAATATTCTGGTGGTGGAAAGTAAACATTAAAGAATTTTAACGGGCGTCGTTTATTTTTGATTTATAAAAATAACCGGCGTCCGCAACATTTTAAAACAGTGGGAATTTAAAATCATGGGATTGCAACTTTATAATGTCGCTCCGCGTATTCCGAAAGAAATCAAATTTCTTGAGGTATTGGCGGATAATATCTGGTGGTGCTGGAGCAAAAATGCTATTGATCTTTTTGTCCGTATCGATCCGACTCTCTGGCGCCAGTTGTCCGGTACCGCCAAGGAATTTCTCCGCAAAGTTCCGCAGAGCCGTCTGGAAGAACTCGCCGGAGACGCTCTGTATGTTTCACAGCTTAAAGCGGTAAAAGACGATTTTGAGCGTGAAACTGCCGGAGTTCTGGATTTTTCCAACCGCAGTATTGCCTACTTTTCTCTGGAATTCGGTATTCACGAGAGCATCCGCATCTTTTCCGGCGGTCTCGGCGTGCTTGCCGGTGACCACCTCAAAGCGGCGAGTGATCTCAAACTACCGCTGGTGGCAGTAGGTCTGCTTTACCGTCAGGGATACTTCCGTCAGGTGCTTGACCGCACCGGCTGGCAGATCGAACGCTATCCCATCGCCGAAATCCAGGATCTTCCGCTGGTTCGCGGCAGAGACAAAGACGGCAATGAAATCACGATCAGCATTCCGCTCAAAGAGCAGACACTGTATGCTGCTGTCTGGGTACTCAAAGTAGGTAATATCCCGCTGGTGCTGCTCGATACTGAATTGCCGCAGAATCCTCCCGAACTCCGCAGTGTTTCGTGGAAACTTTACGGCGGCGACAAAACTATGCGTCTGCATCAGGAATTGCTGCTCGGTATTGGCGGTGTCAAAGCTCTGCTCGCCCTCGGCTGCGATCCGGCGGTGTGCCATATGAATGAAGGTCATGCCGGATTCCTTTCGCTTGCCCGTATCGCCCATTTGGTCAACGATTGCAATTACGAGCCGGATGTGGCTCTGGAAGTGGTCTGGCGTTCCAACGTTTTCACCACTCATACTCCGGTACCTGCCGGCAATGAAGTCTTTGATATCGGTCTGGTCAAACCTTATCTGCAGCGTTTTGCCAATGAGGCGAAATTTGATATCAACCGGGTCATCGACTGGGGTATCGCTATGTGCGACCGCGGCAAGACTTCGGAAATGTCCATGACGGTTTTCGGTTTGCGTATGGCGGCAAATTACAGCAACGGCGTCAGTGCCCTGCACGGTGAAGTTGCCCGCCACATGTGGAAACATATCTGGCCGGGCCGTTCAGTCGGTGAACTGCCGATCAACCACGTGACCAACGGTGTCCACGTCGCTTCGTGGATCTCGCACCGACACTGGGAACTTTTTGACCGCTACCTCTGCCCGCAGTGGGCGGGAAATCCGGACGAAAACACTTTGCGTGAAGGTGTGAACCGCATCCCTGATGAAACTTTGTGGGCGACTCATGAACTTTGCCGCCAGTCTCTCATCCGCAATGTCCGCCGTCTGTCGGAAAATAATTTCAATTATCTGGTTGATGGTTACAGCGATTCAATGCGTTCACGCAGTTCGCTCCGTCCTGACGTGCTGACCATCGGTTTTGCCCGCCGTTTCGCCACTTACAAACGGGGAACTCTGCTGCTGCGCGACCAGAAACGGTTGCTGGCACTGCTCCGCAATACCGAGAAACCCATTCAGTTCGTCTTTGCCGGTAAAGCTCACCCTGCTGACAACGGCGGCAAGCAGCTTATCAAAGATCTCATTCAGTTCGCCCAGCGTGAGCAGGTGCAGGACAGATTGATTTTCCTAGAAAACTACGATATCGGTATGGCCCGCTCGCTGGTCCACGGTGTTGACGTCTGGCTCAACAACCCCATCCGTCCGCAGGAAGCCAGCGGTACCAGCGGTATGAAAGCCGCCATCAACGGCGTCATCAATTGCAGTATCCTTGACGGCTGGTGGGCAGAAGCCTACAACGGTCTCAACGGCTGGGCTATCGACAGCAGCGAAGATTATACCACCGAAGAAGATCGCGATCTTTACGAATCCCAGCAGCTTTTCAATCTGCTGGAAAATGAAATCATTCCCCGCTTCTATGACCGCAGTACGGGAGATATTCCCCGCCGCTGGGTGAAAATGATGCGGGAATCCATCATCACCGGTCTGGCACACTTTTCCAGTACCCGTATGGTGGAAGATTACAACCGTAAATTCTATCTGCCGGCGACTGCGGCTTATTCCGATCTCACCCGTGACGGAGCTGCACACGCCAAAGAACTGGTCCGTCAGAAAGTTGCTCTCCGGGACAATTTTACCAGTTCAAAAGTATGGATCAACCATCCGGAAATTGTCGGTTCACTGGAAAATCTCCACGTCGGGGATACGTTTGAATTGCAGGTCGAAGTCGGCCTCGGCAATCTGGCTCCGGAAGCTGTAGAAGTTCAGGCATATTGCGGTACCGTCGATGCTCACAATGAAATCATTGAGAGCAAGGCCTACGCAATGAAACTTATCGGCAAAAACGGTGACAGGTATCTTTATGGTGCCAGTATCAAGTGCATTTCTGCCGGCCGTTTCGGTGTGACCGCCCGTATCAAAGCCTCCGGTACCGAATGGGATGACAGCGTTCCCGGGTTTATGTGTTGGCCCAAATAAGGTCGACAGGAAGGATAAAAAATGAAAAGCACAGTAAAGTCCCGCAAGAAAACAGCGACTCCGAGAGTCCTTGTCGTTACTCCTGAAATCACCTATCTCCCCCAGGGAATGGGCAATATGGCAAACTATCTCCACGCCAAAGCCGGAGGTATGGCAGATGTGTCGGCAAGTCTGGTTTCTGCACTTTACCGTGCCGGTGCGGATGTCCATGTGGCATTACCGCACTACCGCAAGATGTTTCATATAGATGTGGGTAAACTCATCAGTAATGAGTTGCGGGTGTTTATGAGCAGTCTGCACAATTCCCGCATCCATCTTGCGGAAGACCGCTGTTTTTACTACCGGGATTCTGTTTACAGCAGTTATACTTCGGACAGTTTCCGTCAGGCTATGGCGTTTCAGCGGGAAGTCATAAACAATATCATCCCGGTGGTGAAACCGGATCTGATCCATTGCAATGACTGGATGACCGGACTTATTCCTGCAGCGGCAAGGCGGATGGGTATCCCCTGTCTTTTTACTGTGCATAATATCCACACCCAGAATGCGACTCTGGCGGATATTGAGGACAGAGGCATTGATGCGGCTGCTTTCTGGAATAATCTTTACTATCAGCGTCAGCCTTTCTGCTACGAGGAAAGCCGCGACAACAATATGGTCGATATGATGGCAAGCGGTATTTTTGCCGCCCACTTTATCAACACCGTAAGTCCGACATTTTTACGTGAAATGGTGGATGGATACCACGATTTTGTTCCGGCGGGCATCCGCAATGAAATCAGAGGCAAATATTATGCCGGCTGTGCCAGCGGTATCCTCAACAGTCCCGATCCGAATTGCGATCCGGAAATAGATGATAATTTGGAAATGAAATACAATGCAGATAATCATCTGCGGGCGAAACAGGTCAACAAGATCGCTTTCCAGTCCCGTACCGGACTGGTCGTAGATCAGAATGCACCGTTGTTTTTCTGGCCGCACCGGCTCGATCCCAACCAGAAAGGCTGTTCACTGCTTGCCAATATCCTCTACGATGTGGTAAACAAACATTATAACAACAAGATCCAGATCGCCATTGTCGCCGACGGCAGTTATCAGCAGGTATTCCGTGATATTGTGGCATTCCACAACATTTATGACCGGGTGACGGTATGCGATTTTGATGAGAAACTTTCGCATCTGGCATTTGCGGCATCGGATTTTATGCTGATGCCATCCCGGTTTGAGCCTTGCGGTCTGCCGCAGATGACCTGTCAGTATTACGGCAGTCTGCCGGTGGCGCGTGACACCGGCGGTTTGCACGATACGGTGGAAGGTTTGAGTGAAGACGGCAACTATGGTAATGGTTTCCGCTTCGCCGATTATGACAATGGCGGTTTGATGTGGGGTATTGATTCGGCGATGAACTTTTTTGCCAAACCGGAAAATTTCCGGGAAAAAGTCGTGTCCCGGGTTATGCGCGAAGCGAGAGTCCGTTTCAACCACGATGTCACCGCTAGAGAATATATCAAGATCTACGAATCGATGCTGGCGCGTCCGCTGGTCCGCAGTTACGGCGGGGATGACGGGATCTGATCATGCCCGGTGCAGAAACAAAAAGATCCAACGCGCCGCATATTTTCGGCAGTGATCCCTATCTTGCTCCTTTCAGGGAAATTCTTGCCGGGCGCAGGCAAAAAGCGGATGCTGTCAGACGCAGATTGATCGCCGCCGCCGGAAATCTGGCGGATTTTGCTTCGGCACACGAATATTTCGGATTGCATTTTTGCGACGGCAAATGGATTTTCCGTGAATGGGCGCCTCTGGCAAGTGAAATATACCTCTACGGAGACTTTTCCAACTGGGAAAAGCTGCCGCAGTACCGTTTGCAACCACTTGCCAACGGCGTATGGGAAATTTCCCTGCCCGGGGAAACTCTCAGGCACGGCTGTCATTTTTTGATGTATGTCGTATGGTCAGGCGGCAGTGGTGACCGTATCCCTGCCTATGCCCGCTGGGTAGTGCAGGATGAAAAAACTGCGGCATTTTCCGCCAGAGTATGGCATCCGGAAAAACCTTATGTTTTCCGCAATCCCTCTCCGCCCCGTCCGTCGGCGGAATTGATTTACGAATCTCACGTCGGTATGGCGCAGGAGGAGGAAAAAGTCGGTTCATTTGCTGAATACCGGACCAAAATCCTGCCCCGCATTGCCAAAGCCGGATACCGGACAGTGCAGCTTATGGCTGTGATGGGACATCCTTATTACGGCAGTTTCGGATACCATGTCGCCAATTTTTTTGCTGTGGCATCCCGTTTCGGTACTCCGGATGAATTTAAAGAACTGGTTGATACGGCTCACGGACTTGGTTTACGGGTGATAATCGACCTTGTCCACTCTCACGCGGTCAAAAACGAAAAAGAGGGCATTGCCCGTATTGACGGTACAAGTTACGCTTATTTCCACGCCGGTGCAAGAGGTGAGCACCGCAACTGGGATTCGCTTTGCTTTGATTACGGCAAAGATGAAGTATTGCATTTTTTGCTTTCCAATTGCCGTTATTATCTGGATGAATTTCAAGTGGATGGTTTCCGGTTTGACGGAGTTACCAGTATGATGTATCTGCATCATGGGCTCGGCAAAGTTTTCAGCAGTTACGATGATTATTTCGGCGGTGATGTGGATGAAGATGCCATCGTGTATCTCACGCTTGCCAATGAAGTTATACACAGCGTGCGTCCGGATGCAGTAACGGTTGCTGAAGATGTTTCCGGTATGCCGGGACTGGCGGCAGGAATTGCTGACGGCGGGATGGGATTTGATTATCGTCTGGCGATGGGAGTTACGGATATGTGGTTCAAACTCTTTGATTTGCCGGATGAAAATTGGGATATGTATTATCTTTGCGGTGAATTATTCAATCGCCGCCGGGATGAGCGTTCGATAAGTTATGTTGAGTGCCACGATCAGGCGATCGTCGGGGGCAAAACCGCTATTTTCACTTTAGCTGATGCCAGTATGTATTATGCGATGGATAAAAATTCCAATAATGCCGTCATTGATCGGGCAGTGGCTTTGCACAAAATGATCCGCCTTGCCACCTGTGCTTCCGCCGGACACGGGTATTTGAATTTTATGGGTAATGAATTCGGGCATCCGGAGTGGATCGATTTCCCGCGGGAGGGCAACAACTGGTCATACAACAAGGCAAGACGGCTTTGGAGCCTTGCTGACAACGATGATTTGCGTTTCAAAGATCTCGGAGAGTTCGACCGTGCGATGCTTGAAGTGATGAATACTCCCGGATTTTATGAGAGTTGTCCGCAGCTGATAAAAATCGACAATGCGGCAAAAGTTTTTGTTTTTGAGCGCAACGGATACTGGTTCTGTTTCAATTTTCATTGCACAAATTCGTATCCTGATTGTGAATTTGAGGTGATGCCCGGCAGTTACCAACTGGTTTTGGACAGCGACGCCCGGAGATTCGGCGGTCAGCAGCGTCACGAAGATGGTTTTATCTGGCAGCCGCTGGGCAGACAGGAGGGGGAATTCCTCAAAATCTATCTGCCCTGCCGTACTGCGATAGTTTTAAAGCGTTTACGCTGAAATGCTGTTGCATTTATTTGACTTGCGGTGTATCTTATATTTCAAGTGGTTTTCTGTGAAAAATTCAGCTACGGAGTAGAATAATGGTAAAAGAAGTAAATTTTTGGTTTTTCTGGGATGTTGCAAAACGCAACTGGCTCATTCTGGTTGTCGCTGCGATCCTTGGTGTCGGTGCCGGGTATTTCGGCAGCAAGTATTTTATGAAGCCCAAATATCAGGCAGAAGTTACTTTGTATATCGGTAGAAGCCTTGATAATAAAGGAGATACCGATGATTACCGTACTGCGACAAGGGACCTTATGCTCGGTATGGAACTTGCTAACGACTATCAGGTTTTGATCTCCAGCCGCCGCATCAATCAAAAGGTCAAGGATATAATGAGACTTGACCATCCGGAATACAAACTTAAATATTCTGTCAAAGCCAATGTGGTCAAACAGACCCGTATGCTTGCTATCAAGGTCATTTGTGAAAATCCGCAGGAAGCCTGTGATATAGCCAATACTATCGCCAATGTTTTTATCAGTGAAATCCAGGAACTGCTTTCTATCCGCAACTCACAGGTGGTTGACGAAGCATTGGTGGATGAAATTCCGGTCGCTCCGAAAATCCAGCGCAACAGCGGGATAGGGATGTTTTTTATGCTCCTTTTGTGCTATGGCATCCTTTCTTTACGGGCAATGACCGACACCAGACTGCGTTCACCGGAAAATGTCATGCATGAACTTGAAACTCCTGTCATCGGCACTGTGCCGCAAGACAGTGATATTTTGCAGAAAAAAAGCGGTTCAGATATTGTCGGCAACTCTATTGTTTCGCTCGAAGGCAGCGATTGCCGCTTTGATACATCAGAGTCCTTCCGCACATTGCGTACCAATATACTCTATGCCGGATTGCCTGCTAATGAGTATGGATGCCGGACATTTGTTTTTACCAGTACTCTGCCCGGCGAAGGCAAGACCTTTACCAGTGCCAACCTCGCGGCGAGCCTGGCAGAAGCCGGCAAAAAGACACTTATCATCAACTGCGATTTGCGCAAACCTGCACTCAGTCTGGCTCTGGGGATCTACTCTCAGTTCGGTCTGGTCAATGTTCTGGTAGGCGAAAAAAGTTTTGAAGAAGCAGTAGTCCGCAATGTTCTGGATCTTCCTCTGGACGCTCTGCTCTGCGGGCCGGTGCCGCCGACCCCGAGCCGTCTTATCCAGAGTCCGGAATTCAGGCAACTGCTTGAAAAATTACAGACACAGTATGAATATATCATTATTGATGCTCCTCCGTCGCTGGGTATTTCCGATGCCGCAGTCATCAGCGGTATGGCTACCGGTACCTTGCTGGTCGTCGAAGCTTTGAGAAGCCACAGCGAAGTGGTGCGTCAGGTGTTGGAGCAGTTCAATCAGTTGAAAATCAATATCTATGGTATTATTCTCAACAAATTTGATTATAACAGTGCCGGTTACGGCTATGGTTACGGATACGGTTATGGCTACGGATACGGCTACGGATACGGCTATGGATACGGCTATGGATACGGAGCGAAGAAAACCGGGAAGCGGAGTTTGTGGGCAAAACTTTTCAGAGGCCTGAAAAGAAAAAATGATTGATCTGCATTGCCATATTCTGCCGGCACTCGATGACGGGGCAGAATCACAGCAAATGACATTGGAGATGCTTGAAAATGCCGCCGCGTCAGGTGTCAAAGTTGTCGTTGCCACCAGTCATTATTCGCACGAGTGTGAAAAAAATTATGACCGTGTGCTGGCAGAAACCTCTGCTTTTGCTGCCGAATCCGGCATAACTCTGCTGGGCGGAATGGAGTATGATTACGACCGTTTGACCGAAGTTCCGGCGGAAAAACTCCGCGGCATCGGCGGTAGTGATTATATTTTGATTGATATGAAACAGCCTTTTGTCCCTATGGGGATGGAAGAAGTTTTTTTCCGCTTGCGTCTGGCAGGCCGCCGGATCGTTATTGCACATCCGGAAAGGCTCTGGGGAATGAGATATGCGGAAAACCTCGCCAGATTGAATGCAGATATTATTTGTCAGATCAACAGCGGCAGTATTCTCGGCCGTTACGGCAGGGAGTCCCGACGGGCGGCATTTGAAATACTGCAAAAAGTTCCGGAATGTTGTATCGGCGGCGATGAACACCGTCCCGGACGTTTCCGTTTCAATGAATGCCGCCGGGAATTGGAAAGATTTTTTCCGCAGTATGCAGTTGAAGTGTGGATGGATAGAAATCCTGCTCGTATTGTGGATGGCAAACCGGTAGTACCGGTTTCTGTCAAAATGGATTTCGGTCGCAAACTGCGCTGGCTGGCGGAACATTATATTAAAGGCGTAAAAAAATAAAGGACTTTGACCCTATGGAACAGGTTTTATCCCTTAAACTTGCAAACGGTATGACATTGGAAGCCCGCGGCGATTGCTCAGTGGCTTACGATGTCGGTACATCGTGCGTTTTTACCAAAGATTTTTATCAGGATATCGGTGAAGTCATCCGCCAGCTGGAATCGCCAAGCGGCAATACTCCGATACGGGAACTGCCGGAAATTCTCCACATCGCTGCCAGTGAAGAACTGGCACAGGCGGCGGAAATGCAAAGTAAAAACCGTTCGGCGCTGAAAACTTCACAGGAGTGGGTCGATCGGCTGGCTCTGCCGATGAAACTGGTCAATGCCCATTATTCTTTTGACGGTAAACTGGTCATCATCCAGTTTTGTGCTGACGGCAGAGTGGACTTCCGCGAACTGGTCAAGGAATTGTCTCGGGCTCTTGCCACCCGCATTGAATTGCGGCAGATCGGTGTACGCGATGAAACGGCGATGTATGGCGGTATCAGTGTTTGCGGTCAGCCGCTCTGCTGCTGTCGTTTCCTGCACGAATTCAGTTCGATCAATGTCAAAATGGCAAAAGAGCAGGATCTTGCATTGACTCCGAGTTCGATCTCCGGTATCTGCGGCAGACTGAAATGCTGTCTCAAATACGAGCATGAAGGTTATCTGGAACTGGAAAAAAATATGCCCCGCAAAGGTGATATGTGTGAAACTCCTGCCGGTACCGGCAAGGTTTTCGACCGCAACCTGCTGACCAGCCGGGTGACCGTGCAGTTTGAAAACGGCAATATGACCTCTTTTGACCGTAAAGATATCAAGATCCTGCCGCGGCGCAACAACAATAACGGCGGCAATCAGGACAAAAACGTCAACCGTAAAAACGATAACCGCAAAGATCATAAATGACCGTAAACGACAATGCCCGACTCGCGGAACTTGACCGTGCAGGTTTTTTACCGGCAGACGGTCAGGAGATGGGGACATTTTTTGATCGTGCGGCAGAAATCAGGTCGGAATACCGTAATTTTATCTGCAAAATCGCCAAAGATGATGTCTTTGCTCAAAAATGCGGTTTGAAAAACTGTGAGCCTATTCCCCGCAAGTGCATTGCCGAAGCCGCTGAAATCACTGCGGGACTTTTCGGATTTTCCTGTGATCACGCTCCCGGTTTTTTTTCTGCTGTCGGCGGTTTGTGGGGCGGGTGCACCATCTGCGATCCGGAACTGCCTCTGCCTTACTTTTTGCTCCGCAAAGATTTTTCCCGCCGCAAAAAGTGGTTTTGCTACCGCAGAGATGAGCTGCTCGCTCACGAATTATGCCACATTGTCCGCGCTCCGCTGGCAGATGATGATTTGGAAGAATACTTTGCCTACCGTACCAGTTACAGTGCTTTGCGCAGATGGTGCGGAGATATTTTCAGCAGTTCATTTCAGACATTGATATTTGCTGTGCTGGCATTGAGTCTGCCGGTAGTGCAGGCGGTGAAAAGTTTCTGGCTGGCAGGATTCCCGGTATATATATTTCAACTCGGATTTGCCGGATTTATCCTCTATCTGGCGGCGGTGACATTCGGCCGTCACCGGCTGGTCGGCAAGGCGGAAAAAAAACTTGCCGCCGCCGGGATAAAAAGTCCGCTGGCAGTGCTTTTCCGGTTGAAAAAATGCGAAATCAGAGAATTGTTGAAATGCCGGGATGTGAGAGAGTTCGCAGAAAAAAAGGCCCGGCACGATCTGCGCTGGCAGATCATCAGGCTGCGTTTTTTCTCCTCAACGCCAGAATCTCTTTGATTTCAGGGAAACGGCAAAGTGCGGCGATCCCGAAGTATCCGGCAACAAAAATCATCGCGGCAACGGTAAATCCGGCAAATTGTCTGCCCCAGGACACACTGAGATCGCATTTTGCTAATCCACTTTGTGAAACCACAATGCCGCAGAGCAGGGCGATAGCCGCACATTTCAATAAATCTCTGCCCAGTTTGGCAAATGGCAGGGCAAATCCTTCACGGTGCAGCAGCCAAAGCAAGGTCAGATTATTCAGCAGCGATGAAAACACTGTGGC
Organism: Victivallaceae bacterium; assembly: GCA_045654745.1. Classification (GTDB taxonomy): domain Bacteria; phylum Verrucomicrobiota; class Lentisphaeria; order Victivallales; family Victivallaceae; genus UBA1784. The sequence continues at coordinate 1,659 of JAZONW010000050.1, read as the reverse complement.
GAGGGCGATCCCGCCCTGTTTCAGAGGATGCATCAAAATCAGATTTAATCCGATATTTAAAATCACTGCCGCAATGGAAACAATGCAAACTGTTTTCATTTTTTTGCGGGCGAGGAAACAGGGGGTAATGGCTTTAAGCGTACAAAAAAACGGGATCCCGATACTGTAAAAAATACAGACCCACTTGGTTGCCGCCAAATCTTCAGCGGTAAATTTGCCGCCGTAACAGAGCAGACGGATAAGTATCTCGTGAAAAAATGCGATCCCCGCCGCCATAGGTACGCAGATGAAAAATATCTGCCGCAAGGAATTGGTCAAATCATCAGTTATGGCACGGATGTTTCCGGAAGCGGCAGATCGTGACATGGATGCCATCAATACCGAACTCATTGAAACTGCAAAAATGCCGATGGGGATGTCGATCAGGCGGTCAACATAAGTCAGTGCCGGTATCGCTTTGTTACCGATCAATATCGCAACTCCACGGTCTGCCAGAAAACTCGCCTGGACTACTGCTCCGGAAATAAATCCAGGCAGAGCCAGTTTTGCCAGATCGCAGATAATTTTGTCTTTTAAAATTGATTTCTTTTTGAAATCCGGGAAGCATCCGTAAATTTTCAGCAGGATCAGCATCATCAGCAGCTGGGTCAATCCCGAAGCCAGTACCGCGAAACTCAGAAACTTCAAATCTGTTACGGCGACAGTCCTGCCGCCAAAACAGAGCAGGGCGGCGATCATAAAAATATTCAGCAGCAGTGAACCGAGGGCCGGTAAAACGAAAATTTTAAAGTAATTGAGTACAGCTGTCATTACTCCGACAAGGCAGATGAAAATTGAATAAGGTGCGAGAAACGGTACCAGATAAAGGAAAATCCGGTATCTGGCATTGATTTCTGCTGCAAGTTCTGCCCGGTATATGTGCGACAGCAAAAAAGCTGCACCGGAAACAGCGATGCATAATATTGCAAGAAAAATACCGAGCCAGGCGAAAACAGTAATCAACTGTTTGCGTACCAATGATTTACCGCCATTTTTTTCGGCATCGGCCACCAGTGGGATGAATGCCTGCCCCAGTGCGCCTTCGCCAAACAGTCTGCGGGCAAGATTGGGCAGAGCAAATGCAAAGAACCAGCCGCTGGCAAGGGCATCGCCCCCCAGCACCAATGCTTCCAGTTTGACTCTGACCAGCCCCAGCAGTCGGCTGAAAAAAGTTACTGCAGAAATATTGATACTGTGACGCAGGATACTGCCGGCGGTCGTTTTCATTGGTTGTTTTCTCCTGACTGGATAAATAGTCCGTCGATATCTTGTATCATCATTACATCCGGCTGGATTTTGCCGATGTTGACCGAAATACGAGCGGAGGGCAGATAGGGAGTTTCTGAAATCGTGAAAAATTTGTCTATCAACTGCCGGGTGAGAAAATTACCTTTTTCCGGCTCAAAAGAAATCTGCCAGTTGCCGCAGTCAAAGGGGAAAATATCCGGTATCCGGCAGCAATCAAAAGCCCCTGGTTCGTGCGGGTGGAAATCAAATGCAAATCCCAGTCCGGGATAAAGCAGTTTATGACGGAATTTTTTGATTTTCACCATATCATCTTCCCCGGTCATCGGCAGTCGCACAGTAAAAAGCAAGGTCAATTTATATTGATGCAGTATT
>JAZONW010000049.1:0-4074 GCA_045654745.1 Victivallaceae bacterium | reverse complement strand
ATACGCACATTGCTGCCTCTTGCCACAACATAAAGCATACCGGCTTGAGCAACCACGGTTTCATATTCCGTCTGATATTCCACAGCTCCTGTAAGAATCAATTCCAAAGCCATATATTGATAATTGACATGCTGGAACCAGCAATGATCGTTCCGGGTGACATCCATTACACGATGAGGAATCAACGGCAGACTTTTGGCATTCTGCAGAGTTGCAAAACTTCTTTTGATGTAATTACGGTGTCCGTTTTCCCAGATATCGTAGGAATCCGGATTTTGAGAACGGTTATTTGCTGTCTTTTGCATATTTTTCTTCCTTCATCAATAAATTACACCATCTTTTCCGCTTTTCAAACGTCTGAAAGAAAAAGAATATTTTTTGATTGATAGTGTATGTTGTTTGGTTTTTTAAAGTAATTGTAAAACAACGGTGGCGGAAATATATTGATACGCATGGGAAGCAATATGACGGAAATGTTGTATGCTTCGGATTGAGAGGTGGGAAAATGTTCGCATATAAGAAAAAATACGATGTCATCGTTTGCGGTGCCGGTATTGCCGGTATTGCTGCTGCTGTGTCAGCCGCCCGGATGGGATGTTCTGTTGCGTTAATTGAAAAACAGACGTTGATTGGCGGTTTGGCAACTTCAGGACTAATCTTTTTTTATCTTCCGTTATGTGACGGTAAAGGAAATCAGATTATTTCCGGTATTCCTGAGGAATTGCTGAAAAAAAGTATGGAGTATAGTCCGTTTGATCTGCCGCCGCAATGGGGCGGCAGCGGTATCAACAGAGATTTTTCTCGGGATACTCGTTATGATGTTCAGTTTTCTCCTGCCGGTTTCACTCTTTCTCTTGATCGGATACTTAAAGAAGCAAATGTTGATCTCTGGCTTGAGACAATGGTCTGCAATGTCCGTATGACCGGCAATCGTATTCGGGCTGTTGAAGTTGAAAACACTTCCGGCAGAGGTTTGCTTGCTGCAAAATGTTTTGTCGATACGACTGGAGAAGCATTGCTGATCCGGCGTGCCGGCGGTAAAGTTTATACAGAAGAAAATATGCTGTCTTACTGGATGATAGAGAATATTTCAAATCATCAGGCAAAATTTTCTTTTGCCGACACGCTGCATGTTCAGGCACTTACATGGAAAGATTATGCCGTTCCAAGCGGAAGTGCACTTTCTTCTGCAATGGTTACGCGATACACCCGGGAGTGCTGGGAGCGTACAAGAAAATATCTGGATGAAAGTTACAAAACATCCGGTCAAACGCGTTTTGAGCATTTTCCGGTTCACTTGCCCGCAATGGCACAATTCAGAAAAATTGCAGTTCCGGAAAATAAAATCATGCTTACCGATAACGATGTTGAAAAACATTTTGACTCTTCGATCGGCATGACCGGAGACTGGCGAAAATCCGGTCCGATCTGGGAAACGCCGTTTGAATCATTGATACCACAGGAAATACAAGGCGTTTTCACAGCCGGCCGCTGTGCCGGAACCCTCGGCGATGCCTGGGAAATTTACCGGGTGATCCCAGCTGCGGCAATGACTGGAGAAGCCGCCGGATGTGCCGCTGCACTCTGCGCCCGAAGCGGTGTTTCTTCACATGAATTGCCTGCAAACGAAGTTCAAAAAATTCTGAGAGCGCGTGGAATAAAACTCCACAGAGAAGAAGTTTTGCCGGATAAAGATTCACAAAACAACCAACAGGGAAAGGAAAAATAAAATGTATTCAACACAGAAAAAGTTTACTTCAGACAAAGCAGTTGTCTCCCGTTCCTTTACACTCATTGAACTGCTGGTGGTGATTGCCATTATCGCAATTCTTGCGGCGATGCTGATGCCGGCTTTGAATCAGGCGAGAATGGCTGCAACGAAAACAACCTGCAAAAACAATCAGAATCAGATCGGTAAAAATCTGACTATGTACAGTATGAGTTACAACGATTATCTGATGAGCATCCACATGGAAGATGATTCTTCTCCGCAGGGATGGCGTATTTGGATAAATTACATCAATCATCACAAACTCTGGGGTGCTCCCCTCTCTCAAACCGGAACAGCCCGATATCCGACAACGGTATTTGAATATCAGAAAATAACCCGCTGTCCGGCAAACGGCGGTACTCCGGTTGCCAGTTTTTCGCCCAATAACTCCAAAGGAACAGCTGCGGCTCTGATTGATTACGGTTATAACGGCTTTATCGGACGGTATTACTCTTCCGGAACATGGATTACCAAGCGGGATACCTATTTCATGTTGAGCAAAGCCTCCTCCGGCAGATCCAAACCATCTCAAACGCTTTACCTGATGGATCAATGGCGCAGTGCCATTATGGCAGGGAAAGACCAGATCACTGGAGTGACCTACTACACAACAAGTTCAATGAATATGGATATCGGACATAAATCTGCACATCCCGGCGGTGCCAATCAGTTGTTCCTTGATGGTCACGCAGAAACTTTGAACGGATTTCATGCGCTGATCAGTGGCACTTCGCCTTCTATTGCAATTTGGAACGAAGGAGCATCTTACACCTACGGTTTTGTTTCCGGCAAATAATTTTTACAGTGCACAAAAGAGGATTGATCATGAAAAATCATATCGGCGTTGCTTTACTGGCAATTTCAGCTGCAGTAATTGTCTTGAATTGCAATGCATTGGAAATCACTCAAGACTTTAAAATCGTCAGAGGGGATTTGAATGGAACTCCCGCTGTCCAGAGTAGTGTTATTCTGGCAGACCATTTGGAAAAAATGTTCGGCAGGCGTCCTGAAATCATTGAAAAATCAGTTTTCAACGGTGATGCAAAGGCAATTATCATCAGTGAAGATAAAACATTGGATGCAGAAGAATGGAGTATCCGTTCCGACGGCAGAAATTTGCTGATTCGCGGCGGATTCCCGCGTGGTGTACATTACGGCGTTGCTGAGTTTCTGGAAAAATTCGGCGGTGTCCGCTGGTTTACTCCGGTCAATCACCGGATTCCCAAAGTCAAAATAATCTCAGTCCCAGACGGCAGGGAATTCCGCCGTAAACCGGCATTTCCGGTTCAGCGTCTGATCGTAGAAACAACTCCGGGAAAATTGACAAATTTCTTTGCCAGCATGAATAAAAGCAGTGCCAACAGCGCAATCGGTTCCGGACCGTCGCTCTATCATACCCGTGGTATCGGAAACTGTCACACTTTCTACAAATTGACCAAAGCCGTTCCCGAAAACCAAAAACATTTGCTTCCCCTCTCTTCTTCCGGAACGCGGATGCGGGCTCTCAACGGTGTCGGTCCGGGACAGGTTTGTTACAGCAACAAAGAGTTTCGGGAATTTGCCAAAAAAGAGGTTGCCAAGTGGATCCGGCAGCAAAAGGAATATATCAAAAAGCATAATCTTGATGAAAAATCGCATTTAAAATGGATAGATCTGTCTCAAAACGATAATACTTCACATTGTGAATGTGCGCCCTGCAAAGCTCTGATTGCCAAATACGGTTCTGTTACCGGAGCTCAACTGGAATTCATCAACGATATTGCCGCGGCATTTCCACAGTATATGTTTCAGACTTTTGCTTATCACCGGACGATTACTGTACCGAAAAATATCAGACCCCGCGAAAATGTAATGATCCAATTTGCATTTTTGAGTGATGGCACAACTTACTATGATACGATCAGACCGCTTTCCCATCCGGTAAATGCCCAATTGGTCAAATGGTTCAATGAATGGAATAAAATCGTCAAGTATAAAGCCATTTGGTGTTATCACCGTCTTTACAACATGACAGAGGCTTTTCCCTGGCCGCAGTGCTGTTACTGGTATATCGCAGAAGATGTGCGTTTCTATCAGAAACTGGGTGCTGTAAAAATGTTTGTTGAAACAGAATACAACGGCAAAGGCATGGTCAATCCGAGAGCTTTTCACGACCTGCATGTTTATCTTGTCTTGAAGATGATGGATGATCCGGAACGGGATGCTGAAAAACTTATTGAGGAATTTTTCGCATATCAATACGGACCTGCCGCAAAAGAAATGAAAGCCTATTCCGCTTATTTGAAAAAGCGTCTGGAGGCGAT
>JAZONW010000048.1:0-4867 GCA_045654745.1 Victivallaceae bacterium | reverse complement strand
ATCATCTTTCTCCAGAATTTATCCCGACCGCACGGCATCACTTTTTTATTGATGTCAAAGCCGGATATATGGGAAAAGTGTCCACGGAAGAATATATCCATTGCCAACATTGCGTATTTGATAATATCCTCTTCCTGCAAGTTGCGGAGTTGCGGAGGCGGACAAAAGCGGTACTCCCTTGATATATTGGAAAAAGGCGGATTGTAGAGTTGAGTATTTTCTGTCGGACGGCGATTGTTTTTTACGCACCAGCAGTATATGTTTCCTCTTGAAATCCGGAAAACCATATTGGGCCAGATGACATTTTTGCCGGAGAGTTTATTCAGAAACAAACGATTTTTCTCCGGAACATTGAAGAATATCGGTCTGACTGCACTTTTAGCAAACCAGATGATCTCATTGCGTGACCATGCCAGGATTTCCGGAGGGAAATAGCTCATTTTCTGATTATGAGTCTGGGAATGAAACAACTCTTCCAGATCGGATACGGAAAGACTTTTTCCGGCGAGAAGTTTTTTATTTTCAATTTTATGAAGTGTTGCCAAAGTTTTGTAACCGTTCCCGTAAAACAGAATTGCTTTATTGAGTTTGTATTCTTCGCAGTTTTGATTGTATTCCACATTCAGCATTACGCGGCCTCCTTCCGGTTCTGCATAATAAATTCAAGTGCTGCATTGAGATACTGGACTGTATTTTTGAATTCCAGCAATGCAGCAAGGATTTTCCAATGGTTTTCAAACATAAAGTTCCACCCCAGACAGCAAACTGCGTAACTGGCACCCCAGTTGGCGATTTCATTACCTTGCGTTTCAAGAATATTTACTCCCCAGTCATATGTATCCTGATCAATACCGACAACGATTCCGGGGATGTTCCTATCCGGAAACATATAATGCTTCTGACCTCTTTTATATCTGGTAAAGCAGTTATGCAGTCTTTTTAATTCATCAGGGATGGGACCTGTATAATTCTTCACATCCCGCTTATGGCGTTCAAAAGTCCAATCCGGGAAGTGGTCGGCAAAATCAGCGTAACGTAGGAGAATCATTTCTTCAACATACTCTCTGGCCTCTTCCTCACTTTCTCCGGAATCTATGTACTCCTGATAGCGTTCATCCCAAATCATCTGTTCATCACTATCACCGTACCAGCTGTATTCACTTGCCATCTCATAAAGCATTGCCGGAATACCGATGGGGAACGGACAATAGAAAAGCAGTTTCAGGATATATTGGGGAAGATCCGGGTGGATTTGCCGGTAGTGATCCATATCGATCCAGATGGATGGTTCATAGTAAAACTCCTCAAATCCAAAATGAATCATTATTTCATCTCTGCCGATATCGGAATACATTTCACTGTCGATCTGGTGATTTTCCAGTATCTGCAATGTGAATGGGAAACGCTCTATAATTTCCGGATTCATCAAATCCTTTACCCAACAAGTAAAAGACTTTTTCAGAAAATCTACCGGATTATCGGAGTTTTTCAACACTTCATCAAGTGGATAGATCCGGTGCAGAAGAGTCAACAGCGTTTCCGGTAAAGAGCAGTCCATCTTATCCGTAATGACTTCCTGAACTCCCCGTAAATTCGGCAAGATCAAATAAGTGGCGGCAGAACTTTGCTTTCCACCGGATTGGGGCGGGCATTGTCTGCCGCCTGCCGGAGTTTGACGGCAAGTATTCTTTCCTCTTCGGAGAAATCGTCCGGAGTCAGACATTTTTTGCTCTTTCTCTGATAAAACTTTTTGTAAAATTCCTGCCATGGGTGTTCTGCCATATCAACCGTCTGTTCCAATTTTCACCTCAAGTTTGTAGCTTTCAACGCCATCACTGCCGACAACCGGACCTTTAAGTTCGGAGTTGGTAAGTTCCGCATTGAGCAGAGTATGAAACTCCAATACCTGCTGCGGAGTCATAGTGGGATCGGGATCTTCCAGCTGTTTGCCGTTGTAATTGAAAATTCTTTTCTTCGGGACAGTAGTTTGATTGCTCATTTGCTTTTCCTTTCAATTTGAATTAAAATCCGAAATCCAATTCGGGCTGTTCATTATCTTTTATTTCCACTTTGGGAACAACAGGTGCTGCTGCCGGTGCGGGAGATGCCGCAGGACGAATTGCAGTTGGTGCAGAGGGTGTTTCCGGTTCTGCAGCAGCACGCAGTTTAGCTTCAATAGCGGCAGTTTTTACTTTTTGCAGGAATCCGGGAAGCTGCTCCTCAAATTCCTGATCGACTTTTTCCCTTTCTCCCTGACAGATCAATGGCTTATCTTTGCCATTGCTGATTCCCATAATGAAAGTACCATCAAGTTTCTTTTGTACCACGATCCGGACAGAACCTCCGGAATCGGCAAGATCATAAATTGTTTGATTCATTTTGTTTATCTTTCTTTTGTTGTTATTGTGTCGGCACGGTCACTTTGACTGCCGTGCCGACAAAGAAGAGGTCGTTTTTTATTCTTCATCCGGAAAATCAAAATTCATCTCCCTTAGCCGTTCTGAAATAAGGTCACATATCAGAGAAAGCATCATCAGGGCTTTTTGTAAATCTTTGCGTTTGTCATCAATAACACTTCTTTGGATTTTCAGCAGTTCTTCCTGAGTAAAGCCGCCATTCTGCCCGATAAAAAGATGCGGCGTTCCAAACAGAGTAAATTGATGAACCACTGTTGTATGTTTATCTCCGGGATATGTACCATCCTTACGCGGGAAATACAACATTGTCCGGTGAATGTCGTTACAAGTGGTGATTTGCTTTTGAAAATCATCGCACATCTGATTGAACTGCCGGAACATTGCCATCAAAAGCATCTTTTCCAGATATTCTTCCGGAATATAGCAGGATGCTACATGGGAAGGCTGATCGATCCAGACTACCGGCAAATCATCTTCATACTGATTATTCATATAATAGAGTTCTTTTACGCCGAGAAGGGATTTTTCTGCCTGGGATATATCTATATAATATATGGATTTATCTTCCGGAGCATAAGGAATTTGTTTGACCACTTTTTCCAGTCTTCCGGAACTGGTATTGAAGTTGATAAAAAGAACAGTTTTCATCATAACTCACCTCAAGCGGCTTCTTTGACAACTTCCGTTTCTCTGGCAAGAGAAAACGGCGGAATGGCACTCCAGAAAAACATCAACACGCTGTTGTCACTCATATTGGCAAGATCATCAAGATAGTTTTCTTCTACAAATTCCTGAAAGAATCCTCCGATACTGCGGCTGTAGTTTCCGGCAATTTCCAGTTGCTCTGCGGAAGAACAGGAGTGCCAGAAAGCAAGTTTCTTTTCTGAAAGCATTTGCCGCAGTTCTTCTTCCAGTTTTTTGCGTTTCAGTTCTGCCTGCTGTTCTGCGATCCGCTTCTTTTCTGCCTCCCGTCTTGCCAACTCATCTTCTCCGACCGTCAGTGCTGTGGAGTTCCAGAATATCTTTGTCAGCCAGTCAGCCCGTCGCTTTAACGGTTTATGCTCATTGGCAAGATCCAGAACACCGATCCAGCGGGCATGAAGTTCGCTTAAATCCGTTTGATCCAACCTCTTTCGCAGCCGGTCAGACATGATGATCTTTTCCCGTTCCATTGATTTGTACAGTTCTTGGCGTGTCATACTTCCTCCTGTCATTAAAGTGAAAATTCCCCGGTTCACTGGGAGTGACCGGGGAATCGGAGAAAGGAAAATAGTGTACTTTTACAAGGTTTCGTAGTCGTGCTGCCGATTTTTCAAAAACTGCATAATGGGCTGATGAAAAGCGTGGCGTGTGTTTTCCGGCAGTTCATGTTCCCATATCAAAAGTTCCTGGGGATTATGAAATACCAATACTCCGGAAATGCAATTTCTTGTAATTTCTATGGCGGCATCACTTTGAGTTGGAACCTGATGCAATGCGGCGAGAAATGACCGGTCATAAGTCCCATTATGGTATTTTACCATTGCCACAAAATCATTTGATATGGCACAACCTTCCTGATAGAGCCGTTCCGCTTCCTTGCCTGAGGGCGTTTCTTTTTTCCGTTCAGCCAATAATCGGCTTCGTAAAGCCGGCCAGTATTCGATATTGAATTCCATTTGAAACTTTTCCCGGCAGTAGCCGATCAATTCGTGTTCCGGAACCTCGTTGATTGCTTCAAGAGTTCCGTGCCGGGTCATTTTCACAAGGATCAAAGAACCTCTGGCAGCCCGTTGCTGCCGGTACAGCATAAAAATCTGGAACAGAAGCAGGATAATACAGAGAAAAAGCGAAGTCCACATGGCATTGAGCAGCTCATTGGTACAAAGCGTTTTTGTGTCCGTTGCAAACATAAAAGCGGCAATGCCCAATATGGATGCCACGGCAGAGGCAGTCATGACAGATAACAAAGAGTATTTTTGCATAAAAGTACCTCCTTTCATTTGGAAATGGGCAAATCTTTCTTCCGGGACCTGGGGATCTCCCGAATATGTTCATCAATTTTTTCCCGGAAGTTCTGTTCCCGGCGTCCTTGTTTTGTGTGGGAATTGCTTTTGGGCGGAGATGCAACTTCCAATGCCGGTGTATCGTCTTGCGGAACTGTATTCCGGATCATCTGCAGGAAATCTTTCCTTGCGGCATCTGCCTGACCGATGGTATCATAAACAAAGATTTTCTGCTCTACACCGTTTTCAAGAGTACGGCTTGTATTTTTGCTGAAAGAGTCAATATGTTCTATGGAGCTGATTTCCGGAACAGATTGCGGCGTTTCTCTTTCGATGCAAAGGGCATATTTGACAGGAGGCTTCAGAGTATTGTCAGCAGCATACCGCAGCCAGCTTCCTCTTACGGCATCGGCATCATTTATATCCTGAAATACAAATCTTTCAATGAACCGCTCATTGATATCG
>JAZONW010000047.1:0-6611 GCA_045654745.1 Victivallaceae bacterium | reverse complement strand
CAGTTTGTTGGCAATATCTTTGAGCATGATATTTTTACTGCGGGACGAAAAAACATAGGACAAAACCCGTGCCTGGGAAACGGTTATGCGGGAGAATTTATCGATTTGACAGACGTCACTTTTTTCGCAGATGTTGCGCATTTGTGCCGAAAGGTACCACAATGCCTGCCAGAATTTGCGTGGTTCATCCATAATGATACGTCCTTGTTTTTTTGTTTTATATGCAAATAATTTTATTATATAAATATAGCCCGTTTTTTGAAAAAATCAAGTCAAAACCTCTTTTTGTCAAAAATATTCTTATGCATTGCGGATTTTCCTTGAAGAAAGTGCCGCCGCGTGCTATTTTAAGTGTGAATATTTTTGTGTTCAATAAATAACAAAAGGAAACAATAGAAAGAAGATGTTTGACGCACTCGGTGATAGATTGCACGATGTGTTCAGGCGTTTGAGAGGTGAAGCAAAGTTAAGTGAAAGCAATATCTCCGACGCATTGAAAGACATACGTCTGGCTCTGCTCGAAGCCGACGTAAATATTGAAGTGGCAAATGAATTTATCGGGCAGGTAAAAGCCGGCTGCCTCGGGACAGAGGTTTTGAAAAGCATCACTCCCGGTCAGCAGCTGGTCAAAGTGGTTCACGACGAGGTGGTGAAACTGCTCGGCAGTGATACTGCTGATCTTGAACTTAAAAATTCTCCGTCAGTGATCATGATGGTCGGTCTGCACGGCAGTGGTAAAACCACCACCAGCGGTAAACTGGCTCTCAAATTGAAAAAATCCGGCCGCAAAGTCCTGCTGGTGGCAGGAGATGTGTACCGTCCTGCGGCTATTGATCAATTGGAATTTATCGGCAGAGAGATCGGTGTGCAGGTCCACTCGGAACGCACCAGTGTCAACGTGGCGGCGATCGCCATGAATGCCGTACAGAATGCCAGCCGCGAGGGTTTTGATACAGTCATCATCGATACCGCCGGCCGGTTGCAGATAGATGATTTGATGGTGCAGGAACTTGTCCGCATCAGCAGTGTCGTCCATCCCGATGAGATCCTGCTGGTGGCGGATGCCGCCCTCGGTCAGGAAGCCGTATCTGTGGCATCGCATTTTCACGATGCGCTCGGATTGACCGGTCTGGTGTTGACCAAACTGGATGGTGATGCCAGAGGTGGTGCAGCGCTCTCGATCCGTAAAGTTACCGGAGTTCCGGTCAAGTTTGTCGGTATGGGCGAAAAACTCGATCAGCTTGAAACATTCCATCCCGACCGTATGGCAAACCGTATCCTCGGTATGGGCGATATTGTTTCTCTGGTGGAAAAAGCCGCCGCTGATATTGATGAGGAAGAAGCCCGCAAACTGCACGACAAACTGCGCAAAAACCAGTTTGATTATAACGATTTCCTGACTCAGTTGCGCCAGCTCGGCAAACTTGGCGGGATGGAAAATATTTTGCGTTTTCTGCCGGGCGGCAAACAGCTTGCAGGAGCATTGAGCAGTGTTGATCACAGTCAGTTCAGCAAAATGGAAGCAATAATTCTTTCCATGACTCCCAAAGAACGCAGCAATCCCGATCTGGTGGATTTTTCCCGCCGCAAACGTATCGCCAGAGGTGCCGGTGTGCCGTTGGAAATCGTGGGGAATTTAGTGCGTCAGTTTGAATCAGTCCGCAAGATGATGAAGCAAAACGGACTTTTCGGCCGGATGATGAGCAATCCGTCGGCGATGGACAGTATGTCTGGCTCGCTGGGCTTCCGTAATATGATGAATACTCCGGGGGCAATTTCCCGTAAAGAGCAGGAACGTAAGAAAAAATTGGCGAAACTGGCGAAAAAGGAACGTCAGAAACAGCGCAGGAGGAAAAAATAATGATCGGTCTTGTAATTGCTTTGGTTGCCGGATTGTCTGTCTCTGCCGCAACAGTTAAATCTGTCGGTCAGGTATGGGCAGTTGTCTGGGGTGTTGCCGCTTTTATGCTGATCCAGCTTTTGATCGGTATAATCATAAGAGTTGTGATGAAATCCCGTCAGGCAAAATTGCAGAATATAATGATGACTGCACAGGAAAAGATCAACCGCCAGATGGTGATCTACCAGCGCCGTCCTCCTTCAAGTATGCGTGAAGCACAGGAAACCGTCAACCGGATCCAGAATGGGGCGGCAAAAGATATGCTGGCAGAACTTGACGGCTGCAATTCTCTCACCTATTGGAATATGATGCTCGGCCGTCAGCTCAACGCGATGCGTGTACAGTTGTTTTTTCAGCTTAAAGAATTCAAAAAAGTTGATGAATTACTGCCTAAAAGTTTGTTGCTCGACCAGCAGTCAATGGCGATAAAAATGGTGCGTATGTATCGCAACGAAGATGCCGGTCTGGATAAATTTTATACCCGTAAATGTGCCAGAATGAAAGGCGATGCCGCGGCGTTTCTGGCCTCCGTTTATGCCTGGATCAAGATCCGTCAGGGCAATACCCAGGCGGCGATCGATGCTCTGGTCGGTGTGAAAAATCGTACCGACAATCCGATCGTGCTGGAAAATTGCGACAATCTGCTCAACGGCAAAGTCAAACATTTCAGCAATTCCGGCTGGGGAGATGCCTGGTATTCTCTTATGCTGGAAGAACCCAAAATCAAAGCCCAGCGGCAGGCAAGGATGTTCTGACCGCACCGGGGGTGCTGTGTGAATAATTTCCGCAAACAACTGGAATCCCGTCTGGAAAACGTGGGCAGTAATTCTACCCGACCGGTTGAATTTATCGGGTCAGTTACTGATGCCCTGCCGGATATTTTTACCGGTAAAGGGATACGCAAGCGGGATTTCAAATACTATCTCGACCTTTGTGGCGTAAAATCCCTGCCGGTTGTTTTGCTTATCTCTTTTCTGATGGGTGCTATCCTCGGCATTCAGGCAGCGCTGCAGCTGCGGCAATTCGGCGCAGAAATATTTACCGTTGATCTGGTGGGCTTCTCTGTCCTTAAAGAATTCGGACCGCTGATGGTGGCGATCATTCTGACCGGCAGGGCAGGCTCTGCTTTTGCCGCTGAACTCGGTACGATGAAAGTAAATGAGGAAATCAGCGCACTGGAAACAATGGGTATCCGGGTAACTTCATATCTGGTACTGCCCAAAATGGCGGCGATGGCGATCGCTATGCCGTTGTTGACTGTTTTTGCCGATATTGCCGGATTGGCGGGTGGAATGCTGATCGGTATCACAGTTATGGATATCCCGCCTGCCGCTTATGCCGGCAGAACGGTGGCGGTATTGGATGGTGTGACATTTATTCTCGGAGTGCTGAAATGTGTGACTTTTGCAGTTTTGATCACTCTGGCAGGATGCTATTGCGGATTTTCCTCCGGCAGTGATGCCCAGGGGGTGGGGGTGAGTGCTACCAAAGCGGTAGTGCTGTCGATATTTCTGGTGGTCATTTCTGATGCCGTAATGACGATACTTTATTCATTCATCGGGTACTGAAAATGCAGGAAATCATCAAAGTCAGCGATCTCACCATCGGTTATGACGACCGGATAATTATGGAAAACCTCAATTTTTCGATCCATCGCGGAGAGATTTTCGGTGTGCTGGGCGGTTCCGGATGCGGTAAAAGCACCCTGATGAAACACATTACCGGTTTGCTCCGGCCGCTGAATGGCGATATCGAAGTTTTCGGCGAAACCATAGTCAATACTTACGGCGAAAAAAAACGCCGTTTGATGCGTAAATTCGGAGTGACTTATCAGGGCGGGGCACTTTTCGGATCGATGAGTGTGGCGGAAAATGTAGCTCTGCCGTTACGTGAATTTTCCGGTTTCGATGAAAAAAAGATTGCCGGGATCGTCGCAGAAAAACTCGCGTTGGTGGGATTGCAGGAGTTCGGAGCTTTTATGCCGGCGGAACTTTCCGGAGGTATGAAAAAACGTGCCGGTCTGGCAAGGGCTCTGGCATTGGAGCCGGAATTACTTTTTTTTGATGAACCGTCAGCCGGGCTTGATCCGCTGGCATCTGCCGAACTTGACCGTCTGATACTGTCTTTGCGGGATAAACTCGGTGCGACCGTAGTTATGATCACCCACGAATTGGATAGTATTTTTGCGGTTGTGGATAATGTCATTATGCTGGATAAAGCGACAAGATCCATTGCCGATCGCGGCGATCCGCGCCATTTGCGATATGAATCAGAAAACCAATGGGTGAGAGATTTCTTGAACCGTTCCGGATTGAAAGGAGAGGAAAAACATGGATGAGCGTACACGAAATATGCGTCTGGGACTTTTTACCGTTGTCGGATTTGCATTGCTGATTGCAGTTTTATTTTTTCTCGGGCTTTCTTCGATTTTTACAGAAAAAGCCTCACTGGTCACTTGTTTCTCTGAATCAGTGCAGGGGTTGTCTGCCGGCTCGCAGGTGAAATACCGGGGCGTGCCGATCGGCAGTGTTTCTGAAATCACCATTATGGTCGAAGACCGTATCGTCAAAGTGGATATGGAAATCGAATTGAAACATTTTATCGGCAAGGGAAGCCGGGATTTCAAACGCCGCCGTTTCCACGAGTATTTGCAGCGGGAAATTCCCAAAGGGCTGCGCTGCCGTCTGGAATATGCCGGTATCACCGGTATGAAATACATTGATTTTGATTATCTGGTTTCTGCCGGGAGTGATATTCCCGCCCTGCCGGAAGATTTGCGGATGCAGATAAGTGAAAGCGACACGGTATATATGCCGTCTGTGCCGTCATCATTCAAAGATATCACCCTCACAGTGACCAATGCGTTGGAAAAACTCGCCAATGTGAAATTTGAGGAAATCAGTGAAGAACTTGAAAGATCTCTGTTGAGTATTTCTTCCATTCTGGCTGATCCGGCGATAAAACTGGCTCTAAACCGCATCAGCGATGCCGCTGAAAATCTGGAAGAAAGCACCGCCGCAGTAAACCGGGTGCTGGATGAAAAGAAAATGCAGGAATTGGTGAATAATCTTTCCACACTTCTTGCCGCACTGGATAAAATTGCGGAAAAAGCCGGAAGCGATCTTGAAAAAATGGATTTGCCCGCCAGTTCTGCCGCTTTCCGCCGCAGTGCCGGCAGTGTCGATGAAACCGGAGCCCTGCTGCGTTCAACATTACTGCAGCTCAACCGCACTCTGGAGTCCATAAAAATGCTCACTGATTATCTCTCAGAAAACCCGCAGGCTCTGATTCGCGGCAGGGGAAAGGAAACATTGGAAAAATGAAAAAAATCCCTGATCAACGGATAGAAAAAATCGTAGCAGAGCATCCTGAATTTACTCCGGATGCGTGCGTGTTTGTTTCTGAATCAGTAAATCATACCGTTACAAAACTGGCGCAGTTGCGTCATGTATCTGCGATGGAACTGCTCTGCGGAGCAAGAGAGTTGGCACGCGTCAAATTTGGTGCGGCTGCTCCCGGAGTGCTTGACAAATGGGGCATCCGCCGGGCATCGGATTTCGGGAAATTGGTTTATCTGATGATAGATGCGGGTATATTGGGGGCATCTGATGGTGATAAACCGGAAGATTTTGATGTGGATTTCAGTTTTTCGCAACTTCCGGTATATAAAATTTCCGGAACGTTGCCGCTATTGGATTGAGAAATGGAATTTTTTTCTGATTGCAGGGAGTTTACCCTGCCGAATGGAGTCCGGGCGGTATCGCTGTACCGTCCGGGCGGCGCGGTAAGTATTCAGTGCCTTGTCGAAGCGGGCAGTATGGATGAGGGCAGTCGTGCCGGAAGCGGTATCGCTCACTTTTTGGAGCATATGCTGTTTCAGGGATGCCGCGGTTATGCCGGGCGCAGCGGCCCGGAAAAAATACAGCGTGCCGGAGGTGATATCAATGCTTACACCTCTTTTGATAAAACGGTATTGACCGCCAAAGTATCTGCGGGTGAATTATCCCGGACCCTTGAGATATTCAGCAGTATGATCCAAACTCCGGATATACCTGCCCGCCGCTTCCGGGCGGAAAAAAAGGTGATATTGCGTGAGTGTGACAGAACTCTTGATAATGTCTGGGGTCGGCTTTTCAACTGTGCAAGAGAAGTTTCCTTTGCCGGACATCCGGTCAGTTTGCCGGTTATAGGATACCGGGAATTGATCAGTGAGATCACCCGGGAGGATCTGGTAGATTTTCACCGCAGCAATTACGTCCCGCAAAATTGTATCATTGTGGCGGTGGGCGAAGTGGACGGTGCCGGGTTTTACGATTGTGTCAACCGCTGTTTCGGGCAGTGGCAGCGTCGTGCCGGTATGCGATCGTTACCGGTTCCGGTTGCGGCATCCGGCGGCAGAAAAAATTCAATTGTTATCCCCGACCCGCAGGAAAGAATGCTGTGGTGTATGCCGTTGGGCAGGGCCACCGATGAAAAAATGCCGGCAATGGATTTGATGTTGGGTTTGCTTGCCGGTTCGAGCAATGCGGTGTTGAATACAGAATTTGAGTTGAAAAATCCTCTGGCACTCTCAATGCAAAGCGGGGCTAATTGTTTCCGTGACGGCGGCATCGCCACTGTTGCCGCATCCTGCGTGCCGGAAAAATTCGATGAACTCAAAACCGGTGTGGCAAGACTCTTTGCCGAGGCTGCAGAAAAAGGTCTCTCCCCC
>JAZONW010000046.1:0-60034 GCA_045654745.1 Victivallaceae bacterium | reverse complement strand
GGTAATCATTGATCCACTGACGGAGTATGAATGGTCCTGAACCAAGCGGCTTGCGGGCAAAATCATCGCCGAATTTTTCCACCGCGTAACCGGGAACTATCCCGGCATTGGGCATGGCAAGGATATAGAGAAAACGGGGATCAGGGCGGGTCAGCAGAATCGAAAATTCTCTTTCGTTACGAATGACAAAACCCGGTATCCCGCTCCGGTAAAGCGACATATCACCCGGCAGAGCCTTTTTGCTGGCAAGATGGAAGTCATCCAAACCGGCGATCTTCCCCCGGAAAATCCAGTAAACCGGACTGTGATTACGGCTGTCGGCAATACGCAAAATTGAGTAAAGCACATCCTTTGATGTTATCCGGCGTTCGTGCTTTGAAACTTTTATTTCCGGATGCTCTGCGAAATAAAGGTCATCCCGCAGTTTGAAATCATATCTTTTGAAATCAGCACTGCAAACCGGCATTTCAGAAAGCATCGCCGGTTTGAGCGTGTAAGGTCTGCGGATATAATCATATTCCACCAGAGTATCAAAAATTGCTCCGGCAAGATTACGGCTGGCAAGATCATCAGCCTGTGCCGGGTCAAGTGTTTTCACTCTGCCGCCGGCGGCAGTATGGATCACTCGCTCACTGCCGCAGCAACAGAATAAAACCGCAAAAAAAGCAATTACAAAGAGTTTTTTTCCGGTAAACCGACTCATTTCAGGATTTCAGAAAAACGTTCTGCAGTACGGCAGAAAAGTTCATGACTGGCGGCATCGGGCGTGTAAGTGATGACATCAAAAGAATTGCGTATCACTTCCCTTGCTTCTGCAAGGCTTGCGATATTTCCGCTTGCCAATGCCTGACCCAAAATGTTTCCGGCGGCAGTTGCTTCCACCGGTCCGGCAATCACAGGAATATTCATCGCATCGGCAGTAAGCTGCATAAGCAAACGGTCTTTGGTACCGCCGCCGACGATATTGAAAACTGTATATTTTTTGCCGGTAATGGATGAAATCAAACCGAGTTTGTTATTGAAATACATAGCAAGAGAATCATAGATCGCCCGGACTATACCGGCATCATCCGGCTCGCCCTGCCCTGATTCACGGCAGAATTCAGCGATCCTGCCCGGCATATCTCCCGGAGTGAAATAGCGGCTGTCATTGGGATTTATGAGATATTTGCAGGGGGTGGCGGAAAGCGCCATTTTTTCCATATCAGAAAAACTCAAATCCCTGCCATTTTCATTCCACACCCGGCGGGTTTCCTGAAACAGCCAGCTGCCCATAATATTGGTCAAAAAGCGGATAGTATTGCAAACTCCGCCCTCATTGGTGAAACCGTTTTTCAAAGTTTCATCCGAGATGCAAGGAGTATCTGTTTCAGTACCAAACAAAGCCCATGTACCGGCACTTATGCAGGCAAAATCCTGACCGGCTGGCGCCGGGACTGACATAAAGGCACTGCCGGTATCGTGCGAAGCGATCTTGAAAATCCGGATCGGTTTGCAGTTGAGTTTGCGGCAAATCTCCTCTTTGAGCATACCGCCCGGAGTGCAGGACGGCACGACTTTGGGGAAAATTTTCCGGGGCAGACCGATACGGTCGATCAGTTCCCAGCACCAGTCGCGGGTATAGGGATCAAGCAGTCCGGTAGTGGAGCAATGGGTGTATTCAGCGGTAAAATCTCCCCCCAGCATCGCAGCAAAAGCATCCGGGATCGGCAGAAAAACCGAATTTTTAAGGTCTTCAGGATACTCTCTCTGATGCGCCAGCAACTGAAAAATCGTGTTGAAACTGTTGGGATAAATTCCGCTGGCAGCATAAAGTTCTGTCATCGGCACAACCCCCAGGATTTTGGCCGCTTCCACGGTTCTCTCATCCCGGTAGCAAAAGGGTCGGCAAACGATTCTGCCGTCAGTACGGTCAAAAAGGAGATAATCCACGCCCCAGGTATCGATACCGATACCGTCAAGTTCCGGTTCGATCTCAAGAGCCTTGCCCAGTCCGGTAATGATTTCAGCTGACAGCCGGTCATAATCCCAGTAAAAATGTCCGTTTTCTTCTACGGGCCCATTGGGGAAACGATGGATTTCCTGCAAAGAAAGTTTGCCGTTTTCCAAAGTTCCGATGATACCGCGTCCGCTGGACGCGCCAAAATCAAATGCGAGAAATTTGCTCATAAATCAACCCCGGTAAATTAAGGTATAATATTTTTACTCTTTGTTTTTGTCAACAACTTCCCGATAGGAAAGTTTCCCGCCGAAAATATCCAGTGCAGAGCCGATAGTATAGTGGATCCTGCCCCGTCCGGTCGTTTTTATTTTATCAATATCGGCAAAAGAACTGATGCCGCCAGCATAGACACATTCCAGCGGGGAATTTTCTGCCAGAAATGCCACCAGTACCTCATCTATTCCGGCACATTTGCCCTCTACATCCACTGCGTGGACAAGGTATTCTGCGGCATAATTACTCAACAAATCAAGCGTCTTTGATGAAACTTCCCACGCGGTAAATTTCTGCCAGCGGTCTGTAACGATAAAATATTTGCCATCTTTTTTGCGGCAGGAAAGGTCAAGTACCAGTTTATCCCTGCCGACAAGAGAAGAAATTTCCTGCAGATGCTCCAAATTCAGTTCGCCGTTGCAAAAAACATAACTGGTAACAATGACGGCACTGGCTCCGGCATCGAGGTATTCTGCGGCATTTGACGGATCGATCCCCCCGCCGACCTGCAATCCGCCGGGATAAGCCGCAAGTGCCTCTTTTGCGGCAGATTCATTATTTCTGCCCAGCATTATGACGTGGCCGCCCCGCAAATCATCCCGGCGGTAAAGCGAGGCAAAATACGCTGACGACTGCTCTGAAACAAAATTTGTTCTGGGAGTTTCGCTGTTATCCAGCGTGCCGCCGACGATCTGCTTTACTTTGCCGTCGTGAATATCTATACAGGGACGGAATTGCGATCTCAATTTTCATCCTCCTCCGGAGCAAGCTGTTTCAGCGGAGTTGCCATACGCATAGCGGCAAGCGAAGTAAATTGACCGTTTTCCGGTACGATGATAAAACTTCCGCCCTGTCTTGCCAGCAGCCGGTTGGCCCAGATATAAGTAGTGAGAAATTCCGCAGTATCGCGGTGCAGTAATTCCCCCTTGCCGGCACGGTCAAGGTGAGCCGGATCACTGCACAATTTATCCATTGCTGAAATCAGTACAAAATCACCGGTATTCCGGCGCAGACGGCGGCGGATTTCCCGGCGGTAACTGCCGGAAAGCGGACAACCGGAAATTTTTTCTCCTGTTTGCGGCAGAGATTTTTTATCTCTTTCGTTTTCTGACATCCAGACCAACATAGTGTTGAATTTCCAGGGGCGTTTTTCCGGTTCCGTTGTCCCGTCGTACATCAGTACTTTGCGGTTGAGTTTAATGCCGGACTGATCGGCAGTTATCAGATATTCTGCATCGGCACCCGGGATTTTTTCCGCCGCACAATGGCGCCAGATATCAAATCCGGGAGAAAATTCGCAACTGACTCCATCCGGGTAGGTCACTTGCATCCGCAACGGCAAATCGCTGCCCAGTTCCACACTGCCGGATGAATTATCCAGTGTTATTTCCCTGCCGCCAAGCGTGCAGAGAGTTGCCTGCAACCCATCTCCGGCAAAAGATATCTGCTCCAATCCGATATCACCGACCCGGCCGAAATTCACCGCCGCGATGTCGGTTGTGATATCCAGAAGTCCGTCGGCACAGACAAATTTGCGGCACACGGAATATTCACATCCGAAAGGAATGATATTTTCACTGTCCACTCTGGCCTCAAAGCCATCTGACGTGCGGTGCAGACGCAATTTCTTTTCCAGCGAACCCAATTCACTGAATTTCCCGCACTGAACTCTCCCCAGTGTACATCTGACAATACCTTTGACTGTCAGCACTGCAACATTTTTGCCGCTGCCGCAAAATTGCAAAGAGAAGTCCTCTCCCTTTATGATTTTTTTTTCTGCCACGGGTCGCACCTGCTCTTTCGCTGATTATTTGCTGTCCCCGTTTTCGCAGGGACAAAGAAGTTTTTCCAATGCTTCGATCGTGCGTTCCGAGGCTCCGCAGTGGACCGCGAGGGCGGCACTTGCCCGTTTGCCGAGAGTTTCCCGCAGATCAGGATCAGCGACGAGCGAATCAAGTATTCCGGTCAATTCGGTATCATTTTTTACCGTTTTCACTGCGTCAGCTGCAGTCAGCACATCAAGGATAAAACGGAAATTACGCAAAACGCTGCCGGTAACTATCGGTTTTGAAAGCAGAGCCGGTTCGATGAGGTTGTGGCCTTCATCCTGTCCGGCAAGACTTTTGCCCATAATGACGATATCACAGGAAGCGATGAAACGGAACATCTCACCGGTGGTATCTGCGACCAGAATATCCACCGGAGTTTCGCTTTTTTCCATACAACTGCGGCGGCAACAGGCAATATTTTTATTTTTTATCATTTCCCCGATATCACTGCCTCTTTCGGCGTGGCGGGGGACGATGACCAGTTTCAGATCGGGATATTTTGCTTTAAGGGCGGAAAAACTGTCGGTAATCAGGTCTTCTTCTCCCGGATGGGTGCTGGCGGCGAGGATCACTGTACCGTAATTTCCGCCGAAGTATCCGGCGAGATCAATTTTCTGCAAATCAGCCGGAGGAGTCTGGTCAAATTTCAAATTGCCGGTGATCTGCACGTTGGCAAACGGCGAAACATCGAGAAATCTTTTGGCATCAAGATCACTCTGCACCAGAACAGCGTTAAAAGTTTCCAGCATAGGGGCGAAAAAGCATTTCGCCCGGCGGTATCCTTTGGCAGAGTGATCGCTCATCCTGCCGTTGACCAGTGCCACCGGAATTCCCCGTTTGCGACTGATCGCGACCATATTAGGCCACAATTCAGTTTCAAAAATCACCAGCATCGAGGGCTGTATGACATTCAAAGTTCTTTTCACCATACAGGGAAAATCAATGGGGCAGAATATCACTGCTGTATCTGCAGGAGTCTTTTTTCTTGCGATTTCCTGACCGGTGGTGGTAGTGGTGGAAATGACAAACTTTCTGCCCGGATAAAGTTTTTTGTACTTTTCTATCATCGAAACCGCCAGCACTGTTTCTCCGACACTGACCGAATGTATCCAGATCGCGCCGTGATATGCTTTAAGTTCCTCTTTTCTGTCAGCACTGAAAATGCCGAAGCGTTCGGCAAAGGTATCTTTCCAGCCGCCGCGGTTGCGGTATTTGTAAATCACCCCCGGCAGAAAAAAGATAAATCCCACCGGCAAAAAAAGATTATAAATAAAACGCCACATTTCAGTTTTTCCTGCTTCAAATCATATTTCAAGCAACTCCGGAGAACGCAGTTTCAGCAACTGCTCCGCCAGAAGCGCCGGTTTGTCATCATCTGCACTGTTTATCGACTGCTCCACCAGCATTTCGGTCTCGTAGAGCGACACACTTCTTATTGCACGGCGCACCACCGGGATCGCCGGAGTAGCCATACTCAACTCATTCACCCCTATCCCCATCAGCAAGAGAGCCATTGCAGGATCTGCCGCCATCTGACCGCAGACTGAAACCGGGATACCGTGCATCGTAGCGCAATCCACACAATAACTGATCAATCGCAGCAACGCCGGACTGCTGGCTTTGTTGAGGTAGGAAACTTTTTCATTCATCCGGTCGATCGCCATAGTGTACTGTGCCAGATCATTGGTACCGATGCTGAAAAAATCGACGTGCTGGGCGAGGTCTCCGGCATTGAGTGCCGCCGCCGGAGTTTCCACCATTACCCCCAGTTTGAAATGCGAAGAAAATTCTTTTTTTTCTGCGGTCAATTCGTTGGTTATACGATTGATGATATCCTTGGTTTCGATGACTTCCTGAACGCAGCTGACCATAGGCAGCATGATCCGCAGATCACCGTAACGGCCAGCACGCAGCAAAGCCCGCAACTGGGTTTCAAAAATATCGCGTCTTTCGTAAAGACAGAGCCGCACGCCTCTCAATCCCAGAGCCGGATTGGCTTCCTGGGTACGGCTGACCGAGCCGGAAATTTTGTCCGCTCCGATATCCAGAGTACGGACTGTCACCGGGGCATCTCCGGCAGAAAATATCAGATTTTTGTAAACTTCAAACTGAGTTTCCTCATCCGGCAAGATGTCGCTCATAAACATAAATTCGGTACGGAAAAGCCCCACTCCGCTCGCTCCGGCTTTTTTGGCTTCGGCAAACTGCTCGGCGGAATCGATATTGGCGGCGATCTCAACGGTAAAACCGTCTTTGGTTTCCGGAGGCAAGTCGTTTTCTGAAGCAAGCTGATCCATCAATCTCTCGGCACTGCGGGATTTTTCCATATAAGCGTATTCAGTACGCTCATCGGGATTTATGATGAATCTGCCGGCAAATCCGTCAATGATAACTTTATCCGATGATTGAAGCTCGTCAAGTATTTCAGGGGGCAGACCTGCCACAGCGGGAATACGCATGGAACGGGCGAGGATCGCAGTATGACTGGTGGCACTGCCGGACCCCACCGCGAAGCCGCGAACCTTGGTTTTATCCAGCTGGATCGTTTCCGACGGAGCGAGCGTATCGGCGACAATGATCCTGCGATCATCCATATCCGGTCTCTCTACGACATCATCGGTCAGGTTTGCCAGAAGTCTTATACCGATATCGCGGATATCAGAGGCTCTTTCCTGCAAATAGGGATCGGGCATTTTGCTGAAAACATCCACGAAATGCTCCGTCGCGCAAAAGAGGGCATAATCCGCACAGACTTTTTCTTCACGGATGCGGGATTCGACTTCCCCGATAAAAGCGCGGTCTTCCACCAAAAGAGAATGGGCATCAATGATGTCTGCCTGCTCTTTTTCTATACTATCGCCGAGTTTGCGGCGAAGTTCCTGCAGTTGCTCTCTGGCTTCAGCGACGGCAGTTTTGAGGCGGGCGATTTCAGTTTCGACATTTTCCGGAGCGACGGGGACTTTTTCCGGTTCCTGCATACGGCTGTTGCGCCTTATTTTCAGAACCTTGCCGATGGCAATACCGGGAGATATTGCGATAACTTTTATACTTTGAGCCGACAGAGCCATATCGATTTCCTGCTTGCTGCCAAATCACACTTCATTCGAAAATCCGGCGGCAAAAAAAGCTTCTATCTCCCGCGCCGCATTTTCACAATCACTGCCGTTTGCAGTGAGGATCAATTCGGTACCGTCCGGGGCGGCAAGGGTAAGCAGAGCCAGCACACTGCGGCAATCCGCGACAGAGCCGGGAGCATCGGCGCGGTGCAGAGTGAGGTCTGAAGCAAATTTACCGGCGATCCTGACCAGCTCTGCCGCAGGGCGGCAATGCAGTCCCATCGGGCCGGAAACTTTCACACCCAGAGTCAACTTTTTTTCGTCCATGATTTCCGTCTTAACAACTTTACTGTCAATAATAAACAAAACCGTTGGATGCCGCCGGAAAAACGGCACACAGACACATATCATAATATACACCGCAAACAACAAAAAGGCAAACTTTTCTTGATTTAAGATTTCACTCATTTTATGTTGATTTTTGCGGACAGCAGATGACGGGAGAAACATTTGCTGTGTCAAAAAAAGAGGAGAAATATTATGCAGAAAAATGATTTATGGCGGCACCCGTGCATCATCCTTGCCACTGCCGCCGGAGGTGCGGCACTTTTGATGACCGCAGGCTGGAATGGAAATTCACAAGGGTTCACTCCGAGCCGTTACGCTGTTGTCGCCGCAGAAATCGATGTATCGATGCCGCAGACAGCGGGGATCAACGGCAATCCGCGCAAAGTTCTGGTCAGGCTTGACACCCACTCCGGAGCAGTTTCCATTTTGCAGCTCTCGGTGGCTGGGATCAACAATCCTGCGGTGCGAAGTGCCTCCTGGGCAAAAGTCCACGAACACAACACTTTGCCGGACAACAACTGAAAAAGGAGTGAAAAATGTCTGATTCAAATAAGAAACTCGGTGTTTTCGCCCTAGCGGCTCTGGTGGTGAGTGCCATGATCGGCGGAGGAGTTTTCAGCTTGCCGCAAAATATGGCGCAAGATGCTTCTGTTGTTGCAGTTATGATATCGTGGCTGATCACCGGTGTCGGTATTTTCTTTTTGGTAAATACTTTCCGTATCCTCTCGGTGACCCGTCCTGATGCCACGACCGGCATTTATGCTTATGCCAGACTTGGATTCGGCAGATTTACCGGATTTCAGATGGCGTGGCTTTACTGGTTGAGCAATATTTTCGGCAATGTCGGTTACGCAGTACTGCTGATGGATGCTCTGGATTATTTTTTCCCGGGAACATTTACCGGCGGAAACAATCTTTACTCTATCATCGGCGGTTCTATCATCATCTGGCTGATGAACTTTGCCGTATTGCGGGGAATGAAGCAGGCCAGCGGACTCAACATCATCGGCACGATATGCAAAGTTGTCCCGCTGGCGATTTTTATCATTTTTATGATCTGGTTTTTCCGCTGGAAACTTTTTGGCACGGATATGACAGGAACTGAAATCCTGCCGCAAGCGGGAGTAAAACCGCTCGGTTCAATGCTCAGCCAGATCCGCTCAACGATGATGGTGACATTGTGGGTATTCATCGGTATCGAGGGTGCGGTTGTCGTATCCGGCAATGCCGAAAGTCAAAAAGCAGTCGGCAAAGCCACATTGCTCGGGTTTGTTTTCTGCCTCATCCTCTACTTTCTGCTCTCGGTACTGCCTTTCGGCAATATGGAGCAGTGGCAGCTGGCAAAACTGGCGAATCCCTCGACCGCAGGTCTGCTGCAGGAAGCCGTCCACAGCAGGTGGGGCGGAGTGCTGATGAATCTCGGTGTTGTCATCGCTATTTTGAGCAGTTGGCTGGCATTTACCATTATGATTGCCCAAATCCCCTGGGCGGCGGCACAGGACAATACATTTCCGGTGATTTTCCGTCACACCAATTTGCACTCTGCTCCCGATGTTTCACTGTGGGTCAGCAGTATTGTTATGCAGTTGACGATGATCATGGTCTATTTTGCCAATAATGCGTGGAATACGATGCTGTCAATCACTTCGGTAATGATCCTGCCTCCTTATATGGCATGTACTCTTTATCTTTTCAAATACGCCGGCGAAAAGAACTTCCCCGCCAATCCGGTCAGCGGCAGAAAATTTGCCCTCTTTTGCGGTGCCGCAGGTTCGCTCTACGCACTGTGGATGATCTATGCCGCAGGTTTGCAGTATCTGCTTATGGCGTGCTGTTTTATGGTGTTGGGGATCCCCGTGTTTCTCTGGTCCAGATACCAGCACCGTGTGGCTGGCAAAACGGCTTTCACCCGCGGTGAATCGATCGGAGCGGCATTGCTGATTTTGATCGGCATCATTGCGGTCATACTTGCTTCGTGCGGTAAATTGAGTTTGTAATCAAAGAGGTGATTTTATGAAAAACCTGAATCAGAAAAAAGTTCTCATCATTGAAGACCCCTGCGTTTCCGGCAGTGCTGTAATGCGCAATGCAGTCAATGCACTTACCAAAGCGTTGAAAGAACAAAATGTCACTGTGTCAACTGTCAACAGTTATATTGAGTCCTATCCGCTGATTTCCTGCGACACCGACATCGACGCTGTCCTGCTTGCTGCCGATCTCCCCAGAGCAAACAGCCAGATGCCGGATGCCGCAGCTATTATGGAAATCGTCAGCCGGAAATTGCCCGGTGTACCGCTTTTTCTGCTTGCCGACCGGGCAAAATGTGCAGATTTGATATCTGCGGATTTCTTGAAAAACTCCAGTGAATTCATCTGGATTTTTGAAGACAGTCCGGTATTTATTTCCGGCAGGATCATGGCGGCGATCTGGCGTTACCGTCAGAAATTACTGCCTCCATTGTTTAAGGCGATCGCAGATTACAACGAGCGTTATCACGAATATTCGTGGGCGGCTCCCGGGCATCAGGGCGGCAGAGGATTCACTAAAAATGCCGCCGGCAAAAAGTTTTACGATTTCTACGACGAGAACCTTTTCCGCACTGATACCGGCATTGAACGCAGTTCCATCGGCTCGTTGCTCGACCATACCGGAGCATTTGAGGAGTGTGAAAGATTTGCGGCAAAAACTTTTGGAGCAGATATTTCATATTCAGGAGTGGTGGGGACTTCCGGCTCCAACCGCACAGTGATACAGGCGGCTGTTTCTCCCGGAGAATGCGTCCTGTGCGACCGCAACTGTCACAAATCCATCGAACAGGGTATGATCCTGACAGGAGCGAAACCGATATATTTCATCCCCAGCCGCAATGCCTACGGGATCATCGGGCCCATCCCCAGATCTGAAATGACTCCGGCTGCGATCGCGGCAAAACTTAAAAATGCCGGATCTCAATTCCCCCACAGCCGCTCTTCCTATGCGGTGGTCACAAACTGTACTTATGACGGTCTGTGCTACAATGCAGCAGAAGTCGAAGCGATCCTTGACCGCTCATCCGACCGCATCCATTTTGATGAAGCCTGGTATGGTTATGCCCGCTTCAATCCGTTGTATTCCGGATGCTTTGCCATGCGCGGCAATCCGGCGGATCACCGCGGAGCGACCATTTTTGCCACGCATTCCACTCACAAATTGCTGACAGCGCTGTCACAGGCAAGTTTCATCCACGTCAGAAACGGCAGACGCCCGATAAGTTTTGACCGTTTCAATCAGGCGTATATGATGCACACCACCACTTCTCCGCTTTATGCGATCTGTGCCTCTAATGATATTTCCGCCAAAGTTATGGCAGACAGCGGCAGGGAACTTACCCGGGAAGTCATCGACGAAGCCATTGAATTCCGGCAGGCTCTCGCCAGAATCTCCCGGGATTTTGCCCGCAAAGGCGAGTGGTTTTTTGATATCTGGAATACTCCGCAAATCAAATATCATAATAAAAAAATCGATTTTGCCGATGCACCCGCCGGCGAACTTGCCGTAAATCAGGAACATTGGTGGCTCGACCCCAAAGCACAATGGCACGGTTTCAAAAACCTTGACCGCAACTGGGTGATGCTTGACCCGATCAAAGTCAGCATCCTTGCACCCGGTATTTCTGTGGATGGTGAATTGTCTGACACAGGAGTCCCCGCGGCACTGGTGGCGGCATACCTCTACCGCGAAGGGATCATCCCGACCCGCTCCACTGATTTCCAGTTGATGTTTCTCTTTTCGGTCGGCATCACCAAAGGCAAATGGGTGACTTTGCTTAACGCTCTGCTGAATTTCAAACAGGCGTACGATGCCAATGTACCTCTGGAAAACATCCTGCCGGAAATAGCCAGATGCAGTAAAAAATACCGCGATATGGGTTTGCGTACACTGGGAGAAAGGATGTTTGAGTTCCTCAAAGAGCACAATCCGACTGCCAAACTCAACACCGCTTACGAAAACCTGCCTCCGGCGGCATTGATCCCGCGTGATGCTTATTCCAGAATCGTGGAAAACGAAGTCGAAACAGTCCCCATCGATCAGCTTTCCGGCAGAATTTCCGCCACTGCCATCATCCCCTACCCCCCGGGGATACCGATGCTGATGTCAGGGGAACGTTTCGGCGGTGCAGATTGCGTACATATAGCATATTTGCGGACTCTTGCCGACTGGGATGCCGCATTCCCCGGTTTCGAGCACGAAACCGAGGGGTGCATCATCAAAAACGGCATCTATCACATTATGTGCGTCAAAGAATAACTGCGTGATGCACTCTGATCCGTATTGCCCGGAATTTTCCGGACAATACGGATTTTTTACCTTTACAGGAGGTGCCGGGACTTGAAAAAAACACTCTTTCATTGTAGAGTATGAAAAATACGTTTACAAGTAAAAAAAGTGTTGATTGTATGAAAAAAATATGGATAATGGCGGGTGAATCATCCGGAGATATTTACGGAGCGAAAATCGCCGCAGAATTGAGAGCAATAGCCGCCGCCAGAGGAGAAACTCTGGAAATTTCCGGTATGGGCGGAGTCAATATGATCAATGCCGGAGTACCGGTCAAAGTTGACTCCTCGGAGTTGGGAGTAATGGGCGTTTTTGAAGTACTCAAAATGATCTTTACTTTTATAAAGGTATTCAGATACCTGCTCTCCGAAGCCAAAAAGGAACGCCCGGATGCTGTGATAATGATCGATTATCCCGGATTCAATCTGCGTTTCGCCAAAGCCCTGCACAAACTCGGTATCAAAGTCATCTGGTATATTTCGCCGCAAGTCTGGGTGTGGAATAAAAAACGCCTGCCGGTGCTGACCAGAATATGTTCGGAAATGCTGGTCATTTTCCCCTTTGAAGTCGATTTCTACGCAAGTCACGGCTACAATGCCAGATTTGTCGGTCATCCGCTGGTGGATATCGTCGATGCCAAAGCCGCCGCAGATGGTGAGATCAGCCGTGACAGTAAAAAAGTTCTGCTTCTGCCGGGCAGCCGCAAATCCGAAGTTTCCCGCTTGCTGGTACCGATGCTGAAATCAGCGATTTTACTCCGGCAGGAAAATCCTGAAATATCATTTCATATTGCCGCGCCGAGAGAAAAAGTTGCCGATATGTGCCGCAATATCATTGATAAATTCCGCAAATCCGATCCTCAACTGCCGGAAATATCCATTTCTACCGGTGACACATCCCGCTGGCTCCGGCAGGCAGGTACCGGTATCGCCGCCAGCGGTACAGTTACAGTGGAAGCGGCTCTTTCCGGACTGCCGATGGTCGTCGGCTACAAACTGAATTATTTCACTTTGCTTCTGGCAATGGTACTGGTAAAACTTTACCGCGGATTTTTTGTGATGACCAACATCATTTCCGGCAAAGAGATCTATCCGGAATTGCTGCAATGGAGATTTTCTCCCCGCAGGATCGTCGCTGAAATGAAAAAAATCATGCCGGGCGGCACTCTGCGGAGCGAAAAAGAAAAAGATCTCGCTGCCATACGCACTATGCTTGCCGACGGCAGCGGCAATGCCGCCAGAAAAACCGCACAGGTGTGTTACGACTGTGCAATTGATAAATAAGGAATATTAGATATGACACAGGATCTCTCTGACTGGAATTCCGGCAAAAACAAAGATACCGATTTCATGCAAATGGATGCATGGCGGGTCATGCGGATAATGTCGGAAATCACCGGCGCTTTTGACGAAATGGGACAAATCGACCGGATGCTGGTGTCGGTATTCGGCTCGGCACGGACGGCACCTGATTCGCCCTATTATAATTCGGCATACGAACTGGGCAAACAACTGGTATCTTCCGGCTACGGAGTCATCACCGGCGGAGGCCCCGGCATTATGGAAGCGGCAAGCAAGGGTGCTTTTGAAGCTGGAGGGCTTTCGGTGGGATTGAATATCAAACTGCCGTGCGAGCAGACTCCGAATAATTTTCAGAATATATCATTGGATTTCCGTTATTTTTTCATCCGCAAACTGACATTTCTCAAATACTCCACTGCCATCATCGTTTACCCCGGCGGTTTCGGCACGATGGATGAATTCAGCGAAGTCCTGACTATGATCCAGACAGAAAAAATCAATCTGATCCCGATGATATTTGTCGGTACGGATTTCTGGGGAGGTCTGGTCGAATGGTTCAAAAAAACCCTGATCGCCGAAGGTATGATCTCTTCGGAGGACATTGATTTATTCAAAGTAGTGGATACCGCCGGAGAAGCGGTGACTCATCTGCTGGAATGTCACCGTTACGGCAAACGCAGTTCTGAAATCAAATGATAACCTTTGCCGACGGCATCAAACGCTTTGCGGAATATCTGACTCTGGAACGCGGTTTAAGTGTAAATTCCAGAGAGGCTTATATCTCTGATTTGAGAAATTGTGCCGATTATCTTGCATCGCGACAGATTTCCTCGTGGAACGAAGCAAATTACGAACTGTTGCTGGATACACTCGATGATTTGCGGGAAAGAAGACTTGCCAGCACCACTGTGGCAAGGCATCTTATTTCCATAAAAATGCTTTTCCGCTTTCTCGCCGCTGAAAAATTGATTTCCGGCGATTGTGCCGATCTAATAGATTCGCCGCGACTGTGGAAAAATCTGCCGGAATTTCTCTCCGAAAATGAAATCGACAAACTGCTGAATGTTTTTTCCAACCGTTCTTCCGACCCGCTGGAACTGCGCAACCGGACGATACTGGAATTACTTTACAGTTCCGGCTTGCGGGTGTCGGAAGCCGCCTCCCTGCCGTTGACGGCACTGGATTTTGAAAACAATCTGCTCCGGATCAGCGGCAAAGGCAACAAAACCCGCATCGTCCCGTTTGGAGTGCCGGCGAAGCGACTGCTGCAGCGTTATCTGCAAAAAGCCCGGGTGGAACTTGTCCTTGACAAGCCACCGGTAAACACTGTCTTTGTTTCCAACAACGGCAGAAAACTTGACCGTGAACGCATCTGGCAGATAGTCAAAAATGCGGCACTGCTTGCCGGTATTGACAAAAATATCTACCCCCATACCTTGCGGCACAGTTTTGCCAGCCACCTGCTTTCTCACGGAGCTGATTTGCGTATAATCCAGGAAATGCTCGGCCACTCTGATATTGCCACCACTGAAATATACACTCACGTGGACAAGTCAAGACTGTTGTCTGTCCACAAAAAATTTCATCCGCGGGGGTAAAAAAAGGCGGGACAGATGTCCCGCCTGAATTGTTTCTGACCTGTAATCAGTAGTTCTGGGCTTCGATTTCGAAATAAGCTCTCGGATGGAAGCAGGTCGGGCAGACATTGGGAGCAGTGTCGCCGATATGGACGTGTCCGCAGTTGCGGCATTCCCAGCGGCGTTCACCGGTACGTACCCAGACTTCACCGCTTTCCAGATTTTCGATCAGCTTGCGATAACGGTTTTCGTGCCGTTTTTCGATTTCAGCCACACGGGCGAGCTGGGCGGCGAGTTCGGTATAGCCCTCTTCTGCCGCTTCTTCGGCAAAGGTTTTGTACATTTCAGTCCATTCCTCGTGCTCACCTGCGGCGGCGGCGGCAAGGTTGGTCATAGTATCGCCGATACCGCCGAGTGCTTTGAACCAGAGTTTGGCGTGTTCTTTTTCGTTATTGGCAGTCTGCTCAAAGATAGCGGCGATCTGCTCGTAGCCTTCTTTTTTGGCAGCACTGGCAAAATAGGTGTACTTGTTGCGGGCCTGGGATTCTCCGGCAAAAGCATAGGCCAGATTTTTTGCGGTTTTGGAATTCGGATCGATTTTCATTTTTTTACTCCTTTGTTTTGGTTCAGACAGCGATTGCAGATGCCTTCGACAAGATACTCTGCACTCAATACCTGACCGATGGTTGACATATTCAATCCCGCCGGGATTTCCGGCACGGGAATGTTTTCCAAATCTTCAGCGGCATTGCAGCTGCGGCAGACAAAATGTGTATGTGCCGCCGTTTCCCAGTCATAACGCACCGGAGTGAATGACGCCAGTTTACGGATCACATTAACTTCAGAAAACTGATCAAGAATGCGATAAATGCTGTCAGTGGAAACCCGGGGCAGTGTTTGCCGTACCGCCCGGCATACATCATCCACTGTCGGATGAGTGCGGTTGCCGCGAAGAAATTCATAAACTTTGAAACGCTGGACGGTACATTTCCAACCGTTCAGGCGGCACAAACTTTCAAATTCACTGGCGGTACAGGTATCCGGCATTTTCGCTTTTTTCTGCTATTAGTTATCCTTACTAAATAAATATAATTCCTATTTGCAATTTTTCAAGAGTTTTTTTGAAAAAAAATCAAATTTTTTCATTTTTTTCTGAAACAGCTCCCATTTCCAGAAACGGGAGTTTGGTCAACTTGAAATTTTCCAGCTCCGGTTGATCGTAAAACACCCGCATCAGAAAGAGTCCATTTGGCGGAGCTGTTTCCGGTGCGGCGAGACGGCTTTTGGCTTCGAGAATGGCTTTTACCTCATCCGGAGTGATTTTACCGGCACCTGCCCATTCCAGAGTTCCCATCAGACAGCGGATCATTTTGTACAAAAAGCCGTTACCGACAAATGTAACGCAAATAAGATCCTGAAATTCGTCAACTTCGATGCGGTATATCGTTCTCACGGCATCATCGATCATTTTGCGTTCAACCACAAAACTGGAATAATCGTGCGTACCGGTCAGAACTGCGGCGGCGGCACGGATCTTTTCCGGATCCATACGGTGAATGGGATGCCACGCGTAACGGTCGATAAAAGGTGATTCCGGACCGTTATTGATAATATAAGTATATGCTTTGCCCTTGGCATCGTATCTGGCATTGAATTCCAGCGGGGCTTCTTCGATACTTCTTATTTTGATATCCGGCGGCATCTGGTGGTTGATCGCTTTCATCAGTTTTTCCGGCGGGATATCCGGACGATCCGGCACCAGAAAACTGGCGACAAATCCCTGGGCGTGTACGCCGCGGTCAGTACGGCTGCACCCGACCAGATGTATTTCCTGACGATCATAAAGGTTGGTCAGTTTTCTCTGGATTACTTCCTGAATCGCCAGAGAATGTTTCTGTATCTGCCATCCGCTGTAATTTGTACCGTCGTAAGAGATGACCACCCGGTATCTTTTATAAGGTACAAAAGGAGTTTCTTCCATACTCATATCAATATTTCTCCCGCTATATTGTCCCAAAAACGCAATCCCCTGCCGGAAAGATATATCCGGTTGTTTTCAATTATTACACACCCCGGAAACATTTTTCCGATGCGTAACATTTTTTCTATTCTTCCGTTCCAGTTTCCGGAACCTTTCACTTTGCTCCAGGAATCCTGATCCCAGCCATTGACGGTACGGAGATTGACTGCGAAAATCTCCTCCAATCGTGCTTCAGGAGAAATCACATCTTTTTCAGCCTCATATCCGTCGAGCCAGCGGTGGATATCCGCACAGTAACTCATCCGGTCCCTGCCGTCAAACCCGCTTGCGGCAGGTCCGAATCCGGCAAGTCTGCCGCCGCGCCAGACATTGCAGTTGTGTCTGCACTCTCCCCCCGGAACGGCATAGTTGGATATTTCATACCGGAATATCCCGGATCGGGCAAGTACTTTTTCTGCGATGTCGTACATTTCATCTGCACAGTTGTCATCTATGACAAAAGTCCCGCCCAGAGCGGAACCTTCTTCCGGAGTAAGTGAATAGCACGATACATGATCCACATTGAATTCCAACAGCCGGTGCAAATCTTTTTCCCAGTCGGCGGTTTTCTGACCGGGGATGCCGTATATCATATCACAATTAAAATGTTTTATGCCGGAATTGCCCAGCATATCCAGTACTTCCAGTAATTTTTCCTGCGAGCAGTTTCTGCCCAGTATCCGGCGGTTTTCAGGAGAGAAACTCTGAACTCCGACACTGATGCGATTGACAAAATCCGTCAGTATTTTTATTTTTTCGCAGTCAAGAGTTTCCGGATTGGCTTCGATCGTTATCTCTGTGTCGCCGGAGCAATGCAGGATTTCCACCGCCATAGTCAACAATTTTCTCAACTCCGGAGCGTTGAGCAAAGTAGGTGTACCTCCGCCGATAAAAAGCGTGGCGGCATTTTCTGAGACCGGAAAATTCCGCAAATCCTTTTCCAGTTTATCCAGATATCTCCTTATCAATTCAGGGGAAGCGTTTTCCTCTGAATAAAAGGCACAATAACCGCATTTTTTGCGGCAGAATGGTACATGGATATAATAATTCATTTTATTTCCGGGATCTGACACTTTTATACAATATCATCTGGCGGCATTGAAATCAAACCCGGCAAATTTATTTACGCAAACAAAGGTGGGAAAAAGCACAACTGCGACAGGAGTTTTCATTGCAGGGAAAATCTTTTTCACAAATACTCCCATCCTCTCTGATCGCGCCGAGCATTTCATCCACATCACGGCGGATATCCCGCAGTAAAGCACTGATACTGATATCACTGCCGGTTTCGACAAAATCGCTTTCTGCATCCGGGCAGATTATGAAACTCCTGACTTTTTCCGGAGCGATACGGTGCATATTCATTGCGGCAAACTTATACAAGAGGGATATTTCCCTGCCGTCACCATCATTGCCGGTACCGTCGATCACACAGAGGTCGCCATTACTGCGGTACGCCAGCACCGGAGCGACCGCACATTTCAGATCGGCGATATCCAGCTGCATCGGACTGGCGATAAAACGGCGGTTGATCTGCGGGATACCGCACAATCTGCCCCAGGCTCCATTTTGCAGTTTACTGCACATATTTTCCAATCTCTCACACATTTCATCGCAAATGTCGCCGGGGCGGATGGATGTATCAGCGATTTCTGCACAGTAAGCCTTGGGCAGATTACTGCCGCTGAGGACCTGATGGAGTTCTTTTACGGCGATATTGTGTGCGACAGGATAAAGATGTTCTGCACGGGAGTATTCTTCTTCCTGAGAAGCATAAAAAATTTTTCGCATAGCACAATTCAATACACGCCGCAAATACATCGGCATCGGCAGACCGCATTTGGCAATATACAGATTGCGGGCAAAAGACGGAGCAGATGTTTCGTGACCTCCCCGACTGCCGTAGTAGTAATAAAAATATTTGCGGCGGCACTCCCGCCACAGGTGACGGCGGCGGATCGTCCAGCAGAATTCAAATTCCTTGCTGTTGCGGATCATTTTACCACAAACTCCCGACAGCGACGGGATCAACGGCAGAAATTTCGCACCAGCCGTAATCACCTTCGCTTTTCACCAGATCCCATCCCGGACGGCGGTCAAGTATTTCAACTTCACTCCCCGGCGGGAGCATTTTCACACTTTTGCCGTTTTTATCCGGCAGACTGCGCAGTTGGACATTTTCTTTTACGACCACTCCCCGGGGACCGTTGTAATATTCCGCCCCGGTTATGGCAAAACCGAGCGGCAGGGAGGTCAATATCAGCAATGCCACGCACAGTATCCATATTGCCCGGCGTTGCCGTACCGCGGCAATTGTGCCAAGTATCAAAACCGCCGAAAACATTATAACTGCGATGAGCAGATATTCATCAGGACGGCAGATTTGATACGGAGCAAACAGATAACTGCTCTCGTTTTTTATACCGAGGGCCTCGTTGCAGCGGGAGATCATCCTGCTGATATCCTGATCGCGTGGAGCAAGCGATTTTGCCCGCATAAAGGCACTTTTTGCTCCGGCAAAATCCTTTTGCATAAATCTGGCACAACCGAGATTGTAAAATTTCCCGGCGCTGCACCCGGATTTCAACTGATCGGCAAATTTTCCGGCGGCATTTTGATAATTGCCGCTGTAATATTCATTTTCCCCTCCGACAGACAACAGCGGCAGAAAGATAAAAAATAGGAGAAAAAGTTTTTTCACCGCTTTGACAGCCGTACTGCGTCTGGCGGCAGGAATGGCCATTTGCTGCGCGCCCGGAGTAAAGGATCGTTTTTCACAAAGGTCAAGTATCATATCAATATCGCTGTCGGCAATTTTATCTTTGACTGTATTTATATCGCATCCCGGGGGAAGTAAAGCGAATTTACGCAACAGATCCGGCAGCTTATCCTGTATATTTTCATCACTGCCGTTTTGCAGCAGCCGGATGATTTCAGCTCCGCATTTTTTGCGGTCATCACTGGTGTCGCCTGCCCGGCGGCGGAAAAACCCGATCAATACCGCCGCAACTGCCGCAGAGATCACCAAAATCATCACTATCGGAAATATCTGATTGCGTATCAACGGCAATTTCACATCAGCAGAAATATGTTTCAAAAGCGGTACCGCCAATTTTTCTGTATCATCAGACGGGGTTTGTTTTTCCGGAGCCGGAAGCGTTGTTTGGCTTTGTACTGTATTACTGCCGGCGGCGATCTCAATATTTTTATGTACTGGATAAATCCGGTATTCTCCCTTTTGCGGATCAAATGCCGCCAAATCGCATTTCAATGTCTGTACTCCTGTTTCCAGAGCGATCAACGCGTATGAAATCACAAACTGTCCGGCACTTTTTTTGATTTCCGGCGGGAAAACCCGGAATCCAGGAAGTATCAATTCCGGTGCGGCAAGTGCAGAAATATCTCCGGAGCCGGAGCCTTTTATTTCCAAAGTCACCAATTCCCCGGCTTTAACTTTTTCCGGCGAAACTGCCGCCACGATATTCCAGTCTCCGATCAATCCGAGAAAAGCGACACCAGCCGGCACCGGCGGCAGAGGTTTTACTTCCAGCATTACGGGGGGATACTCCACTTGTAAACTTTCAGACCGGCGGCTGAAAACAGAGCGGAAACTGAAAAAATCGTGCATAGAGTTTTCCGTTTCCGCATCGGCGGCGGCTTCGATTTTCTGCAATGCTCCAATATGGTACTGCCCCGGCTTGAAAAGTTGAAAATATGCTTTCAAACCGAGTTTGCGAAAATTTTTGCTGGCGATGACTTCTCTGGAATTACCACTGCGGGCAAAGAGATGCTCCCTGCCGTATTGATCTGCAAAACGGCGGAATACTGCATCATTACCGACACCGGATATCTGCGGTGCTTCGATGGATATTATCTGCAAATTTTCCGGATAGATCAGTTGAAATTCCGCGGATATTTCTTCGCCGGTGTAAAACACTTTTCTGCCGTCAAAATTTATTTTTGCAGAAATCTGCGGCAGCATTTTTTCCAGAGAAGTTTTTTCTCCCGGAGCGACCTGCACTTCCCGGGTCAGAACTTTCTCACCGTTACATTCCACATAAAAGGGGGGAATAGTCAGGGTTTTGCCGTCAAGATTCTGCAATTCGATGATGTATTTGCGTGAAGTTTTTTCCTCTGCCCTGCCGTTGATGACACTGCGTGAGGTGGATAACGATGAGGAAATTTGATTGCTGATCCATTTGCCTCCAATAACATCCGGCAATGAAAAACGGGCTTCCTGCGGGGAATCGGTTTCAATCACGACAACGACCTTTGAAGCGGATACCGCCCGGGCATCGACATTTACCTGCAAAGCGTAAATCCGGCACAGCGGCACGACCGCCAGCAGTAAAATCATTAATCTGCTTTTCATTTACCAATCCCTTTCCGGATCACTGACCTGCCGAGCAGGAATTTGTGAATTTATCTGCTTACGGCGATCGGATTCTTCATTTTCCATAAGTTTAAGCAATGCTTCGGATGAATTATCTCTTTTTTCCGGCTCTTTCTCTGCGGGAGCACTGTTTTCATTTTTTTCGCCGGAATTTTTTTTATTATTTTCTCCGGCGGCAGAGCCGTTTTGCCCCTGTTTATCCGGGGCAAGTGCTTGCAATGCCTCATTTATTTTTTGTTCCGCCCGGGAGAAATCCCCCTTTTGCTGTGCCTGTGCGGCATCTTTCAGTGCCTCGCCTGCTTTTTCAGCCTGTTCCTGAAGTTTCTGCTGTCCCATACCGGCGGCGGCATTTTTCAACTTATCTGTTTCCTGACGGGCGCGGTCAAGTGCTGACTGTGCAGGATCTTTCTGTTTGTCGCCGCCTTTTGGTTGGTTATCCTGATTACTGGACTGATCAGATTTTGCCTCACTTCTGGAATCATTTCCGCCGGAGCCTGATTTCTGCTGGTTTTCTTTGGCGGCATCGGCAGAACTCTGCTGTGCTTTTTGCTGCTGCTCTTTGAGTTTTTCGATCTCTTTTTTCAATTCTTCCATCCGGCGGCTGTCGGCATCCAGCAGTGCCAGATCGGTTGCCACCATATCTCCGGCATAACCACCGGGACTGCAACTCAACGACTGGGCATAATAATTTTCAGAATTTTCCAGAGCTGTGCGGGTATTTTCCAACTCTTTGAGGGCGGCATCAAGCTGCTGCATTTTGACTTTTGCCTCTGCATCGGCGAGACTTTTTCTCGCTTCCCGATGTCGGGCAACACCGAGATTGAGATGGGTTTTTGCTTTGATTTGCGGTGTCGTTTGCGGATGCAGCAGGACTTTTTCGTACAACTCACTGAATCCTGCATTTTGATTTTTCTGCAAATCCAAAGCCTGATTGTAAATTTTTTCCGGGGCATCCTGCCCGTACAGGGGGATCGCCAGAGTTAAAAGCATCAATATTTCTTTTTTTCTGCCTCCAAGCGGGATAAGCAGAGCGACGATCAATACAGCCAGTGCCGCCAGTAAAAAAACGTGGGCTTTTTCCACCGGAATATCTCCATTTGACAGCAATGTTGAAGATTCCGGCAGTTTTTTTATGTCAGCAATAAGTTCCGGCAGATAACTCTGTTGGACCGTTGAATGAAAAAATACTCCTCCGCTGGCCTTCGCCAGTGCTTCAAGGGATCCTATATCCAGTTTTGACAGCACAATATTTCCGGCACTGTCCCGCCGGAAAAGTCCTTTTTCATCTTTCACCGGGAAACCGCCGGTGTCCCCCACTCCGACAATAAAGAGCCGGATGCCGTTTTCTTGCAATGATTCCGCTACGGTTTCACTTTTACCGGAAAGTTCCTCCCCGTCGGTGAATATCACTACTGCATGCTCGACACCTTCTGCCCCCTCAAATGCTTTTAAGGCGACCCGCAGGGCTTTTTCCAAATCTGTACCACCCAGCGGCACACTGGCTGTGGACAACTCATTTACATACATCTCAAATGCCCCGTGGTCGGCGGTAAGCGGACACGCCAGATAGGCTGTCCCGGCAAAAGGTATCAACCCGAAACGGCTGTGCGGCATGGATTTCACCAACTGTCGCAACATAAAAAGGCTGTGATCAAAACGGGATGGCAGGACATCTTTGGCAAGCATACTTTTGGAAACGTCAAAAAGCACCATTACATCCTGCCCTGTACTTTTTTGCGGTGCAGGCAATGTCTGCCAGTACGGTCTGGCAGCAGCAGTCAGCAGCAAAGCCAGTACCGCCAACAGCAGGACACAGACAAGATAGCGCCGTGGATTACTGACGTGTACAGTATCCGGCATATTTGCATATCTGCCGAAAAGGCATTGCAGTAAATTTTTCCGCCGCCGCATACCGATGAAAAACAATATGCTTGTCAACAGCAGAACGGGAACAGCATAATAAAAAATCTCAGGTACTAAAAATTTCATTTGGAGCAACTCCTCTCAACCTTCCTTACCCAAGATTCACAAATATAAAATGAATATGACTGAAATCAAATTTTTTCATCAAAAATCATTGTTTTTTGCAACAAATGATTTTGCACCTGACAAGGCGGCAGAAAAAAGGAAAATGCTCCCGCTGTCAGCATTTGCCTTGCAGCAAACCGGTACTGCGGGAGATGTCATCGGGAATATCGACAAACTCCCGGATTATTTGCCAAGTTCACGGGAACGCTTTGCCGCCGCACGGACGGCTTCGATCACCAGTCCGGAAAATGCTCCGCTTTTCAATACTTCCAACGCCCTGATCGTCGTGCCGCCGGGGCTGGTGACCTGATCTTTGAGTACATCAGGATGAGTATTGGTCTGCAACACCATTTGGGCTGCACCCAACACGGTCTGCACCGCCAGCAAATCAGCACATTCGCGGCTCAAACCTTCGGCAACACCACCGTCTGAAAGGGCTTTGATGAATTCAAAGACATAAGCCGGGCCACTGCCGGAAAGTGCCGTCACAGCATCCAGATCACTCTCTTTGACTTTAATGACGATACCGACACTGCCCAATATTTTTTCGACAGTGGAAATATCTTCCTGACCGGCATTCTTTCCGGCGGCAAAAGCGGAAGCACCACAACCTGCCAATGCCGGGGTATTGGGCATTACTCTGATGAAACGGCAGTCCGAATTGAATTTCTGCAACCGTTCCAGTGTAACTCCGGCGACAATTGAAATCACCAGTTTCCCACTGAGTTTACCGGCGACATCTGCCAAAGCGGCATCCAATACCTGCGGTTTCACTGCCAGCACGACGATATCGGCATTGCTGACATCAATTTCCGTCCCCGCTTTGATACCGGTAGCGGCAGTAAATCTGTCTGCGGCATCACGACTGATATCGCAGGCTGAAATATTTCCGGCATCAAAGACACCTGATTTGACCATACCTCCGGCGATGGCTGTCGCCATTTTGCCTGCACCCAAAAAAACTGTTTTTGCCATATTTTTCACCTGTCATCAAAGTCCGGCATAGTAGCGGACAAGTACAAATACACCTAATAAAACAAGATACCAGCTGAAAACCGAAAGTTTCCCTCTCTTTACCAGCTTCACCAATATTGCAAGTGCAAAGAAACTTACCACAGCAGACAATCCCGCCGCTGTAAATACTTGAACATTGGTAAGTTCTGACATTCCGCCGCTGTTTTTGCAGAGCATATCAGCCAGTTCCAGCACCGTCGCCCCTGCAATCGCCGGCAGTGCCAGCAAAAAGGAAAACGCCGCGGCACTTTCACGGTTGATCCCGGCAAGGATACCGGCACTGATCGTCGAACCGGACCGGGATATCCCCGGTATCAGAGCCCCCACCTGCACCAATCCTACAGCCAAAGCCTGACGCCATGAAATATTTTTGAGTTCAGATGGTGTTTCATTTTCATTGAGATTGACGAGTTTTCTTTTTTCCGGCAAACGCAGTACAACTGCAGTTATCAGAAATGCGATACCCAATCCGGGGATACAGGAATTGAGCATTTCCTCAACTTTAAAGTGTACCATAAGCACTCCTGCCACAGCGGCGGGTACAGAAGCCAGTATGACCATCAACAGCAAATGCAACTGCTCTTTTTTGAAAAAACCGATCAGTAATTTAAAATAAAATGCGACAATGGCCACCAATGATCCGGCATGAAGCATTATGCCGAGAGTAACACTGTCTTCGGCATTGATACCGAAATAGTATGAGAGCAGTGCCAGATGGCCGGAGGAACTTACCGGCAGGAACTCCGCTATGCCCTGCACTACCGCCAGCAGAAGCACACAAATCCAGGATGCTGTCATTTTGCTTCCTTCATTTCGCTGACTACTTCATCGCCACTGTCTTTGACATTCTGCCAATGACGGTCAAAAAACTCTACGGTTTCCGACTTTGCCTCGGGATCAACATAACACCATATCCCGAATGCGGCGGCGGCACTCAATACCACTGCCAGGATTATACCGAGAAAAATCCCGCAACAGCAACCATTTACAGTTCCCATAAAACACCTCTTTTTTAATACATCAGCGGCACAGGCTGTAAAACCATTGCCAAAACCGAAAGTTTCCATTTGATTTTTTCCGGCACAGGCTGGCCGGAACCGGGATTCAGGATAAACCCGTTTTCACAGCAGACCAATTCCACACCGTGAAATTCTTTGCGGTCTTTATCAGTCACAAGCAGCATTATATCACCGGGAAAATCCAATTTCAACTCGGCACAACGCATAATCGTTGCCGCTTCGGCGTAGCGGGCCATTTTGAGAGCGGTTTTCAAAGTGGTACACCCCTCTCGATAGACGAGCGCACTCAAAGGATATTCCGGGTCATAACACCTTTGCAAAACTTCCGGTGTGAGCAGAAAAACATTTTCAGATGTATCACCGATATTTGTCTTGTCCGTATCTTCGGGGAAACCCCATTGCGGAGCCGGTTCTTCGACTGCGCCGAGACGGGAAATTTTCCACATACTCAAAAATTTACGCAAATGGGTCGAGTCGGGAACTATTTTCATTATCTGTGAACAGATATCGCTTGACGGAGTCATCTTGCCTTTGACAAACTGGGAAACCGCACTTGGGGTAATATCAAGTTTTGCCGCAAGTTCACGCTGGGTAATGCCATGACTTTTCAATGCCTGTTTCAGGCACTTGCCAAGAAATTCATTATGTTGCTCTGCCATCACCTACCTCCAATAGGATAAAGAATTATCCACTATCTGTTATTTTCGGTTAAAAATACCACTGTTTCAGCAAAAAGTCAAGTTCTTTTTTCAACTCGTTAACATTTTTCTTAACAAATCAATATCTTCTGCCACAGTGATTTTCGGATTGGGATTTGCGTCATTCAGCACCAGGACCCTTGCCCCGGTACGGCGGACTGCTTCGGCATCGTCGGTAACGTCGCAACCGTTATTATTCCGCAATGCCGTCTGCAATAATTCTTTCTCAAAAAGCTGCGGGGTTTCCGCCCTGAAAATCCCCTCTCTATCCACCGGTTCGATGATGAAACCGTCTTTATCCACTCTTTTAATACTGTCGTTGAGCATCCTGCCCGAAATCACTCCGCACTTATGCTCTGAAGCGACAGCGAACATTTTTACCAACTGCTCTGCTTTTGCCAACGGTCTTGCGGCATCGCAAATGGCGGCATAACGGATATTTGCTCCAAGTGCGTTGATCCCGTTGCTTACGGACAATGCCCGGGTGTCGCCACCGTAAACAATTTTCAACGGTATATCCGGAATATATTTTTTTACAGCAGCAAGATAGTCTTTTTCAAATTCCTGTGAAATAACCAGTACGATTTCAGCCGCGACTCCGGAGTAATTCCGCAAAGAATGGATAAAGACCGGAGCATCTCCCAGCATTTCCATAAGTTTATTGCCACGACCGTAGCGGCGGGATGAACCACCTGCGACGACAACGACACCGAGAGTTAAAATTTTTTGCATATCCATCACCTGTAAACCGTGTTGTTTCCGATTATTTCCGCCGCCTTGACATCTCCGGACCGGGCGGCACGCAAAATGAAATCATTGCCCAATGCGGTATTGATTTCACATCCCCTGCCGGCAAGCAGGGCAAGCCCGGTTTCCCGCATAGCTTCAGCGTTTCCGGCTCCGGCGGCGGTACTGAACCAGTAAAATGCACCGCTGTCATCCTGCCGGACACCTTTGCCGTCACGGAATGCTTCACCGAGATGAAATGCGGCTTTGGCATCTCCGGCCCCGGCGGCGCGGTTAAGCAGGGTGAATGCCCGGTCAGTATCAACCGCCACTCCAAT
This sequence comes from Victivallaceae bacterium, assembly GCA_045654745.1. Lineage (GTDB taxonomy): Bacteria > Verrucomicrobiota > Lentisphaeria > Victivallales > Victivallaceae > UBA1784. The sequence continues at coordinate 33,155 of JAZONW010000046.1, read as the reverse complement.
ACCGTAACTGCAGCATATCGCCAGTTCACGCAACGCCGGTGGATACCCTGATCCGGAGGCAAGTTCAAACATTTCAACAGCCTTTGCCGGATCGTGCGGCAATTTATCTCCGAGCAGATACAACTGCCCCAATCTGACCAGAGCTTCGGGAGATTTTTCTGCAGCGGCACTCTGCAAAAGCGTTAAAGCGGCGGCAGGATCGGCTTTGCACCCGAAACCGAATTCGAGTTTTTCCGCCATCAGTGCTTTGGCACGGAGACTACCCGATGCGGCAGCCTTTTGCAATCTGGCAAAACCGGCGGCACTGTCGGGAACTCCGCCGATACCGCGATAGAGGACATCGGCATAAAAAATCAGATTTTCACTGTCCAGGATACCAGCGGCGTCTGCCGCATCCAGATATTCTCTGATTTTGGTCCGTTTTTCCTGATATTTCTGCGGCTCGCGAAAATATATTCCGGCGAGAGCCACTCCGGCGGCAAAAATTTTTCTTTCTGCCATATTTTCGAGGATGCTCACAGCTTGTACCGGAGCAGGAGGCAAAGCGGCGAGCCTGCCGGCAGAGCCGATGCTTTCCGGCACTCCGGAATACATCAGCAAAGCCAATTCGATCCGGGCGACATCCAATCCGGCGTTTGCGGCTTTTTCAAAATAATAATATGCCTGACGCAAATCTTTTGCCACGCCCCAGTTTTCTTTGTAACAAGTACCGAGATTGTAACAGGCTTCGGCGTTCCCCTGATCAGCGGCACGGCGGAACCAGTAAACCGCAAGCATACGGTTGCCGATCCGGTTCCTGCCGAAAAAATATTCGTTGCCAAGCTGCAGTTGACTGACCGCGTCCCCCTGCCCGGCTTTTTGACGCAAAACATCATCACTGCCGTCAGCAAAGAGCGCGACAGTCAAAACGGACAGCAGGCTGCAAAGAAACCGCTTATTTGTTTTTGAGGTTTTCAAGTTCGGCTTGAAGTTCTTTGATTTTGGCGGAAAGTTTTTCCACTCTGCCGGGGAGAGTAACCCTTGCCATAAATTCACGCTGGCTTTCTGCCGGAATACCGATTGCAACAGCCCCCGGAGGCAGACTTTTGTGAACGCCGGCAACTCCGGCGATCTGGGCACCGTCACCGATAGTGATATGACCATTGATACCGGCTTTGGCGGCGATAATTACCCCTCTGCCGATTTCAGCACTGCCGGCGATACCGCACTGGGCGACCAGAATGGAACTCTCACCGATGGTGACATTGTGAGCGATCATTACCTGATTGTCAATTTTGCAATTGCTCTTGATCCAAGTTTTGCCGAATCTGGCACGGTCGATAGTGGTATTGGCACCGATTTCGACATCATCATCAATTTGGACGATACCGGTCTGCGGTACTTTCACCAGTCCGGCGGGAGAAGGTATGAAACCGAATCCGTCGCCGCCGATCACAACTCCCGGGTGGATAACGGCTTTGCGGCCGACGATACAGCGGTACATCACAGTAACATTGGGATAAAGTATGGAATCGGCTCCGATTTTGACATCGTGACCGATATAACATCCTGCACCGATAACAGTATTGTCGCCGATTTCGGCACCATTTTCGATCACGGCATTGGCACCGATCGAAACATTATTGCCGAGTTTTGCAGATGGTGCCACGACAGCACTGGCATGGACACCTCTTTCCCATGCAGGGGGTTCTTCGGCAAACAATGCGGCAACTTTGGCAAATGCCAGATCGACATTGTCGCAGACGATAAGGGTACGGGCAGAAGTATCAGCACCGGCAAGGTCTTTGCTGACCAACACCACCGAAGCACCGCTTGCCTGCAGCTGATCAAGATAACGTTTACTGGAAACAAAACTCAAATCGTTGCTTTTGGCATTGCGGATACTCGCCACGCTGTCGATGACCCGATTGGGATCACCTTTGATTTCGCCGCCGGTAATATTGGCAATTTCGGTAACATTCATGCTGATTTGTTTCATGCTGAAATCTCCTTCATTTTGCTGATTTAGCGGCACTGGTGCCGGTACGGTTGAGTTCTTTTATCACCGCATCTGAAATATCTCTTGCCGCAGGCGATACTATCACCGCCGAAAACTCATTGGTGGTACGCCCGGAAACATCCAGTACAAAGTCGTATCCCTCCGCGGCGGCGCGGCGATTGATTTCCCTGCGGATATCATCAAGAATCTCTTTGCGTTTGCGGCTTTCGAGATCGCGCATATCGGCGGTACGATTCTGGATATAGAGTTTTATTTCTGCCTCTTTTTCGTTGAATTTCCGCTTGATTTCAGCGGCTTCATCTTTGGCTTTCTGCTGTTCCTGTGCAGAAAGTGCGATATTGAGTGCATTGGCAGAAGCATCTCCGGCTTTACGGCGCAATGCGTTGAGTTCCTCGTTGAGTTTCAAAAGATAGGAACGGTAACTTTCTGCCTGCTGTTTGATAGCATCCTCTGCGATACGGCTTTTGTAGTATCCGCGGAAAATTTTTTCCATATCGACAGTGGCGATCCGGTCGGCACAAAAAGCCGCCGCCGCTGCCATAATCAGCAACAGTACCAGAAATTTTTTACACATAAGCACCTTCCTGCAAGCCGCAGCAATATTAATGGCTGGTGTAGTTCGGGGCGTCTTTGGTCACAACGACATCGTGGGGATGAGCTTCGCGCAAACCGGCAGCACTGACCCGGACAAAACGTGCTTTGTCGTGGAATTCATCAATGGTGCGGGCGCCGCAATATCCCAGACTGTAACGCAAGCCGCCGACAAACTGATGGATGACATCTCTCACGGCACCACGGTACGGCACCATGGCTTCGATGCCCTGCGGCACGATTTCAGCGTCATTATCCACATCATCCTGACCGTAGCGTTCACGGCTGCCGGCATTGGCTTTCATCGCTTCAAGACTGCCCATACCGCGGTAGGCGACATAACTTCTGCCCTGATGCAGAACCACTTCGCCGTTGCTTTCGGAAGTACCGGCCAGTACCGAACCCATCATCACGCAGGATGCACCGACTGCCAGAGCCTTGGCAACGTCGCCGGAAAGTTTAATACCGCCATCGGCGATCACCGGAATATCCGCAGGTACGGCACTGCAGGCATTGTAAACGGCAGTCAACTGCGGGATACCGACACCGGCGACCACGCGGGTGGTGCAAATGGAACCGGGACCGATACCGACTTTGACACCGTCAGCACCGGCATCTGCCAGAGCCTTGGCACCTTCGGAAGTAGCAACGTTTCCGGCGATCACATCGATTTTGTCGCCGTAGGTGCGTTTAATCAACTGCAGAGTTTCAATAACGCCTTTGGTGTGACCGTGGGCTGTATCCAGCACGAGCACATCAGCACCGGCGTTGTAAAGTTTCTCAATGCGTTCCTCGTCGTAGGGGCCGACTGCTGCCGCCACCCGCAGACGGTGATCTGCATCACGGTTGTAATCAGGAGCATCACGCTCGATCAGCGAACGGACATCAAGGAAACTGAAAAGTCCTTTAAGATTGCCTTCGCCGTCGATCATCGGAAGTTTACCGATTTTATTGTTGCGCATCAACAAATAAGCATCCTGCATAGAAATGCTTTCCGGTGCGGTGATAAGATTTTTGGACATCACATCACTGATTTTGGCATTGTAATCGGTCAGGAATTTGACATCTCTGTTGGTGATGATACCGACCAGACGGCCGTTGTCATCCACAATGGGGAATCCGGAAAACGAATATTTTTTCCGGCGTTTTTCCGCCATCATTTCCGCCACGGTCTGATTCTGGTTGAAAGTGACCGGGCTGGCGATACGGCCGTTGAGATAGGATTTCACTTTGTGAACTTCTTCGGCCTGACGGTCGGCATTGAGGTTTTTATGGATGACGCCGATACCGCCGAGCTGGGCCATAGCGATCGCCATACGGCTTTCGGTAACAGTATCCATTGCGGCACTGACAAAAGGAATATTAAGTGTCACATTGCGGGAAAATTTCGTACTGACATCGGTATCGTGCGGCAGAAAATCCGCATAGAGAGTCACGAGGGAAATGTCATCAAAAGTGAGCCCTTCAAAAGGGAATGCCGCCATAAACTGATCGACGTAACGCATAAAAACTGTCTCCATTTAAAGTTAGTTTCTGCTTTTTGTATATACGGACCTAAATATACACCGTATGCAGGAATTATGCAAGCATAACAACGGCTGTTTTTGTAAAAAAAAGAGTGCTTTTCAGCACTCCGGTTTTTCTTTTTGTATCGATCATTCAATCTTCCGGCGGCGGCATTGTCCTGTCGGTAACAAAACCGTTTGCAGTCATCACGGCGGCGAGTTTGCCGTCTGCATTGAAAACTTCGATTTGATATACCGCGGTAGTTTTGCCGCGGCTGATTTCTCTGGCAACCGCACGCATCAGCGGCGGCACCCCCGGACGGATAAAAGATATGAAACAATTGAGTGAAACACACTGGACCCCGCCGGCATTGGCAGCCCCGGCAAAAGTGAAATCAGCCAGAGTAAAAATCGCACCGCCCTGCACAACATCCGCTCCATTGAGGGAATTTTCTGTAACAGTCATTTCCGCCTCGGCATAGCCGGGGCTGATATGGACAAGCTGAATACCATTTACCTTGCAGAAACGGTCTTTTTCATTCAAAAAATTCTTTACTTGCTCTGACAACTCCATAACTCAAAACTCCAAACTGCCATCAAGGTATGCGGCGGCAACATTTCCGGCTTTACCGGTAATGCCGGAAATAACGCTCACTCCGGCATCGACGATGGCTTTTTCCACAGCTTCCGGAATTGCAGGTGCGATCAGTATATCCACCTGCAATCCGACAAGCTGTCCGGTAAGTTTTTCCACGCCGCCCTCCGGAACGGGGATGATTTCCTGCTCTCTGGTTTTGCCGTTTTCAACTTTGAAAAAGGCATATTTGCAGAAATTCTCCCCCCATTCAGTAGCGACGGCGATATTCATTATCAAACTCCCGGGATGCGGTTATTCGGCAAGAGCCTCTGCTTCGGCGGCTTTACGCTCGGATTCAGAAAGCGGCTCTGCACGATGTTCAATTATTCTTTCCCGGAGATTTTTGCACTGGGAATCGATTTTGTCCGCGGCAATATCAATGGCTTTGATAACATCGAAATCTTCGGTTTTGGCGGTAATAACGTGATACTTGCAGTTAAGTACGACTGTGACCATAAAGCGGTTCTTTTCCTGTCTTACAACCACATTTACCGATGCGACTTTAAGCACCGGATCGTCATTTGCCAAACTCAACCGGTTCACCGCGAAATCACGGACATCGGGAGTCACATCAAATTGACGACTGCTGACAGTAATAGCCATACACAACCTCCTTATTTACACCGGGGACCGATTCCCCGGAATCACATCGAGAACTGCGGGCCGAGATAAACATCTTTGGCTTTCTGGTCGTTGACCAGGAAGTCACTGGGGCCCTCGATCATTATTTTGCCCATACACATCAAATAGGCACGATCGACCACCGAAAGAGTTTCACGCACATTGTGGTCGGTGATAAGGATCCCGAGTCCGCGGTTTTTCAACTGCAAAATGATCTGCTGGACATCGTAAACAGCCAGCGGGTCAACTCCGCTGAATGGTTCATCCAACATAATAAAGGAGGGATTGGTGACCATAGCGCGGGTGATTTCCAGCCGCCGTCTTTCGCCGCCGGAAAGGGTCATAGCTTTTTGCTTACGGAGTCTGGTCAACTGCAATTCTTCCAGCAGAGATTCGAGTCTTTGCATTCTCTCCGCTTTGGAAATATCCAGCGTTTCAAGGATGGCAAGGATATTTTCTTCGACAGTAAGTTTCCGGAAAATCGACGGCTCCTGGGCAAGGTATCCCATACCCATTCTGGCACGCTGATACATCGGCATATGGGTCACATCGACACCGCGGAACTTGACAGTACCGCCATCGGGGCGTATCAGCCCCATCACCATATAAAAACTGGTAGTCTTGCCGGCTCCATTGGGTCCCAGCAGTCCTACGACTTCCCCGGCCCGTACCGATATGGAAACATCGCTCACCACGGTGCGGGAATGATATACTTTTTTCAGATTATCTGCCTGTATCAGAATTTCAGATTTGTTTTCTTCGCTCATAGGATATTCTTGCGATAATTTTGCTGTTTCTACTCTCACAGAACTTATTATACACAACTTTTGCCGATACTTCAAGTCCTGCTGTCAAAAATTTAGCTGATTTTTGCGATAAAAAATCATTTGCATAATAAAAACACAAGGGTTATTTTATAAAGAATGGATAAAAAAGGACTCCGGATATGGATTTTTTTGAACAACTTATACAGGTGATCTCATCAGCAAAAAGCAGTTCTCTGCCGCCCGACTCCCCGATCTACCGGGAATTTTTGCGTGACAGAGAAATCGAGCTGCCGGATGACCACGCAAGAAAAAGCACAGACAATATTCCGCAGTGCAGCGGTCAGGACCTTGACACCATTGCCCGGACGATAGCCAACTGTACCGCCTGCACGCTTTGCCGCACCCGTACCAAAACAGTACCGGGTGAAGGCGATCCCCACGCCGGACTTATGTTTATCGGCGAAGGACCGGGGGCAGATGAAAATGCCGCCGGCAGACCTTTTGTCGGCAAAGCAGGTCAACTGCTTGACCGGATGATAACAGCTATACAGTTCAAGCGGGAGGAAGTGTATATCACCAACGTTGTCAAATGCCGTCCGCCGGATAACCGCGCCCCTGCTCCGGAAGAAGCCGGAGCGTGCATAAACTATCTCAAAGCCCAGATCGAAGCGGTAAAACCGCAAGTCATCGTGCTTTTGGGGGCAAGTGCCGCCAAATATCTGCTGGGAGTGCAAGAGGGGATAACCAGATTGCGCGGCAGGTGGCTTTCTTACGAAAACATTCCCGTAATGCCGACATTTCACCCGGCATATCTGCTCCGCCAGGAATCTGCCAAAAAAGAGGCCTGGCAGGATTTGCAGCAGGTGATGGCAAAATTCGGCAAAGTACACCCTGGCAGGTAAAATTATTTTACCGGACAGACTCCGATAACAAATTCGCCTTTCCACGCTTTACCGGCTCCGGCGATTTCGCCGACAGTACCGCGGATGATTTCCTCGTGCAGTTTAGTCGCTTCGCGGATGATGGCTATGCGGCATTCTCCGCCCAGAACTTCCTGCATTTCCCGCAGGGTTTTGTCAACACGGTACGGGGATTCAAAAAAGAATGTCGTACCGTCATAATCCCGGATGGTTTCAAAAAACTTCTGCCGTTTGCCCGGTTTCACCGGAGCAAATGCCAGAAATTGAAAATGATCCACCGGCAGACCGGAAGCAGTAACCGAAAATGTCAACGCCGAAACTCCGGGTATCACCACCGGTTCGATACCGGCTTCAAGTGCGGCATTGACCAGCAAATATCCGGGATCGGCGACAGAAGGTGTACCGGCATCCGATACCAGGGCCACGCTCATGCCTGCGGCGATTTTTCCGACCAGTTCATCCACCTTGCGGTGTTCGTTGAAAGAATGGCAGCTTTCCAGCGGCACGTGAATATCAAAATGACTTAACAACTGCCGGGTGTGACGGGTGTCTTCAGCGGCAACCAGATCCACATTGCGCAATACCCGCAATGCCCGCAGGGTGATATCTTCAAGATTGCCGATGGGGGTTGAAACAACAAAAAGTCCGGATAATTTTTCTTTTTCCTCAACCGGATTTACGGGCTTGGGGCTGTTGTTTTCTCCGGCATCAGTGAAGCGGGATTTTTTATTCATAGATGCCTCACCTGTAAACGGTCGGATCCGGTACGCCGGCGGTTTCAAATCCGGCTTTACGCAAACGGCAGCTGGCACATACTCCGCACGCCCTGCCCATTTCATCCGCATCATAACAACTGACTGTTTTGCTGTAATCGACCTGCAGAGAAACACCGAGTTTGATAATCTCTGCTTTGGAAAGATCCTGCAACGGGGTATGGATCTGCCACTGCCAATTTTCACTTTCCGCCCGGGTGCCGACTGAAGCGGTACGGGCAAATGAATTTATAAATCCGGCACTGCAGTCGGGGTAATTGGAAAAATCAACATCATTGACACCGATAAAAATATCTTTGGCGCCGATAACTTCCCCCCAGGCGACAGCCAGACTCAAAAATATAAGGTTGCGGGCGGGTACATAGGTGATCGGTATCTCTTTTTCCTGCGGAGCATGATCCGGCACAGCCAGCGCATCGGAAGTAAGGGCCGAACCGCCCCAGAGCCGCAAATCAAGCGGAAAAACCAAATGTTTCACCGCTCCGAAATCTCTGGAAACATTTTCTGAAGCAGTCAATTCAAAACGGTGACGCTGACCGTAGTCGAAACTCATAGTAAAACACTCAAACCCCTGCTGTTTCGCCACAGCAAGACAGGTGGCGGAATCCAAACCGCCGCTCAAAAGAACTATTGCTTTTTTCACAATCACACCCCCGGAATATCGCCCCAGATGATTTTGTGCAGCTGCAGCTGCATCCTCAACGGCAGAGCGCTGTCGATGACCAGTTGAGCCAATTCTTTGAAATCCATTTTCCCCCACACCGGGGAAACGATCAATTCACAATTTATTTTATCGAGAGAAAATTTTTTGATTTCACTGACTGCAAAATCAAAATCTTCTTTGCCGGAAACGACAAACTTGACCTGATCCGCCGGAGTCAACCGGGAATAATTGCCGTTATCGTGAAACTCCGCCATACCGGAATCCGGCAGTTTGCGATCCATTATTCTGACACATTCCCGCGGTACAAGATCGATATTGCAACTGCCGTTGGTTTCCACAAGCACGGTAAAACCGGCATCCAGCAGTTGGCGGCAGAGTGTGGGAGTATCCTGATGCAGCAGCGGCTCTCCGCCGGTGATTTCAACAGTCCGGCAGGGATGTTTCAGTGCCATTTGCACCAATTCATCAGTTGATGCGGTAAATGACGGAGTGGCCGCATACCGGCTGTCACAGTAAACACAATCGAGATTGCATCCTGCCAGACGGATAAAAAAACAGGGTTTGCCCGCATAAGTGGATTCCCCCTGTAAACTTAAAAAGGTTTCGACGACGCCAAGCACTTTGCAAAAACCCTTATTCGCAGTAGGTCACTGCGGAATTTTCAGATTCACCGACTCTGACTTTGTAAATACTGACACCGTCGCTGTTGAAAAGTTCCGCCATTTTCTGATATATATGCATAGCAAAAACCTCGCTGGTGGGATTTATCTCGGCAAATTCCGGCAATTCAGAAAGGTTGCAGTGATCATATCCGGCAAGGACTTCATCCAGCTGAGCTTTGAGTTTTTTGAAATCGAGTGCGATGCCGACGGAATCCAGTTTTTCTGCCCGCACGGTCACAGTAACGGAATAGTTGTGTCCGTGGAGATTGCGGCAGTTGCCTTCGTAACCGCGGAGTTGGTGGGCGGCGGAAATGGTACGGGTGATTTCTATTTCAAACATTTTACATACTCCTGAAATTCAAAGTTCAAGATCATCGAGTGCCGACCAGGCAAGATTGCCTTTTGGGGTATCGGCACACCGGCATTTTTTGTGATTACGGTCAACGCCGCACACAGGGCAGAGTCCTGCACAATCATCTTTGCAGAGGAAATTCATCGGCAGAGCGAGCAGCATTTCCGCCCTGATGTCCTCACTGATATCAAGTTCATCGCGGACATCATCCAGTTCAAAGAGCAGACAAAGGTCGTCGGTTTCGATCGTTTTGTCGGCATTTTCCAGACATCTGCCGCAAGTGCCGGAAACTCCGACGCGGCATTTGCCGGTCACGAGGGCTTCGCCTGAAACATATCTGGCGGTGAGATCGTAACTCATTGGCGTAACGATGGTGAACTGGCCGTTTTCCGGCATATCCAGAAATTCTGCGGGTTCAGAGCCCTGCAGTTGGACAGTTTCTTTTTCCAGTTGACCGACAGATAACTTTATCATAAATACCTCATTTTGACCTGTACTTAAAATATCATCTCTCCGGGATTTATTCAAATTAAAAACCGAAAACTTGTACGCTTTAACATTTTACTCTCCGGTTTTGCTGTTTTCCGGTAAAAAATTGCACAAAAAACCTCCGGGAGGGGGAATTCCCGGAGGCGAACAACACAGTATGAACCACTGTATTATGTTTTATTTACGCCAAAGCGATATCAAATTTGTATTCAGACTCGTTCTTGGCGGGGTTGTTGCAGGTAACACCGACATAATACACTGCACCATTGTACAGTACGTCTTTGCTGACCAGACTGTCGGCGTCACCCCATACCAGCGCGACACTCTTGCCGGTATCAGTGATGCAGGAAACTTTCAGAACACCGTTATTGATTGCACTGACAGTATCCTGATCGAAATCCAGCGACAGTCTGCCGTCACCGGCAAAATTTACGCCGACAAAATCAACTTTGTCGCCCAAACCGACCCAGTTGCTGACGCTGTCTCCCATATTAACGGCAGTACCGTTGGCTTTGACCGCTTTCCAGGAGTCATCAAGATTACTCCACCCCGGGAAGAATCTGGAACTGTTATTTACCGTGATCGAATAATCTGTTTCTGCTCCTTTTTTCGCATTTACAGCGGTAACTCCGATGTAATAATCACCGGGGCCGAGATTCTGGAGTACATCGACAGAAGTCGCTTTGGCAGTGACAGTTTTCAATGCTTTCAGACTGTAAGTTTTGTTGCCTTTTCTGTCGGTTTTTTCTACAAGACTGTACAAAGTGAATTTCACTGTGTCGCTGTCAGCTTTAACTGTCAGATCAAGCGAAGCACCGGTCGTCAGAGTAAATTTGAAATAATCCACGCTGTCTCCGAATCCGACATAATTTGTTATCGGAGTATCGACACTGATTGTTTCAAATGTGGTTTTATCCACGGCGCCGGAAGCCCCCATTGTTTTGAGGTCAGTCCAGTCATCGCTGTTGTCGCCTTTGTCGTAGAGATACGAATTGGCAGTATCAAGTTTGACGGTGTAGTCAAGGTCTCCACCTTTGGCAGCCGTGGTGCTATTGGCTCGGAGATAATAAGTACCTTTATCCAGCAAAATGGGTTTGCCGTCGGCATAATAAGTGCCGCTGACCTTATCCAGTTTCAGCGAAGTTGCCTGTACCTGTTTGAGCGAATAAGAGACATTGCCTTTTTTATCGGTTTTTTCCACCAAACTGTAAATGTAGAATTTACCGGCGGCATCACCTTCAAAATCAAGTGCGATTTTTGCGGCGTTGTCAAGCTTGAATTCAAAGTAATCATTGGCATCGCCGAATCCGACCCAGTTGGAAAATTCGGTGTTACCTCCCTTGAGGACATTGTCAATCGTGGTTTTATCCACGGCACCGGAAGCACCCATTGTTTTGAGGTCAGTCCAGTCATCGCTGTTGTCGCCTTTGGTATAAAACACCAAATCTTTGGCATTGCCGTCACTATCAAACGTAATATTATTGTTGTCATAAATTTCAATACCGTAATCGGCATCGCCACCTTTGACGGCATTGGTACTGGTGACACCGATAAAGTATTTGCCGGCTTCCATAAAAATGCCTTCGGCGCTGCCAATGGATTGCGCAGTACCTTTGACAGTTTTCGGAGTTACAGTTTTAATTGCTTTGAGGCTGTAAGAAACAGTACCGTCTCTGCCGACTTTTTCGGTGACTTTGTAAATGACAAATTTAACCTTGTCATCGCTGGTAAAACCAAAATTAAGTCTGGCGCAGCAGTCGAGGGTGAATGCTTTGAAATCGATGGAATCGCCCTGCCCGACATGAGAATCAGAGAGGGTCAATTTACCTGCGGCAGAAACTTTGCCCAAATCTTCTTCCCGTTCAACAGAAACCGTGGTTTCCACGATATTGTTTTTGTTGGCGGTTTTCAATTCCAGGGTATATTCATCCTGGCGGGAAAACTCTCCATCGATCAGCGGGAAAATGAAATTTTTCTCGCTTTTTGTAATCTTGGAGGCGGTAACTTTTTTGCCGTAGGCATCATACAGCGTTGCAGTAACACCGCTGTTTTTACCGACCAGAGCTTCGGTTCCGTCAATATTCCAGATCATAACACCCGCTTCGCCGTCTGCAGATGATACTTGGTAATAATCACTGAGATTGGAACCACCGACAACGGTATTTTTAGATGCGCTATCAGCAGAACCGGTGACTGGAGCAGGAGTCAATTCCTGCGGTGCGGCAAATGTATCTTCTGTAGCCAGAGATTCGAGTACATCAAAACTTCTGACACTGCTCCAAGTCTCATTGCCGGATTTATCAACAGCGACGATACGATAACTGTAATGACCGTATTCTGCATTGAAAATAGATGCACTTGTATTTTTGACGGTCAGAACCTTTTTAGCGATATCGCCTTTATCGGTATGAAGCCAATATTCCACTCTGTATTCCGATATTCCGGACAGCGAATCGGTTGCCGCACTCCAAAAAAGCATCGTATCTCTATTCACCTGTATGGCCGCAGAATTTCCGCTGAATACAGGAGGTATCCAATCCAGAGTAAACGATTCCCCGGCGGTTGAGGCAGAGTTCTTACTGTAATCATAAGCAGTAACACTCCAAGTATACTTCCCTTGAGTCAGTCCATCGGTCTTAAATGTGGCAACACCGTTTTCATCAATATTCAAATCTGCAGTACTGATGGTATAAGTTTTGCTTGTACCACCGGATTTACCACTGAATTTGACGGTATAGTATTTGATACCGAAAACATCTTTGGCAACATTCCAATGAAAAACCATCTCTTTGCTGTTGGTTGCCTCAAAAGATAAATCCGCAGGAGCAACCGGGCGATTGGTATCAATAATATCTCTGATACCGCTTTCCGATATTTTATCTTCCGGTACCGGCACAAAATTTGTATCCTGCAGCACAAATGATTTTTTATCATATTCATGCCAAATCGTGGCATTCCCGGTGGCATCAACTGCCTGAATACGATAATAAATATTGTTACCCAGCAATGCCCCGGCGGCAAAACCTTTGTGCGCATCATCACTGTCAAGAGTTATGGTTTGTGTTATACCATTTTCTGCCGCATCAACGGTAAAGGTATAGAGTTTGTCTCCGACAAATTTATCGTTGTCGCAAACTTGCAAACGATACCGCACACCGGACAAATCATCTGTGAAATCAGCGTCAAAAGTAAAAGTTACTTTGATATCAGAGACATAATAATCAAATCTCTTTACGCCACCGGCATAAGATGCCGTATTGTACCCCCACGTCACATCAACTTGCGGCGGATTGCTGACACCATCGGAAAATTTGCCGACAGGAGCATTTGCATCAGCAATATACGATGACTTTTTCGTTTCACTGACATTGCCGAATTTGTCATAAGCTTTGACATACCACTCATACTTGCCAGATACTGCTTCAAATGAATAATCAGTGATGTTTATATCTGTAATCGTTGTAACGATTTTTTCATTGCCGTTACTATCCACCACGACAACTTCATATTTTCCAAATACATCATCGCCATAATTGTCAGTTGCTTTGTTCCAATCAAGAGAAACAGTGATCAGTTGTTTTTCCTTATTGACTTTTACTGTTTCTGAAATGTCACCGTCAATTACCGGAGCGCAGAGGTCACCATCCCATTTGCTTCCGGAGTCATATATAACTTCGTTACCAAATGTGTCTTGCGCTTTGATTTCCCATGAATAAGAACCGTTGCGCAAAGTCAAATCACAAACGATTTGACCGTCCTGCACATATGCATATGCCTTGCCGATACCAGCGATATCCTCAACGACCGGATCATCAATGCTTGAATCAATCAGCTCTCTCCAACTTATAATTATTTCTGACAAAGATTTGTCATTTCCCGGATGAGTACCGGTCAGGGTTATCTTGTATGATAAAATAGAGCACCCATTTGCCCCTATTGCCTGTTCCCAGCTGGCATTTACAAGCAAATCCCCTTTGTCGCAATCAAAATTGCAAGTAGATTGTATTTTTGAGAAATCCCACAGCACATCCCCGATCGCATCTGCAGAGGTGGGGAAAAGATAAACCGTAGACCAATCCCCGGTGTTTCCATTATGGTCAACAGCCCGCACCCGGAATGCGACACCGGCATAAGATGAAGTGGCAGAAATGATTAGTGATTCAGTGGTGGAATACTTGGTAAACGCCCGAGCCGCCCAATCATTATCGTCCCATGTCGCGCTGAATTTTGTTGCATCTACATATTGTATTTCATAGTAATCCAAACCAAAAACACTATCTGTCTTCTCCCAAATATACTCGTGAATCACCTCTTCTCCAGTGTATTCTTTGGAAAAAAGAGGCATTTCGATCACATACTTGATCTTAGATATGTCTGCGGTCTTTCCAATGGCAACGCATTCTTTGTTGTCCGTCCACTCACTGCAGTGTCCGTCATTTACAATTGCTTTCAGACGGGCAATGACTTTTTCTCCTGCTGCCAGTTCTTTAATCATATATTCCGACACACCGGAATTAAGAGATACAACGATCACCTCTGTTTTTTCTCCGGTCACACTTTCCACCTGATATTCCAGAGAATATGAAAATTCTTCAACGCCAGTCCATTTATCCCAGGAAAGTTTCACCTCTCCGTTTTCATAACACACAGCAAAATTCTCAATTGACGGCAAGCCGGTATCAGATTTTTCATTCACAACAAAACACAAAGTGTTATTGTCGATATACGATTCCACTTCGAAGCCATTATGGCTCAAGACCTGCCCGATTTTGCCGGTGATGACATCTGATCCATACACTATCTCGATATCACGCTCCATCCAACAACTCAAGTCCTCCACCTCTATCAACCTGTGTATTTTTCCGACTTGGGCTTCCTCAATATCAACAGAAATAGAGGCGATAGACTCAGTAATAGATTGATGCCCTGTATTAACACTGTTTTGACACTTGATAATGGTATCATCTGATACACTTATCATCGGGGAATCATTAAGTTTAAATTGCAGATGTATTGTCCCAAGCGTACTATTTAATGGACCGACCACTCTTGCGTTACTGTCAACAATCACCTCATTTCTGCCGTTCCCCAACTCTATGGAGCCATTTATCACAACTCCGGCTGTAAGTTCAATACGGTCATCTGTTCCAAGCAACAAGACGTCAGCTGTGTCGGAAATACCCACGAAACTGGCATTATTGTATTTATCCAAGTCTCCTGCGGAGCGACCTTTCTCCCCCAAATATCCGGAAAATAAGGCATATGTCGCATTTATAGAGCCGGAAAAAACAAAATCCATTCCATTTTCAAACCCCATAATTCCGACACCATTCGCTCCGCCCACTGTTATATTGCTGACCACAGCTAATTGCGATCCGGCAGCATCTCTCTGGTTATCTATACCTTCTTTTATAAAAACACCTACGCCGTAACTGTTTGCGTAGTTATTTCCCGAATTATTGATTGTAATGCTGCCAAGTAAAGCCTGAGCGGACAAACTATCTGCATGAATACCATAACAATGCATGCCTGATCCAACAATATCCGCAACATCTATTGTAATATCAGTCGATATCACTCCGGAGACTTCAATGCGCCCTTCTGACTTGATGCCACTTACCTGTATTATTTCATCACGCTCATTCAGATCTGACACAGAAGCATCTGAAAAAAGATTATCGACCGTTATATTGATATTCCCCTGCAGATTTCCTCCAACGACTAATTTACCGAACAAATCCCCATATTTTGCACTGTATTGAGGATCGCTACGATTTACTTGACCTGATTCAGTAAAAACATGATATGCTTGAGCATAAATACCTGCGACATTGAGACGATTGGATTCGTCTTCTATATTTAATTTCAGATCGGAAATATCAACATTTATCGTACCGGAAAAATCATTAACAATTTGAATGTAATTACTGCTTATGCCTATTGCTTCAAATTCATTTCCCAGGCAACTTGTAAAATAGGATGAATCACCATTTTCATCATATCCGAAAACAATATCTCTCAATTCAAGATTAAAATTACTTGTCGCATTAACCGAATCTATTTTTATCACATCCGAAGCACGAAAACCATAAGTTCCAAATGTATGGTTACCCACTATGACTTCCGGAAGATCATCTAGATCGGTTATTCCATTCACGTGTATAATTGTTGCCAGTGTCGGTGCGATAAAATGGAAACCGGACAAAGTACTGTCTATTTGCGCATGATCAACGATTCCGGATATTGTAATATTTCTTTCTGCCTCAATGCCGGTACAGCGATAATGATGTCCCTGGAAATCAACATCCATATACTCGAATTTATTTGGATATTTTACCATAACTGGCAAATATTCTATCGTTATATCTGACATCCCCGTATTTAAAACACCAGAAAAATCACCATTTACAACGATGTTTTTTGCGTCATAACCGGCTGTATAATGATCAGCCGAAGCTACGGAGTCTTCCGGGTCTCCAAAACTCACTTTTCCCGGTTGTCGGTTATCATCATCTTCATTTTCCACGTATATACCGACATAATATCCCAAATATTCTCCCTCGTATATTCCTTGGTGTACGTGAGCCGAGTTTGCAGTAATTTGTGCACTGGCATCACCCTGCACAAGTAAATCACCTTTACTTTTTATCCCGGAAATATTATCACTGCCCGTCACCAAAATTTTAATATTTTTTTCCCCATCTACCACATCACAGTCGCTGGGAGAACCGGCTGAGTGTGAAAAACTGACAGTACCTGTACCCCCTTCAAAAAGTACAGCAGCCGAGTCGCTGGAATCGGAAAGAGATATATTGTACTCATCTGCTCCATCATAAAATCCGCCAATAGTCAGCGACTTATTCTCTCCAAGGTGAATAGCATTACTCCGGTCGACAGCAATAACTCTACCACCCTGATCTGTAAAAATATTGGATGGCGCGAGCATGACAAGATTATTGTCTAAAGAATAGTAGTATTTTATCTTATTTGTTAAAATATCATAAAATCTATTTTCGCTGTTGCTGGAAGTGTCTGACATAATCTTTTCTCCTTATTGATAAGTTTTAATTTGATTTACATGATTGATTTTTGAGTGACTGCAAATGATGCAGGCAGTTGAAATCGGGTGCAAAAAATACAAAAGAGCAGCAGGCTTTGTGTTTTGGACACAAAACCTCTGCTCTTCGGTTTCTGAAAATGATTTTTTTGAGGAGTGTGGTTACGGCGATTTCCGCCGGATAAAAGCAAGTATTTATTATCCGCCAGGCTTTGCCAATCTGACTGGTTTATCGCTTCGCTCCAAACGAGCAAGAAATTCTTTGCTTCGGATTGAAGCAAGCCTTTATTATTTAATAAAGGCTTGCTTGCTTGCTTGCTTGCTTGCTTGCTTGCTTGCTTGCTTGCTTGCTTGCTTGCTTGCTTCAGTCAAAAAAGGATATATAGGCAACACACAAGAAACTCCGGCAACCGGCGCCGACGGAGCAAGATAATTTTTCATTGTGTGCATTCTCATAATTATATCCCGGGTAAACAATAATGATCCTACTATTACATTATCACGCTTTCAAGTGATTTGCAAGCGTTATAATATGATTTTTTTATGTTTTTAATAAAAACAGCCCTCCGGGATGGCGGAGGGCTGGCAGGCAGACTGCTTTTACAGTTTTTTCAGTGAAGACGGACCGCTGACACAGCCGCCCTCACAAGCCATAACTTCAAGGAAGTTGGCAGGCATTTTGCCCATAGCGTACATTTTCAACCTGGCAATACTGCGTTTATCAAGCCCGTTGATGAAATCAGAGGAAATTTTCACATCGTGACCGGCTTTGGCGGCGGCTTCTTCCAGCACAGCTTTGGTCACACCGCAGCTGTGAGCAAAATTACGCGCCGAAGCAATGGCGGGTCTTTCCACTTTTTTGGGTTCGCAGGACATAATGTCAATCCGGCGTCCGGCAATGATCGCACCGAGTTCCTCAAAACTCAACACAAAATCAACGCCGTTGCGCTCGGCTTCCACCCGTTTGGCAACACAGGGGCCGATAAATGCCACCTTGGCATCAGGATACTGCTCTCTCACCAGATCACGCGAGTAGATCATCGGACTCGGAGTCGTCGAAACATTGGGCAGAAATCCCGGCAGATGTTTGCGGACCAATTCCACATACGCCGGACAGCACGATGTCGTCATCAGCGTTTTGGGGTCTGCGGCGATTCTTTCCTCAAACTCCGCAGTTTCGTGTTGGGTCGTCAACTCTGCCCCCAGGGCAACTTCCATAACATCAGAAAATCCGGTTTTCAAAATAGCCGCAAAGAGCTGTTCGATCGTACCCGGGAATTGATCGGCTACTGCGGGAGCCACCATCGCAACAACCTTTTCGCCGCGTTTGATGGCGTGCAGTACCTGCACCAGCTGGGAGCGTTCAAGTATGGCGCTGAAAGGACAGGCATTGAAGCACTTGCCGCAGAAAATACATTTGTCAAAATCAATCGTCGTCGTGCCTTTGTCATCTTTGTGGATGGCTCCCACCGGACAGGCTTCTTCGCAGGGCACTGTCGTCTTGATTATCGCATGAAACGGACAGGCGGAAATGCACTTGCCGCATTTTATGCACTTGCTGTAATCAATAGTGGAAACCTGATCAACGATAGATATGGCGTGAGTGGGACAGTTGTAAAAGCAGGGACGTGCAAAACAACCGCGGCAGCTGCCGGTAACCACGATCCGCGACGGCGGACAGCCCGAGCACGCCGTACTGCACACCGAAAGCGGATTATGCTCTTTTTTGCAATCTTCGCCGTTGTTTTCGACAAACAATTCATTATAATATGAAGCAAGCGTTTTGGCTTCATCAGTTTCGTCCTCGCAGGCGACACCCAGCAAACTCATAACGCGATATTTGAGGATAGCCCGGTCAAGATAGGTACAGCAACGGGTCGATGTCTGACCTTTCGGACGCATCTGTATCGGTATCTGATCGAGGGCTTCGGCAAAATTTCCTTCATCAAAAGCCCTGACCAGCCGTATCATCACCTCTCTGCGGCCGAAATGAGTTCCGTTAATCATAGCAAGACATTCTCCCTTATTACGCCAGCAATTCTGCAACACGCTGTTTGAGAGTTTCCAGTGTCGCCTGTGCCATTATTTCAGATTCATTGATCCGGACAAACGGCGCACCACCGAGATTCTGGGTTTCACAGAGATTGAGACAGGGCAACGCCTTGACATCCACCATATCGCGCCATTCCGGAGGAAGTTCATTTTCCAGATTGAGCAAATTGGATGAACCGAGCAGATAGCAGGTCGTACCACAGCAGATCTCAACGGTAACTTTTTTCATAATCCACCTCTTTTGTTTATATATATCAGTAAAAATTGATTTTGGTTTTTTTCCGGTACTGCTGCTCCAGAGCAGTGGCAATGCGGCGGACGACACTCCGGCGCAATTCCAAATCCTGCGGCACACTGGGGTCCTGATGAGTTTCATTGACCTTGGTACCAACGATAAATTCAATGCGATCGTGATCCATTATACGCTCAATGATGTTGCGTACCGCCAGTGGCTGATCCTCAAAATCGCCTTCTTCCAGAGCCTTACTGACACGCGACAGAGTCAATATGCCTTCGGTGGCAAGTCCGACGCCTTTCATAATTCCCGGCGGGGGCAGATTACCGCAAATGCGGAATTGTTTCAGGTCGATTTCTGTTTTCGCCCCCAATTCTCTTTCCAGGATATTGGCGGTAGTACCGCCGCAGATTATGGTATGTTCAAAACCGAGTTCCGCCTGGCGGGCGAACTCCTGATCATGCTCTTTATAAAACGGAGGCCCGGTCAAAATACGCAATATCCGCGGTTCACGGGCATACAGTACCAGACAGGTTATATCATCCAGACACTTGCCGGGAGTGATATTGAGAGCCTTGCGGGCAATATTGCGGGCGAGGTCTTTGGCGGAAATTTCCGGATTGGCGGCGATCTGACTGCGGGCATATTCCAGCACGCCGCTGCGCCGCCAGCCGAACTTGTATTCACTCAATCCGCTGCCGAGTCCCGACTGGGTAACGCCGTCAGAACAAATGATGATCCGGTCGCCGGATTGGATTTTGGTTTCACAGCGTCTGACTTCACGATCCGGCCAGTGGTCGGAAACGATCATACTTTCTTTTTGCGGCGGGACTTCCTCCATTCCGCGCAGATGAATGTATTCCGGATTGCCCATTTCGGTAATGCGGACACTGCCGCCGAGACGCAAATCCACCAGTGAAAAAGTGGCATAACTTATTTTACGCACTTCACAGACCGGCAGAGAATCCATAATGATTTCCACCGACTGCAGCAAATCCATATTGGATTGCAGAAACCGCAGTGCCATAGTCGTTGTCATATTGGCAAGCACATTGGCTTTGATACCGCTGCCGAGACCATCCGAAAGAGCAACCAGTTTGCGGTTTTCCTTTTCCAGCGCCAGAAACTGAACATCATCACCGCAAGCCGCCTGACCGGTTTTGGTGAATTGTTTGTATTCCATTTCAAGGAAAACATCATCCTTCATGATGTTCTCCCGAATGTGCTTCGTAAGTTCCGGCTATTTCATTGAGCATGATCTCTGTTTCGGCGATATGCTCACCGAAAAGCCTTGCCACCTGCTGCACCGTAAGAACATTCTGCCGGATGACCTGACGGGCCTTTGCCGCCACCTGTTCACGCTGAAATTCATTGCGGGTGACGTCAGAAATAACTGCACCTGCCACTTTGCCCTGAGCGATAGAAAAGACACTGATATCGATGATCTTTTCACCGTACGGCTGATGGTATTTTTCGATTTCGCCGCCATTTTCGATGACACTGACAAAAAGTTCCTCGTAGTCTGGCAGATAGCTTGAAATCGGTATGGTATTGAGATTGCCGAGCGACTGATAAACATCATCCGCATCGACCAGCACGGCAAAATTACGGTTGCATTCAGCAATATTGAGTTTATCATCGACGATCACCACCGCCGCCGGGATGTAACGGATAAGGGCATTACTGGTGCGTTCAAAATTTTTACGCAGATAGTTGTGGCACATAGCCTCTTCGGCTTTATCCAGCAACAGAGCTTTGGCAAAATCGCGGCAGGTGTTGTAACCGCAGGCCCCGCAGTTGATTTCATCCGCTTTACTCAACTTGCCCACCCGTGCCAACGCTCTGGCGATGGCTCTTTCATCCGGCGCTTCGCCTTTGACCGGAGCGGGGGCAAAATCCAGCACCGGCTGTTCGCCGGAAGGACGGTCTGCACTGGAACGCACCGGGCTGCTGCGGTCAGTTGCCATAATGATTTCCAGCATGGATTTTTTGACCGGCATAGCCGGACCGTTGACACAGCCGCCGTGGCAGGCAAGTGCTTCAATAAAGACCGGACGGCCGGGATTCATTTCGGTACATCCGGAAATCATTCTGGAAAAATTTTCCAATCCGGAAACAGCGATGAAGCGTACATCCAGACCTTCTGAGCGCAAAGTATCATTCATCCCGCCCTCGACAGAATAGAATCTGCCTTCGCTGGCTTCGCCGAGAGCAAGAGGTGCTGTTTCAGAAGTAATAGTAATGCCCTTTTCGGCGAGCAGCTGCTCCAGCACCGGAAACACCAAAGCCAGATTGAGGACATCGGCATTGCGGTCTGCCTCATTCTTTTTGGCGGCACACGGCCCGAAAAAGACCACTTTTATGTCATCTCCGTAAGCTTCCCGCAACTGACGGCAGTGAGACATCAACGGTGATTGTACCGGAGAAATATATTTGGCGTATTCCGGACGGTATTTGAGGATATAATCCACCGTCGCCGGACAGGCACTGGAAATCATCAGCGGCAACTTGCTGTCTTTGAGCAACTCACAGTTTCTGGCACTGACAGCTTCGGCACCGTGGGCAGTTTCGCTGACTCCGGTGAAACCGGCTTTCATCAGTGCATTCGCCAGCTGACCGATAGAAACATTTTTGAAATAACCGACAAAACTCGGTGCAATAGAAGCATATATTTTTTCACCGTTATTCAACATCTGACGCAAACGGGCCAGATCGGAACGGATTTTTTTGGCGTGTGCCGGACAGACTTTTACGCACTCGCCGCAAGCGACACAGGCACCGGGGATCACCGATGCTTTGCCGTTGACGATTTTGATTGCTTTGCAACGGCAGTGACGTATGCACTTGTAGCAATCCTGACACTCGTTTTCAATGGTATAAACCGGATTGGTCATATCCATAGTGATAGCCCTTTATTTTGCCGGAAAATATTCGTTGAGCAGATCGCGCATCACTCCGCCATCGACGTGGTCATAGACCTTGCCATTGATGATCACCACCGGACCGGAAGAACAATTCTGCGTGCAAAGACTGCCTGCCAATTCCACATCGACTCCGTCTTTCATCCCGCGTTCTTCCAGAAATTTCTCGGTGATTTCCACATTTTTGGCATTGCCTCTGGCAAAGCACGAACTGCCGATACAAATAACAATATGAGGTTTTTCCATTTTATGCTCCACGACCTCTTTTCAGACAATGAAACAAATCGCAGCGGATCCTTACCGCCGATTATCCACTATGTACTGCATTTAATATAGTGCATAAGATGCGTTATTACAAGCAAAAAAGATATTTTTTTATCTATTTATTCGATTTTTTCATATATCTTTTTTCACAATGTCGATAACATCAATAAATTCTGCTTCCGGATCTTCTGAAATAACTTTCATCCGCCTTTCAAACTCCTGCCATTTCCGGCTGTCGTCCTGCATTTCGCAACTGTGCCCCCAAAAGTAGAAAATGCCGTTATTTTCTCTGGCGGCATAAAAGCGGTCAAGAAAATCCGGAGCCTGAAAATGTGCCGATATCCGGAGCATCAGCGGATGCTCAAAGGCCGCTACATCCCAAGTATTGTCGCAAGTTCTGCCGTATGCGAATCCGGCATCGAGCAATTGCTGCGCGACACCGGCATCATATCTACCGCACGGATACGCCATCCCCGGGACACTGCACTGAAAGAAATCCTCCAGAAACTTCCGGTCATCGAGCATATCCACCATAAACTCCCTGACGTTGTCAGGTACATAATTACAATGAAAAACTCCGTGGACCCCGATTTTGAATCCCTGATATAGATCCAGCATTTCATCCAGAGCAAGCAGGCGGTTGTCAAAAGACGGATAGTCGGCAAACTGCCAGGTGAAACGGCGGCGGAAACTGCGGTAATGCAGTCCGGAATTGATATTAAAAGTGGCTTTAATACCGTATTTGCGTAAAATCTCCACCAATTGGATATCTGTTTCAGTGGCATCATCCCAGCAGCAGGCTATTTTTACCATAAAAAAACTCCGATACTTGTTTTATTGTTTAAATACTGCTCAAAATGTACTCTGCATCCCGGATTTTTTCAACTGCAAAAATCTCCTCTGCCGGCAAAAGAATTATGTAAACCCTTTTTTCAGTTTTTCCCGTCAAAAGGTTGCAAATTGCACTTTGATATATTATGTTATGCAAATTGCAAATCAACAGGCAGAGGAAATATGTTTCAGCACGTTATCGCCTTTTTCAGCAGCATACCATTTTTCAGTTCGGCAGTTTTCGGCATAGCCGCTATGGTGCTGGTCGGCAGCAGTTGGTGCGCGGTCGGATTTATTATGGGGGCAGCGCCCAAAAGAGGTATCGAACCAAGTTTGATACAGCTTTTCGGCGGAGCGGTTTCGATCACTCTCGGCGCAATGATCCTGCTTACCACCGATGCCTGGCCGACGGCATCAAAAGAAGCCACTTTCTGGACTTTGCTGGTTTTCGGCTGCAGCGGTGCTGTGAATTTCTGTATGCTGCAAACTATGTCCAAAGCCATGCAGTACGGCCCTAACGGACTGGTATGGGGGATCATCCAGTCTTCACTGGTTTTCCCTTTTATTGTCGGAGTGGTCTTTTTTGATACCGAAATCAACTCTGTCCGGACTGCGGGAATCATCCTGCTGTTGTTGGCACTGCTCTTTTTTGCCCTTACCAAAGGCAACCGGACAGAGCAAAAAAATCATATCTGGAAAATCCTCGCCTTTGCCGGTATGCTCCTGGCGGCATTGCAGCAGAATCTGGCAACTGCTCCATCGTATTTTGAAGCCGCCGACGGAGTCAACAGTATTTGCCGCACCATCGCCAGTGCCGCAGGTACATTCACCGCCGCGATCATCTGGAATCTGATATTTGCAAACAAAGAATATTTTGTCAAAATAAAAAATTCCATTAAAAATCCGGGATTGTGGTATTACATCGCCATACTGCAGCTTTTTACGCTGGTATTTTCCTACTTGCTGCTCTACCCAGGTATGAATGTTATGGCATCTCACGGTATGGGCGGCATCTGCTATCCGATGATGGTGGGTTCCTGCATTGTTATGTTTACTCTGGCAGGAGCAGTTGTCCTCAAAGAAAAGATTTCCCCTATGCAGATGATCGCAATTATCTCGTGTATCGCCGGACTGGCGTGCATCTGCCAGTAATTTCCGGCAGCGATCCCCGACAAAAAAATTCTCCGGTACCGGCTCTTTTTTTCTTGAAAAGCACCCGCATCGACTTATATTGCTTTTTTGGGGAGAGAAAGAGGATCCCCGAAAAAAAAGAGGAGAAAAATTATGAAAAACGGACAACCCTGCAAATGCAAACGCAACTGGTTCATCGTGCTGGCGATCATTATTGTGATCGGGATCATCTGGTTCATTTTGAGGACGACCTGCTGTGCCGCGGACACCGGGACATCATGCCCTTCTGTTAAAAACGGCACCACCGCCAAAGCCTGTTGTGAGCAGCTTAAAGACAGCGATTTCACCGACAAAGTTTCCGAAGGCGTAGTCATCATCCAGTGCTGGTCATCAGAGGATACTCAAAACGATGCGCAAACTCCGGATATCGACATCGCGGAAATCATTGAGATGCTGCCGGATGGTGTATCCATTATGCAGGTCGACATTGCTGAAGCCGGAAATACCGCCGGCAAACTTGACGTCAAAAAGGTTCCCACCTGGATCAAATTCAAAGACGGCAAAGAAGTCAAACGCATCACCGGCCATCTTAACCGTGAAGAATTGAAAAAATTCATCTGTGACGGAGAAAAAATGGTGAAAGATGCCGCCAAAAAAGGTGATCAAGCTATCCACAAAAGTGCTGAAAAAGTAAAAAAAGAGATTCAGAAGCTCTGACATTTCAGTCCCAAAAGCACTCCGGAAATCGCCGGAGTGCTTTTTTTGTTGTCAATACTTACCATAATATTTATTGTAATTGAAAATATCACCCATCGTTGCCTGCCTGCGGAAAAGTGCCGGTGGATCATTCATTACTTTTTTGAATATCCGGCTGAAATGAAACCGGTTGGCAAACCCGAGGCTTTCGGCAATTTCATCAATACTCATATCGGTAGCAAAAAGCATACGGCAGCTTTCCTCGATTTTTTTGCGTTTAATAAAATTCTGCGGCGATTCATCCAGTTCGTTGCGGAAAAGGCGGATAAAACTGTTGCGGTTCAATCCTATGCGGGCGGCAAGTTCAGCATTGTCAAAATTTTTACGGGGATTGTCTTCTATATACCGTACCGTATCCAATATTCTCTCATCGCGGCTGCCCTGCAGTAGAAAAAGTTTTTCCGGCAGCTGCAAAAGAGCAAGCGAAACTACTGCCGAAGCAATAAAGGTCACTATCTGCATATGCTCCAGCTTTTTTTCGTGTCGGATGAATTTATCTGCCAATTCCCGGATGTGGCTGTCGGCATCAAGTATCCAGATATTATCCGACGGCAAGATATTTTCCGCCAAATCAAAGTGGATGAAAAAAAGCGAAAAAGGCGAATCTGATACTGTACCGTGTTCTGTAAAACGAGGGATGATATACATTTTTCCGGGTTCAAGCAAAATGGATTTACCGTTGTGAAAAATCCTGCCCCCCGTTTCCAACGGCATAAAAAATTTCCAAAATGGATTTACCGAGCGTTGGACATTCCACGGCCATATATTTTCTTCATACCGGCACAATTTTATTTCGACGGCTTTGCCGACAGAAGCGTATATGTTACAAACAGATATATTTTTTTCATTTTTCATCATATCACAAAGCCATTTTGTGTGCTAAATTTATACAGTAACAACAATAATCAACAAAATATACAATAATAACACACACAAATCAAACAGCAAAGGAGATTGTGATGAAAAAATCGATTGCGTTTTTAGTTGTATCCTGCCTCTTTACCGCTCTTTTTGCCGAAACTTACCTGATTGAATTTGAAAATTTTTCAATCCCGTCTCCGGCAGAAATCAAAAATTGGCACATCACCAATGGCGGTAAATATGTGGAATTCAGACAGAAAGGTGCTGAAATTGCCGCTGAAATCACCCTGCCCGCCGACGGCAGATATTATCTCTGGGTACGCAATCGCTCCTGCGGTGAAAATTACCGCAAAGCAATGTTTTATATCAATGGCAGAAAAACTGTCTCTCTGGGTGATGCACCACCCAAAAAAGAACAGGCCTGGGTCTGGCAACGCTCTCCTTTCCCCTATGCTTTAAAGGCGGGCAAAAATGAAATCAAAGCGGTCGGGAATTCCCCTTACACCCGTTTTGATGCGATGATCCTCACCAATGATAAAAACTATAAACCTGTCGATCTTGTTTCCGGAGTGCCGGAACTTGAAAACAGTAAAAAAATTGCAGAAGCAAAAAACTCTAAAGGTCACGCAATAAAACTTCCGGCAGCAAACGGCAAGGGACCAGAAGTCCTCATTCTGGCTGGCGGACGCCCCTGGATGGGAAGGTGGTTCAGCGAAATCATCACAAAGAGCGGAGCCAAAGTAACCTGTGTCAACGGCCCTTATCTCGACGGTTTCAGCGGTGCATCCATCACCCAGCACGCGGTTGACAAAGTCCAACCAACACCGTTTGACGGTATCACTCCGGCCTTTGAACAGCTTGGCAAATTCAAATGTGTGATTTTCCATTTCATCCCGGAAGAGAATATGCTGAAAATCCTGACCAAAGACAGGATCGCAGCATTGCAGAAATATGTCAATGACGGCGGAAGTCTGATTTTCACATTCAGCACTCCTGATATCCCCGGTCTGCTCCCCTGCACCGTCGGTGAAGCGTTTGAAATCGGCAACGATACATTTTACGCCAACCGCCCTGCCGGGAAAGCTTACTCCGCTCTGCCGGAAAAAATCCATATTTTCCGTACTTTCAAACAAGTCACTCCGATCGAAGGTGCCGAAGTTATCAGTATGATCAAAGATGCCGAAGGCAACAAATATACTCCGCTTGTTGTCCGCAAAAAAGTGGGTAAAGGCAGTGTAACTTTTTTCAACGCCCAAATTTACAACCCCAAGCAAATCAAAGAATTCAGCAACTGGGCTTATGCCAGGGCAACGGTTGCCGCTGTGGTCGCGGACAGTGCCGGAATACAACTTACTCCGGAAAAACTTATCATCAAACTTGCGCCCCTGCCCGGATACAAACAGCTTGATACTGTCAATGCAAAAGTCGAACTGCCAAAAAATGTGATCACCCCGGTCAAAGAAGCCAAACGAGACGGCAATACGATCACATTTTCCAACGGCGGCAAACTGGTGATTGACGGCAAAGGTCTGCCGACGACTTATCTGCCCGGCAGCAGTAAACCCTTTTTCTGTTACAAAAAATTCCCGGCATTGACTACATCCGGACCGCGCAAATATACTTCCTCCACGGCAGAAGCTGTGGACATCAAAGAAGAAAGCAAAGCACTCGATTTAAAATGGAATTTGACCGGCATTGAAACCCGGGAAGGTACTGTCAAACTGAAATACGCTTCAGAAAATGCCGCTTTCAACTGGCTTTTTACCGCCGGTAAATTTGAACTTGACGGCAGAGTTTGCGACAGTTTTGCAGAAAAAATTGAAATCACCGATGCTCCTGAACTTATCAGCAATATTCTGTACGAAGCAAATCTTACTCTGCCGGATCCGATTTTTGCCAGACGTTTCGCCTGCTACAATTTCCCGCGCGGCTATGCCGAAATGGATATGAGCGGAGCCAAAAATGCCAACACCGAACGCTGGAGTGTTTTTGCCAGCGGACAGCCTTTCCTGTATATTGCCTGCCGGGACGGAGTATTTTTCGGCCACAACAGCGAACCGATTGCAACTTCTCTCAGTTTGAAACGCCGCAAAGGTGACGACGCCATAACTGCTGTCCACACTTCCGGTTTCGGCAGATTGCCTGCACCGTTGTCAACCGACTGGTTCTGGTGGCATTACTCCAGCGGCAAAGAAAGACAAAACAATGATTACATTGCCATCTGGCAGTATCAGCGGCATACATTGAGAAAAGCGGCAGGTCTGGATGAACTTCCCGCCTATCCAACTGCTGAAATCAGTTACAAAATCACGGAAGAAGAACGGGAAAAAGTCATCTCCGAAGCAGCAAAAAGCGGATTCCGTTTTATTATGACCCAGAATCCGGAAAGTCCTATCGACAAACTGCCGGGCAGAGCAGCAAATTCCAAACGCATTTCAAAATATGGTGTCAAATCCTACGAGTGGAGTGCCGGGAGTTATCTGCAGGGCAAAGACGGCTGGGTTTTCACTGAACACTATGAGTGGATCGCAAAAGACAAAAACGGTGATTTTCAGCGTTACTTTGCCGGCGGCGGAGCCGGATATCCGGTAATCGATCTGAACAACAAAGAATTCCAGAAATGGTACTGCGAAATGATCAGACCACTCTTTGCTGCCGGTATGGGCTGGATCTACCGTGATATGGATGGTACTGCATCCGGGACGACCAATTTCGCCTTGCCCAGCAGTCCCAACGGCATGAAATCGCAGATTTTCTTTTATCGCTTCTTTCACGACAACAACTGCCGTGTCGGTATCGAGGGCGAAAATCCGCTGGTCATCGACCAGTTCTGGTTCAGAAATGACCTTTACACACCGTTTCAGGGCAAAGAATTCTGCTTTCTCGGAACAGCACCGTGGTGCGATCTGAAAGGCATACTGGGGCTCGATCCTTTCCTGCTGGGAATGTACGGCAGTTTCCCCCGGTTTGAAATCGAGGGACATTATCTCGGTGTGGAACGTATCAGCGGCGAATTGGAACGCACTAAAAAGATCGTTGATCTGGTCAAACCTTTCAATGCCGCCCTTGACGCGACCGGAATGCCTTACATCCGTGAAACAGAATTCGGCACGACCTGGATCAGCGAAAAAGGCGGAGCGTTGTGCTTCCGTCATCCGGTCAAAAAAGCAGTGATCGACCTGCCTGCAGGCTATCGTATCAAAGGTATTTCCGGCAATATTCTGACGGATGTAAAACCTGACAGCATATATATTTTGGAAAAGGTCTCCGAATAACGCTTGACAAATTTTGCCGTTAGAATTATATTATACGACAATCAAGGGGCAGTAGCTCAGTTGGCTAGAGCGATACGTTCGCATCGTATAGGTCGTGGGTTCGACTCCCATCTGCTCCACCAGAACTTTCTAATTGCCAAGGACTTATAAATAAAGTCCCTGGCAATTTTCTTTTTATACCCCTTACAGTTGCAGGTACTTGCGGCTTTTGCAGGGCAAGCAAGAGACTGTTATTCTCAACGCAGAACTATACCAGCAATGGCATTTTGCACCACTTTTACGGCAAAAGTCTCTGAAACGCAAGGACGCAAGTCCTTGGAGCATTGTTGCTTATTATCAACGATTTACAGAAATTGATATTCCAAGGACTTGGTGTATCAAATAGACGGTGCAAAAGTTGGTTTTCCGCAACTCCTGCTCCGTCTTTCATTTTGCCAAAGTGAAGTCCTTCGGTTGATATTCTCTTTTGTGATCTGATCACGATACTTCAAAACATTGCAAAAACAGTCATTTCTCAAATAATATTTTGCCGCGATATTGTATTTTCATTTTTCAGGTATATATTTATACAGATGCAGGATGGTTCTGTATCTGAAAGCAAGAAAGGCAAATGCATATAAAGATCAAGGTAATTGCATAAAAAATTTTTAAGATTCATATCTTTTTTGTTGATTGATAAGAAAACGCCAAACTTCCTCACAGTACAACATAAAAAAGATATGTCCGATATTATTCGGGCGTATCTTCATCGTTTGTACTGTGGGTATTGGCGTACCTCTTATCATGACCTTGATGTACGCCCTCTTTTATGCATTAAAATCGAAGGTGATGAAAAATGGAAAATGATAAAGACCAAAACACATTGTGTTGTCCGAATTGTGGCTCAACAGCATTGAGTACAGACAAAAAAGGATTTGGAACAGGAAAATTTGTTGCGGGAACACTTATTGCGGGACCTCTTGCAGGAGTGTTAGCGGGAGGGATTGGAAAAAATAAAAGAGAAGTGTATTGTTTGAAGTGTGGACGTAAATATACTCCGGGTAGTACATTTAACGGATTGGTGACAGTTAAGCAATACAACTCTCGCAAAAAACTTGAAGAAAAAATGAAGGCATCTGGTGAGGATAAGGAAATCATCGCTTACGGATGTGGCACTTGCTGTGCAATTATAGCATTCATCTTTTTTATAATTGCATTTTCTAATAAAACTACAGAGTTAATGGCCTTTGGTGGATTTTTAGTCATTTTGACAATAATTTTCTTTGTTTCCGCAAAAAATAAGAAAAAAGCAAGATTAGAGAAAGAGGCTGTCATGAAAATGCAAAAGCAGCAGGCCGTAGCAAAAGTAGCGGAACAGGAAAGAGAATTAAAAATTAAGGAAAAAAAATCGCAAATGACCACATCTTGTAAAAAGTGTGGTGCAACGGTTCAAGGAAATATGAAATTCTGTTCAAATTGTGGTTCTGCTGTTGAAATAGATCGTATTTTCTTCTGCCCGCGTTGTGATTCTGAAATACAGAATGAATCAGTAAAGTTTTGTTCAAACTGTGGATATGATTTATCATCTCCTATTATTGAACCTACTCCGGTCTCTTCCGTAACAAGTGCCTCAATTTCAATAGAAGAATCTTCTACATACACCACAAATACGATTAAAAAAGAAAAAATAGGTTGTCTTACATGGGTAGGTGCGTTTTATCTCCCATATTTCTTTATATTTAGTAAACACAAGAAAGTTAAAACATTTTCCTTGATATGGCTTGCTCTGATAATTATGATTGGGGTTATTTGCAGTGCATCACAAAATGATAGCAAAAAAGAAGACCGTGTTGCATCTTCCCCAAAACAGACTACAATAAAGGAATCTCCTTCTAAAAACATTTCTGTTGCAGACATTACTCTTTATCATCAATTGCCGAATTCTGTTCAGGCAGAACTAAAGAAAATTGGAATATCAGAACAATTTGGAACTGAACTTACTCGCAGAAGAGATTTGGAGGATACCAATGATATGCGTTGCTATCGTATAAGAAAATGTTGCGCTTTGCCGAAGGGATGTAATGATACCGTGCATATTTATATGAAAAGAGGTTCACTTTATGAAGTAACTTACTGCGGAAGAACAATTTTAGGAAATGGAATAGAAATTCACATAAAACAAGCTGTCGTTGATTTTTATTATAAATATGCAAAAGACAAACTTTATGAAATAAAAGATTTAGTACACGAAGGATGGACTCCATCCGCCTATGCGACAGGTAACTGAAGAACAGTAAACGGAGATTAAAATGAAAATAATCTTTTTAATATTGAGCTTGCCATTGTTCTTGTGTGGTTGTTTCGCTGTAATGCCCAAAACTCCAGAAGAACAATATAATTATGGCAAAAGATTAGAGAATAACTGGCAAGAGGAAAAGGCTTTTGAATGGTATCAAAAAGCAGCATCTCAAGGTCATGCGCCAGCTCAATATGAACTTGGACGAATCTACGAAAAACGTGCAGGCGAAGCAAAATATTTTAGTGATAACCAGTTGGCTGCACAACATATGAAAAATGCTTTTAACTGGTATATGCGATCATCCATTCAAGGTCACACTAAAGCTCAACTAAAAATCTTTTACTTTTATCTTTATGGCTATGGAGTTGAAAAAAATTTCGAAAAAGCTTTTGAAATTTCAAAAAAATTAGTTAAGGAAGATGATATTAGCAATGTATTTTGTTTCGCAGAATTACACCGTGAGGCAGAAGATTACAACAACGCATTTTATTACTACTCTATAGCTGCTTCTAAGCAACATGCCAGATCATTGTTTTGGATGGGGATGTATTATGAAGACGGAGTTGTGGTTGCAAAAAATCTCCCCAAAGCTCTTGAATATTATGATAAGGCAATGAAATTGGGAGATTTTGATGCCAAAGATTCTTTTAACAATTTGCAAGATAAGCTTCATCCCAAACGAAATAGACCTGCTTATACAGTAGAATGGCAAGATGTTCTTACTGATACAGAAAAATTGCAATTTAAAAAGTACCTCGCTACAAAAAATCCAGATCCTGCTCCTATGATCAGATATTTGAATGCTGATGAAATTGAGATTGCATTGTTTTTTTCATACATCCGAGATGGAGGTTGGCAAAAACCACGTAGCAAAACTGAATTTGAAGTCTACGCTCGTCATGACAGATATAATCAAACAAAAAAAACATTAAAGAAACGTACCATTTCTGGAACGGTACAGTATGGAATTTTTTATAGTGGCATCGCTACAATGCCAGATTACTCTCCTATTCGTAAATCAAATTTATGGAGACGCAGGTGCTCCTGTCGGAGTCATATGGCTTTTTCCCAAAAATGCAAGAAATGTCAAATGATAGAATAAATAATCATCTTATCAGTTCTATCAAATTATTTTTTGACCAGTATAACATTTATTTATTTGATATACTTGCAGTAGCATTTGACACCATTTGCAAGTATATCAGTAAAAACACGAAGTCCTTATCTTTTCTGCTGCTTGTTTTTCAGATTCTCTCTGCCATATTTGAGTATCTGCGTTTTTGAACCAAGAATCTCCCACATGATGATAAGCTCTTTGTATAGCGGTTTTCCGGATTCATCTTCTGCACTGAATATTTTTGAAACAGTCCCTTTGGAGATTCCGACACGCACCCCTAACTGCTCAAAGGTCAACCGCGGATAAAGCTCCTGTGAACCGTTATCCCGGTAGTTCTGATTGCAGTAAAAACTGTATGCACTGCTTATCTCTTTTATAATTTCATCAAGCAGTTTTT
>JAZONW010000045.1:0-7843 GCA_045654745.1 Victivallaceae bacterium | reverse complement strand
CCTCCTTACCACGATACAGCGATACAAAAGTCAACATCGCTCTGGTACTCAACATTTTTCAGCGTTTCTGCAAGCTGTTCAATTTCCTGAATAAAGCTCTGTAAAACACCCGGATCAATATCTTTTCTTATCGGGTAATGCAGTTTGTTTTTGCAAAGATCGAAAAATGTATCACTTCCTTTTGCAGCCGAAATTTCCTCGCAAATACGGCAAAGTTTCTGAAGCATATCAACAGAAATCACGTGTTCAGCACCATTGGATTCAAGCAGTTCCGGAATCTCTTTTTCCAACCATTTCCAAAGCCACCACGTTTTTGAACCGTGATAAAGTTCCTCGGTCACGGAGGAAACTGATTCCTGTTTTATCGGGATTAATTTGCCGTTGGAAAACAATTCTATTTTGCCGGTAATGACTCTTGAACGGTACATTGCCCCAATGAAAACCCTTCGTGAAATATAAATATCAAGCCCCATATTTTTCCTTTCATTTTTTAGTTAAAAGACCGGGAGAGATTGCTCCGCTCCCGGGATGACTTGTTACAGTACGGTTGCATCACTTCCGTACCGTTGGTGTTCAGGCCTCCGGATATACCGGACACTGCAGAACAGTGCTGGCGAGCCTCTGGTTTTACTTCCATAATTCCGGTTTATGCCCGTTAAGACCAAACAATTTTGTGACGGCTTTTAAACTGGCTTCATACCTTGCGACTGGATACTTCTGATTTACCTGCGTTACAGCCTGAAGTAAATTGTAACGGCTTGGTTCAAAATCAAAATGTCTGGGATTGCGATATTCCCGGTATGCCTCAACAATATCCGAAGAATTCAGGGCATGGGATTCCGCCGCCTTGACCAGACAGGCCCGCGCTTCATCATCGCCCCTTATTTCCTGGCACCGTAACGTTTCCATTGTGGTTTCCATCGCAATAAAACTGTCATCAATAACGTCAACTGCCTGGGAAAGCAAATTATCTAACGACAGCCCGGATGTGTGCCTTCTGGAAATAACAAAATCTCCAGACAGGCTTAAATTTGAACAGGCATAAACGTTCAAACCGGCAGCAATAGAACACGCAACAGCTTTGTCGTTCCCGTTTTTGACAGCAATCGCATATTGCCAATCAGGAGACGAACTGCGGGCTAAACGGATCACACCGAATAACCGCAGATCATTCCGGGCCAGTCCCCAGTCTTCCGATGTCACCGTCCAACCTCTGCTGTCCACCATTTGAAGGACGGCATTTATGAGATCGCCGTGTTTCAAAGGACACCAGGTATTTGTTCCTGCCGGAGGGATAATTTCGGCGACTTCAGATCTGGAAACAAAATGTCCGCCCCCAGCCATACAAAGACCACTCATCTGTCACCGCCATTTCTTACAGCGATCTCGGAATTGGCACTCTCCGCACCCGAAACCGCCTTCATTGGGATAGAAGTTACCGCTGTTGACGCTTCTTTCGATTTGGTTCGCCACCGATACAAAGCGGTCAAGCTCGTTGTCCGTCCGCAACGTATAGTAGTTATTTACAGTCGGTGTCTTGGCTTTGGTGAAGACATCGAACCTGAACAGCGGCTTTTCTCCGTACTTCTGCTTAAAGGCATAGCAAAACGCCGTGGCTTGCAAGTCCTTATCGGCTTTGCCGATTGCCCACTTTGCAGAGGCAGTCTTCCAATCGACAATACAGTTGTCGTGACCGTCCGTCACCACGCAGTCAAATTCACCGATCAACGGCTTGCTCAAACCGGGTACATTGACAGAAAAGGTTTCTGCCACCCGCTGCACAGCAAAGTCATCCTGCCAGTATTTACAAGCGACCTCCACCATTTTGAAGCCTGTCTGCAAAAGGCTGTCGAAGTCCTCATTCGCTTTATAAACAAGATTTTCGGCGGCATCGGTTTCTGCTTTGAAATAATCTTCAAAGACGTCGCAGACCTCACGCTCTGACATATCAATTCCAATGCGGGCACGTTCAGATAACGCCGCATGGAACGCTCTGCCAAAGGGGAAGCAGGAGCCTGTACGCTCCGGCTCTGCATTGTCAATGTAGCGGAATTTGTATTTCAGAGGGCAGGAAAGATAGCACTGCATCGCAGAGTACGACCAGTGGGGCATCTCACGGAGTTTGGCAACAGTTTCCATTACGCCACCACCTTTCCGCTGAATTCATCAATGGCACGGCTGCACTGGGTACGGGTGAGAGCTTCCAACACCGCTACGCCGAACCGAGCTTTGATCTGTTCAGGAGTTATACCGCAGTTGCGTGCCAAGTCCAGCAGGAACTTAATCTGCTTGGGACTTGCCGGAGCATCATTGTTACTATTGCCCTTGCGGCTGTGGTTATAATTGCCCGTATTACCGCCTTGCGGGGCTGCTGGCGTGGTGATTACAGTTACAGCAGGTGTCTGGCCGTGCAGCTCTGCTTCGACGCTGTTACGCACCAGAGCGAAGGTTTCGTGGATCTTGCCATTGAGCTGTTCGGAATTGAGCCCGTCTGGCAATTCAACTTCGATACTGGCATGATAGCTCTGGCTGGTGTACTCGCCATCGGCAGGGACTTTTTTACTGTAAGAAGCATTGAGTTTCAACATAATCTTTTTCCTTTAAATGAAGAGGGGTGAGAGGATTTGAACCTCCCACCCCTCATTGGTTGTTGTTTGTTCAAATCGCCATGCGGATACGCTCGATGGCACGGCGGGCTTGGATGAAGTCGCGCTCTTTCTGCTTCTGAATGAGTGCGACCTCTTTAACCTTTCGGCTCAACGCGGTTGATTCATCAAACATCGCTTTGATCTTGAGTTTGAATTCCTCGACCGCTGCACCGAGTTCATCCAGCGGATTTACGACCGGAGCAGTCTGCTCCACAACATTGTTTTCAATTTCCATTTTCTTTTCCTCCTGTTTAGGTTGAATGGGATTTTTGTTAATTGTTCGAATTGGCATGGCGATGTACTGACCGGCTCCGCCACTTGCAATGACCGGAACCAGACCGTCCGAATGAGCAGAGAAAGTATTGTATCCCTGCAACAGCATCCGCAGAATGATTTCACGGTCAAGAGTCAGCACCGCTCGGGGCTGAACTCCGGAAACAGTCGCAGAAGTATTCAGCTCAAAATTCGGCTGAATACACGAAACAAGCGTAACTGAACCATCGGACATCACGTTCAATTCCACGCCATTGGTGGTCTTATGGCTGGGTATCATCTTCACCCATGCGATTACTTTTTCGACCTCGTGCAGGGTGATACTGTAATCGTGACTTTCAGGAGACGGGATCACACCACGCCAGTTGGGGTACTGTCCTTCCAGAAGTTTACCGTGCCAACAGAAGTTGCCGATCTCGATCTGAAAGAACTTGTCCCAGACCAGAAGCGTTCCCATTTCAGAAGTCTTCGCAGCCAGCAACGCAGATGGAAACGGTATGGTCACATCTTTGACAAGTGACAACACGCAAGGCAGATGAAGCAACTGCTTACCGTCCGTTGCCGTCACTCCTGCATTGGAAAGGTTGATGCCTTGCAGCAACCGCCGATAGTTAGAGCGATCAACAACCGAAGCCGTTTGTGTCAGCAGTTCACCAAAGTTCACTGGCAGTATCGCTGAAATCGCATCAGCCGACGGCTCTTCCAGTTCCGGAAACTCGATGAACTTTCCAGTCAATTCGATCGTTTCACTCCGTCCGATTCTGACTAGATCTTTCAGCTCTTTGAACGGTACGCAGAAATCGATCCCGCTTTCGGTAAACGCATCCAACGCCACCGAAACCGTCTCCACTCCGTCAGTAGCCATAGCCAAGATACCATTCTCATCACCGACAAATCGTACCGAACGGTACAGTTCCACCGGTGAAGTCTGGCACACCACCTTGCCCAGTACCCGCAGGGCATCATTCAATACACGCTTTTCAACTCTCATAAAACCTCCTTTAAGTCTAGAGTTTAAAGACAAAAAGCCCCGCCGATTCCGCAGAACCGGCAGGGCTGATATTGATCGTGAGCTTATCTCACTATAGTGATATATAACTCAAATTTTTTGAAAAGCACCTTGCATTATCATTTTTTACATTCAATGCCAGTGGCTGTAACAAACTCCTTCAACTCAACGACCTTATCTGCAGGACATTGAATTCGATTGAGCAGTGTTTTTTTCTTGAATTCGTATTTACCGTCTTTAAGAACTGCTTTTTGAGCTGTTAAAGAAAAAGTTCCGTTTTTACAGTATGGACACTCAAATACCGTAACGGTGTAATGATCACTGTTTTCATCTGTCGGTCTCGCCATCTCCATAATTGCCTCTATGGAAGTCAATTCATATTCCGGCTTGTCAGATGCAAGTTTATAAGGCTTTGATTTGATTTCGTTCCAGCGTTTGCACCACGGACAGAAAGAAGACATTTCGATCATTGAAGCATAAATTCCAGCCGCAATTCCGCCAAAAATCATAACAAACTCAAGCAGCCATGCCAACGTCAACATCCCATCTTTTATAGAAAACATTGCCCGTCTGCTGCCAACAAAAGTATCCATGTCTATGCTGCGTGCCATTTGGATAATTTTTATTCTGTCCCACAAATTACCCGGAGACATGATAAATGTATCATAAACATCGTCAACAAACCACACCCAATTGGCGTAATAAGCTACGATTCCTCCCACCAATCCCAAGGTGATGAATACCCCGATGTCATCAGTCCGATAATCCTTTATCGCCAAAAATATTAATGCCCCAGCAATACAACCATATATCAGCGGCATTAACCAGAAAACAAAAGGTATCGAACATGACCAAACATAAAGCCATCCGATAAAAAATATTGCGATAAGAGCCAAAATAAATTTGCCTGTTCCTTTCAAGTAATCTATTGCTGGAATCTTTACGTCATTTCCGGTTTGGAAGTTAACAATTTTCAGATCTTGAGCAACCTTTTGCTCCGTTGCTCCATTTAACATACTTTGGCAATGTTTGCACTTGATTGCCATTGCCAAAATTTCTTCTCCGCAGAACGGACATTTTTTCATTTCTTCAGACATGATTTTTTCTGCCTTTGTTATTTTATTTCTTTTTCCATAAAGTACAATATTTTTATAACTTGAATTCCATCAATATTTTCAATTTCCACCGCAGTCAAAAACCGTCTCCCTTCACGCTCTATAATAATTTTTATGAAATGTTCTCCTCCGGGAAAAGTTGTAACTTCATGAACTTTTATAACTTTAATTG
This sequence comes from Victivallaceae bacterium, assembly GCA_045654745.1. Taxonomy (GTDB): domain Bacteria; phylum Verrucomicrobiota; class Lentisphaeria; order Victivallales; family Victivallaceae; genus UBA1784. Next base: position 2,626 of record JAZONW010000045.1, on the reverse strand, counting down.
TATAACCGGTTTCCTCCCGATATGTTTTTTGAATTTTCTCGATAATTTGCGGCGATAGAGTGTTTTCGCTTGAAGCAGCATCCTTTCGCTGTTGCCCTGCCCCCATGCGGGCAGAAGGTTTACAACTGCAGAAGCAGATAAGGCATAAAAATGCGACAGCTGTATTGCAGTATTTTTTCATAACATTTGCCATCAATCAAAAATCAAAGCCAGACACCTCAACAGCCAGCCGACAAATAAAATTGCCCCTATTGTAAAAGATGCTCTGGCGATAAAATGGGCATCTTTCTGATCTTCCCGATCTTCCGCCTTGAGCAGTCTGGAAAAATCTTTGGCATCACTGACGTGGAGCGGCTTAAAGAGCATCAACGCTGCAAGCATAACGATAATATCCGGATCAATGGAACTGTTTTCTGCAATTTCACAGGAAAATGAACTTTTATCTGCAGTAAATTTATAGGTTGCTTCAATGCCGTTTTCGCTGGTAAGAGTATAGATTTGCGGCATTAACAGATATTGTTTCCAGATATTATTTGTCAGTAATCTTAATTCTCTGCCGTCACTCATTTTCAGCAGGATCGGTTTGCGGCAGCGGAAGGTCTTTGCATAAACTTCGCCAAGCTTTTCGCCGTAAACATTGATAAAATCGCCATTGCGATAAGAAAACAGAATTTCTTCACCTTTTTTATCAGCGGTAATATTTAGCGAAGTGGTCAAAATATCCCCTGACAAATTTTCTTTGACAAAGGCGATTTCTTCCTTGTTTTCATTGACCACTTTTACCTGCTTGGTCGTGGTGAACCCGCCGACTGTCACGAATTTAAACCTATTTCCGACATTGAGACTCATTTTTTTATTACCTTTATTACTTAAAACTTATTTGAGATGATCAAAATAAATATGAAAACAGCCAAAACAAACAACGATGCAATGATTCCTGCCAGAGCATTATTTTTAGTAGTACCGGATTTGCTGATTTTTTCCAGTTTTTCCTCTGGAGTAAGCCTGCTCAAAGCTGCAATTCCGAAAACGATACCGGCGATTGCCAATAGCGGAGTCAGTATACCACAAATCATACCCAAAATAATCATTGCAGCATTTCCCATTCCTGAAACAAACCATACGGCAGCTGTACAGAATCCAAACAATCCGTTGAATGAAGATATACGTGACAACCAAGATCCTTTTAGTTTTTTATTCATTTAAACACCTCTTGAAATTATTTGTTTGAAACATTTTGTTCAGAACATGGGCACAAAAAAAGACGTACCCCTGTTTGTGAATACGAGAGGCACGCCAATGCCAGAACACCACACAAAACAAGGGTACGCCCGCATATATGCAGGCATACCTTGCAAGCCGATGGTGTTCAATGAAATTTTGGCGTTTTCTCGTATTTCCATCGCTTGAAGATACCGTTATTTATCTTCAATTATGTATTTTTTATAAATTATTTTTTATTACATGCCCTCCTTGTTGGAATTTTACGTTGTAAAATATACCACTTTTCAGTAGCTTTTGCAAATTAAACATCCAGGGGCGTGAAAAATTTAGATCATAATCTATTACTATCCTGCATGACAGTTCATAAATGTTTGTCTAAAAGTTCCCGGTAACGCGGACGTAATTCAAAAGGCTCTCCGTAATGTTCTATAACGCATTTTGGCAGTTGCTGATGCAAGACGTATTCCAATATCCCCAATGGTGTATCCCAATTGATAAGATGAAACGGCGGAACAATACTCAAATTTTTCATCACATAGTCCATGAGTTCCGACTGAAAATCACGGGATTTATACAAGGAATCGAAACGGGTTTCCCATTGCGGCTTTATTTTGCGTTCAGCGGAAGTTAAGTTGTCTGATTCATCTATTGCGTCTGAAACAATATTGAAAACCTTGTCTTTGATTTCCAAAAATTTACGTTCTGTTTCTGTATATTCAACCATTTTTTCCGGATTAAACAGAGATTGCACTCCGGAAATCATGGTTTTAATCGTAGCTGGATTATTCAATGTTTTGCTGATTATTGTCGAGAGATTCAGCGTTTCTTCCGATTTCGCCGGTTCAAGTTCACCTGAACACAACGTGTTATAGAGTAAAATCACTTCGCCGCTTTCTGCCAAAGTCCCACTATCCGGGTATTCAGGAAACTGACTGACCGGCAAGCCGGTAACGGCACAATAAACAACTTTTCCCAACGCATAAAAGTCATCTTTTGCCTCAAATTCACGAGTGCCGCTCATGACTTCCTGTGGGATAAATCCGGGAGTGCCTGCCAGCATGGTAAATTGAGTATCAGTCACTAAACCGATATCGCCCAAAGTTGCTTTACCACTAATCCAGAGAATATTATCCGGCTTGATGTCACGGTGAAAAAGACCGAAAGAATGAAGAGTTTCCAAATTTTCAGACAATTCAGAAAACATTTTTTTTGTTTCCGCAGCGGTAAGTTTTCCAGACTCTTTCAGACGGTTGCTTAAGGTGTCAGGAATATATTCACCAAATTTTCTGCGGTTATCGGCAGCATCCATGGTGTAGTAGAAAAAATCCTCGCCTTTTCCCACATGATAAATCTGCAAGAGAGAAGTACGGGGACAAACTTTGTGGTAATGAATAACACCTTT
>JAZONW010000044.1:0-24743 GCA_045654745.1 Victivallaceae bacterium | reverse complement strand
TTACTTCGGTGTCGACGTTCGACCGCGCTCGGTGCGAAGCACCTTCGCTGGCTCACGGCTTCGACCACTGTGGTTAGCTGCTTCAGTTAGCGGGCACTTCTGCCACTGGTCAATACAAGCGACCTGTGTCAAAACAACGAAAACGCCCGCAGACTGCCAACCGGTTCGAGGGTGTAATATGCCCCCGTGGCGTTGAACACGGGGGGAATGGTTGTTCCGGTCTGTGGACCAGACATTATCGGGAACTGATGTTTTGCCACAGCTCATTTTTCAGGGGGGAAAAGGTTACTCCTGGTTCCAAGAACCCTTCTCTTCGCGCATCTGCAAATAAGCCATGTCGGCGGTGAAGAGATGATCTATGGAGTTACGGTACTTCATCAGTTTTGCCACGGCCTGACGCAATGCCTCTCTGTCGCCGCTGCGGGATATTTTCAGGACTTCATAAGTTCGTTTGGCGTGTTCAAAACCCACCTGAAGAAAACGGACTTTTTCAGAAGCATCACGATCTTTGGCAGCAGATACTGCGGCACGCTTCAAAAGTTTTTCACCTTCGGAGAAAAATTCGGGTGAGAAAACCAGATCAGCCGCCTGAAGCCAGTTTTTATGTGTTGGAACACGCTTGATCTTGAATCTTTTGACATGATCCATAAACATTTTCTCCGTTACGGCATCGGAATTGCGTTCGAGGAATTCCACAAATTTCTTTATATCCTGCCGTGCCGGTCCGAATGCGCTGTAATACTCCTCAAGCACTTGATCCACCGTGAGATCCGGACGCGCATTGAGTCTGCCGAGGCAATAATAACTGGCACTCTGGGCGCCCCACTGTCCGATCAGAGAATCGTAGGTGATCGCTTGAGCTCCGTTGTTTTTGGCATACAGAAAAGCATTTCCCACTTTACGCCCGTAAAAAAGAGGCATATTGTGTCCGCTGTGAGTGGAGTTGGGGCGCAGCAGCAGAGAAGCTCCGGTCTTTTTCCACTCGTCCCAGTTCCGGCAGAAAGCGGCTATCTTCTCATCTGTGAAGGGGAAATAACCGACATTCACAATGCTGATGAAGATCTTATCATTCAATTTCGCATCATACGGTCTTGAAGCGTAATTGGCATAGGCAAAGCCGAATACCAGGACATCCGGATTGATTTTACGCAATTCTTTCTGCACTTCAAGGTAAAATCTGCTGTACCGTTTTGCCAGTGAGGGGGCCTCAGCAGTACCGCCGCCCCCGTCAACAGCACTGAGCGCGGGGAAACGCTTTTTCAGCACCGGAATACTTGACCCGTTCCAATAGGGATGTGCGTCAAATTTCACCTTTTCCTCCGGAGCATCCCAGGCGCGGCATCCGGCACAGACGCACATACCGGGGGTATCGTTTTCCCCGACATTCATCCTGCCCCGGTTGAAGGGTCTCAATTTGGGGTTGTTGTATATGGCTTTGTAATCTTTTGCTATCTGCCGGAGCAGTTTTTTGCTTGAAACACACATCGTGACAGATGACCCGGTCGAATCGCCATCAAGGGGTCTTCTTTTGCCGTCCGGAAGCAGACTGAAAAACTCCGGATCGGTTTTGCCGAAACGCTTCCAATAATCTTTGAAACTGTGATTGGCGGAAAACTGCCGGATGGGAAAACAAAATCTCTGACGCCACAGCCAGCGCTGCTGTGCTTCATCAAATTTCTTCGCATTCTTCCAGTTTTTATAGTAGGGTGACGGATGAGCTGCGGTAGTGCCGAAGCGGGAGGTATTGCTCCAGTGACCGCCTTTTCTTGCAAAGGGAACTTTTATCCGCGGTGCGGCATTGCGCCGGAATGAGATACCTGATCTGCCCGGCCAGATATACCGGACTCCCATTTCACGGTCAAGAAAATCATAAACGGCAAAAAGTGTTCCTGCGGAAATACCGATCCCGCCGTTTTTGCGGTTTCTCGCCAGTGAATCAACGGAGTCATTGCCGATGAAAAACAGTTCATTTCCGCGTCCGTCGATCTGATATTCAAAGTTTTTCATGCCCTCAGCGGTAAGTCCGAGTTTTGCCGTTTTCCGGCAGGGACCGAAATAAATGCGGGCGCTGAACTTGCCTTGCGGCAATTTATCTTCGGAACACACCTGCGGGCGTTTGCCGGTGATAAGTCCCCAGTGATACCGGAATTCATCCGCCGCCAGACGGGTGGTTTCAGCGGCATTACCGGGAACGACCAGAAGCGGGGTACTCAAATCCAGAGTTCCCTGAACCGTTTTTTCCACGGTTTTACGGGATGAAGCAACTGCCATATCAGAGACATCAAAACAGGAAAGTTCACCGGTACAGGCGGTAACAAAAAGTTTGCCGTTATCCAATTTTATTCCGCTTACCGGACTGCCGCAGTCCCGACTCCAGAGCTTTTTGCCGGAACCCGTGTCAAGAGCGTAAACATTTCCATCCGCAGCTCCGCAGAAAAGCACTTTCCCGGAACAAACAAGAGTTCCGTCAACTGAGCGCAGAGGAATCTTGCCCGTTGCGGCTCTTCCGTGAGCAGGCATGAATTTCCACTTGAGTTTGCCGGTTTTAAGATCAACGGCGCACACGCCGGAGTCGGGACTTCCGGAGTAAAGGAACTCTTTGACAACAAGAGGCGTAAATCTGCCGCCCTTGCCGGGGGAAAATTCAGGATATGTACGCTTGACCTTACCGGTTTTAAGATCAAGTTCGCATAACACACCTCCGTTCACGGCAAAGAGTCTGCCGCAGCTGTAAACCGGAGCGGAAAAGTTGAGATTTCCGGACTGCCACAGCAGTTTTCCGCTTGCGGCATCGACAGCGCAGCGTTTGCCGGCATCATTGCCGATGACATATTTTCCGGCAAGGATATTCAACGCACCGGAGCCGCAGCGCGTTTTTTTGCCCAGCTTGTTTCGGGTGTTCCAGAGGATTTTTCCGGAATTGGCATCAAAGGCTTTCAAATGATCTCCGAAACCGGCGATCACTTTGTTTTCAAAAAGGAGCACACCCTGACCGTAAAACACGCCGTTCTGTGGAGAAAAACGGTTCCGCCACTTCAGAGAACCGCTTCGGCTTTCCAGAGCGTAAACGTTTCCGTCGCTGTCGGATGCAAAAATCGTGCCGTCTTTCAGCTGCATCGAACCTATGACCGAATTGGCTGTTTTGAAATGCCACACTTTTTTACCGGTTTTGCGGTCAAAGGCGGCAATACCGTGATGTTTGCCGTTCAGCACGTCACTGAGTCCGGCATAAACCTGATTTTTGTCGGCAAGAGGATCAGCAGAAATAAAGCTGCCGCCCTCACTTTTCCACTGCCAGAGCATTCTTTTATCCTTTGCCGGAGCAGAGAAGGAAGCGTTGACCGGACTGTGCAGACGGCGGAACGCTCCATGGCGATCAAATTCATAAACTCCGTAAGCGGCGAAGGGCATTCCGTCTTTTACTGAGGAGACCCCGTAATGCTTGATCCCGGCAAGCTCATAAGTTCCGCACATGTGATTATGTCCGTGGATAAAAACGATGATCTCATATTTCCGGGGCTGAATGATCTCAACGGCTTCTTTGTGATCAAATATGGTCGCATGTCCGAAAAACACGATCTTCTTTCCGGCGGGAATCAGGTCAAGATCTTTTTTGACCCAGCGGGCAAAGTCCGCGATCTTGTAGGAAACAGGTTTATCGCTGCGCTGTCCTCTGCCGTCCCAGATCATGGGGACAACGACAAAATGGACGCCGTTGGAATCAAAAGAATACCACAGAGGTCCGCAGTAGGTCAGGTAGGCATCATCGCCCGATTTCCCTTTGGTGAAATCGTGGTTGCCGATGGTGAAACGGACAGGGACTCCCATCCTTTTGAAGGTAAAATATTTTGCCGCAAACTGCAATCCCGCCGGGGTATTGGTGGCGATATCACCGGTGTAGACCAGAAAATCAGCCGGATTTTTCCGGAGTTCATTTCCAATGACCTGCATCCAGCGGCGTTCAGATGCGATCTCGCCGTCGGAAATCTGGACAAAACGGGCAGGTCTCTGCCATTTCACCAGCGGAAAATCGGCTTTTTCACCGGTTGTCCGGTAAAATCTGCCGTTCGCCCGGTATCCTTCGGGAACGCTTATGTAAATGTGTCTGGCATCCGCAGCCGGAGCCAGAGAAAAGGTTCCGTCAGCAGCGGTTTTCACGATAGTTCTGCCGTCGGTCACTGCAACGCCGGAAATACCCGGTTCGTTACTGTTGCGGAGACCGTCTCCGTTGGCATCAAAAAATACGGTTCCTCCTGAAAGCGATGCAACGCAAAACAGTAGAATTGTTGAAAAAAACTTATTTTTCATAATTTGTTTGTCCATAGATTAATTACTGATTTCCCGCCAATCCCCAGAACTTGCGGTTGAAAGGTTTGTTTTCGTCGGTATTGAAACAGGAAGCTAAAAAGGAATAATCGACATTTGCCACATGGGTATCAAGAAAAAGGGTCGGAACGGTTTTGCCGCTGCGGTGCTGGACACGCAGCTCATTTTCTCCCCAGCCCGGTGTGGCTTTGGCCCTCACTTTGACCTTGGCATTCATGTGGTAGCTCACGCCGCAATACATGATCGAACACGCCGCAAAATTCTTGACCGTATCCAGCTGACTGGGAACACTTCTCCGCCGCATGGCTTTGTCATATTTCAAGTGAAGATCTGCGCCGTGATAATAATTAAGACCGTAAGTACTGCGGGGAAAGTTGCCTGAACCGCCGTACTCTGTGGAAGGACATACCCAGTACCCGTTTTCACGATCGCCTTTATCATCACTGGTAAAGGCATTGGGAGCAAAGGTAGATGGCTTCCTCTCAGTTCCCCCGAGCTGGGCATAGAAATAACCGACGGCATTATTTTTATTCGGATCGACAGCCAAATTGACTTTGCGCGATTTTATTTTGTAGTTGGCATAGGCTTCTGCATAAAGCGTATAAGCGTGACCGAACTGCTTGAGCTTGTTCTGACAGGTGATCACCCTTGCCTTTTCCCGTGCCTGCTGCAAAGCCGGAAGAAGCATGGCGGCGAGAATGGCGATGATGGCAATGACAACAAGAAGCTCGATCAGCGTGAAGCCCTCTTTCACCAGCCCGTGACCGGGGGGAGTACTCTGAAGAACAAAATTAAATTTTTTCGCAAATTTATTCATTTTTCTCCTCCTGTTTTTTTGGGTTTAATTTCAAATATTGAGATGCCGCCTGAATAAAGAAGATCGTTCCGAGGTCGCGAATATGATAAGGGAGCCGGTCGGTGCCGTCCGGGGGCATGACTTTTTCAAGGATCACTCCGCTCAAATTGGGATCAGCGGTTCTGGTCAGCTGCATCGAACAGCAGAACTGCAGCGCACGTTCCGCCAGTCTGAACCATTTTTCATCGCCGCTGTCGCATCCTGCGGCCATAAAACATCTTGCGGCACAAGCCGAACCGCTGGTGGCATGGCCGAAACTGTCTGTATTGAAATCGCTGTAAGTGGCGCGGAACAATCCGCCATCCCTGCGTAAAGCCTTTTCGTACCACGCAACGGAACGGTAAAAGAGTTCTCTGAAGCGTTCATCCCCCGTCTCTTTGCAGATTTCAAGCATGGGGAGTCCCCACCAGAAAGCGTGACGGGGATGGATGCGCTCCAAAGACTTGGAACAGGGGATGAAACTCATCCAGTTGCCCGGAGGATCTTCCAGTTCGAGCAGATGTTCCGCCGTATCCAGAGCGATCTTGCGGTATGCGGGGTTGCCGGTGAGGCGGTATCCGGTAAGAAAGACGGCATCATCGAGGAGAGGACGGTTTTGTGAAGATATGATACCGAAAACAAACTCATCCCGTTCCGGGTTGTAAATATCCTTAAAAAGTCTCTTATCCGGCATCCAGGCATTTTTTGCGACCCAGTCGAGGGCGGCGAGAGCGGCTTTGCGGTAACGCATGTCACAAGTGGCATCGGCAAGCATGAAAAGTCCGTCAAGAGTTTCCAGAGAAGCGGAAGTATTGACTTCATCCGCCTTGACCTCTTTTGCCGGAAAAAGTCCGTCTTCGCGCTGATTTGCGAGCAGAAATCCGGCAGAAAAGAGGGCATCTGTCAGGAGTTCCTTTTTCTCCAGGGCATCAGCGGCCATGACCAGAGCTTTCACGGCCTGTCCGGTATGCCAGTAAGGGCAGCAGCAGCCCCATTTTTTTTCTGCGGCATTGTATTCTCCGCGGATTGCTCCGCGCCACTCCTTGTAGTTCATGGCCTTCCCCAGTTCTCCTACCGGAGTGTTTTCATGGCAGCACCCCGGACCGGTCAGCCATCCGACAGCAGCCAAAACATGTTCTTTAAGTTTGTTTTGATCCAGTAAAAACCGCATATTGCCTCCTTAAAAATAAAAAAACAAGAAAAAAATTTGCACATTATTCATAACGTGATATATTATACATCAGCAATACACAAATAACAATAGCACTTTTGAAGCATATCATGTCACATTCAGAACGAAACTCTTTACCACTTGACAGCCGTTTTTCCATGTATCCGCGTGAATTTGACTTTTTTGTCCGCTCGATCGGACACTTTTACCTGCCGCCGGATAAAAGACAGCGTGAGAAGGAAGCGGATTTCGGAGAGATTTTCTGGTGTTTGGAAGGTCGTGGTATTTTCCACGATAAATTCGGCAATAAAAACATATTGCGTCCGGGGTGGGTCTGGTATTATCCGCCGGGTTCCCGTCATGTTTATTATCCGGATCATTGCGGATTTCACTACCGGTGGCTTACGATCAGCGGCAAAAATACAGATATTCTGTTTTCTTCCCTGAAAATAACTCCGGGGCTGCATTATGCCGGGAACTGTCCTGAAGCTCTGTTTGAAGAGATATACCGTGATATTTCCCATCCGGACACCCAGCTGACGGTGTTGAATCTTGCCTTCAGCATTCTGATACGCATTGCCCGCGGCAGCCGTGGAGTCAGCCGGAACGAGGGAAACATCACAGCTGCCGCCATACGTAAAATAATTGATGACATGTTCAGAGACGAAGAGTTTTCCATGTCAGTTGTCGCCGAGCGTCTCGGGGTACACCGGACAACAGTCAGCCGCTGTTTCAAAGCCGCCTACGGAGTTGATCCTGCAAGTTACCTCATCTCCTGCCGCCGTCAGGAGGTTCTGCGCCTGATCTATTCAACCACACTTCCGATCGGAGTGATAGCGCAAAAGAGCGGTTTTTCCAACAGCAACTACTGTATACGTTCGATCCGCAAACTGACGGGCAGCACCCCCGGCGAACTGCGCAAGCTGAGCCGCACGCCCCCTCAGGAGTGATATTCCCCGCCCTCAAGCATCCCAAATCGGAAGAAGCACAGCGGCTTCCCGAAAAATCGGAGCAAATGAGCAGTTTGCCCCCAAAAGTACAAAACTGCAATCGGTGACACTGCAATATCAGTTTTTTTTTCAAAAAATTTCTGATTTTTTACGAGCAAGGACACAAAATGTCTACTTGATGGTGTTATATTATGGGTAAAGTTCAAAAATACGAGGTGTTGACAATGGAAATTTCCGAAGAACTGAAAGAATTAAATCCAGCTGACCAACAGCTTTTCCTGGCGTGTTACAACTTGGATATTGAAAAAGCCGCCGAAGCAATTCTCAATGGAGCGAATGTAAATGCCACAATAGAAGAGTGCGGTGTTTCAAATATCACTCCGTTGCTGTATACGATTGACAATACCGCTGTCTTTACAGATGATTGGACTTTTGATTTTGCTGTTGAGAAAAAATGTTTTAAGATTTGCCGATTGCTGTTGGATAACGGCGCAGATATCAATGCTGTTGCTGTTGAAAAAGACAATGACGGAAAATATTTTTGTAATTGGAGCGCACTTATGTATGCCAACTACTGTTCTGCCGGAGTTACACGTTTTCTGCTTGAAAATGGTGCGAAAACAGATATAAAATTAGAATACGGTGCAGAAACAATTTTAGATCATGTTGCTGAGGATTTGCATTGTCATACTAATGAGCCGGATTTACAAAAAGACGCTTTTGCCCATTACTGGCAGTTATTGGAATTTGGAGCAAAAAGCTGCGGCTTGCTGGAAGAAATCGCCACGTTGCCAACTTTGCCTCCGACCGGGCAACTAATCCGCAACGGCTGTTGGCACTTGAATTGCGAACAAATACAGCAAGTTTTTGATCTCAACTGGAAACCGGAGAAAGATGAAAACTTCCGCCCGATGCGAGCCGTAATCAATGATGCTTTGCAGTTTGAGTATCAAAATTATGTCGGCAACTTGCCTGAACTGGAAAAGCGAATGATTGAGTGTGTTAAAGTATTGTTGTCAAATGGTATTGACATCAACTCAAACGAGGGTGACGCACTGTATTGGGCAGTTTATAACGGTTTGGTAAATGTAACAGAATTTCTCCTCCAAACTGGAGCATCATCTGCCTTATGTATCTGTGGCAGTTGCACATTTTGCGATGGCGAAAAAATAGAATACACTCTGTTGAATAAATTACAACATTGGCAAGGGCGTTATAGTGACGAAACCTTCACCCGTCTGACAGAATTGCTGACGGCAAAAGCGTAAAACCAAGGGAGGAATATAAAAATGCTGACAAAACCTGAAGCTGGTTGGAGTAATTTCAGCCTTGACGGAACATCCGTATACCCTTTAAGTTATTTGGATGATATTCCGTTTGAATGGCTTGACGAAGCTATACATGGACTTGAAACATTGAACCCATTTTGCGTCAAGGGATTTATGGAGCCGGGGCGTTTTATTTGCGTTGTAAGTTTCTGGAATTGCCACATTATATGTGAGGATGAAGACAAAGATCCGTTGATTCCCCAAAATACAATACATGAAATTTCTCATATAAGTATGTTGCAATTTTGTCAACAACTTTATGATGACATTTCAGAAAATCTTGACGATTGGGCTTGTTGGGATAATTACGGTTGGGATGATGACGATTCAGAGTTTAATTTTGAGACCAATAAAGAAGAACTGACAAAAAAATTGGTGCGATTAAAAGAATTGATTGCTGAAAACGAAGAACATTTCGGCGAAGATCGCTGTTTCTTTTGAATCAATCATCAGATGGTGGATTTTCCGACCTCAAAAGGCTTTTGCAAATTTCGCCGCAAGAGGACTTGTGGCAGGAATCTTTGCAGAGGGCGACGATCAGGGCGTGGTATTCGTTGTAAATGGTCACGTCGGCAGGTAACGCATCCATAAAAATCTTTTGCAGAATGTCGTAATGTAAAGTGCCGTCAAGGTGCAAATGCCGCTCAGCGATCCTTCGGGTGTAGGCATCAATGACGAATATCGGCTTGTTAAAAGCATAAAGCAAGATGCTGTCCGCCGTTTCCCGACCGACACCTTTGACGGAAAGCAATTCTTTCCGCAAAGCCCAAACATCCGCCGACTGCTCAAAGGCGGATTCACGCTCAAGCATAAACGCCGCCATCGCTTTCAAATAAGCACACTTCTGCGTAAAAAATCCCGCCGGACGGATCAACTCCTGCAATTCCGTATCAGAAGTCGCCAGAACACACTCCGGCGACATCACCCCGGCGGCAAGCAAATTCCCGATCGCCTTTTCCACATTGGTCCAGGCGGTGTTCTGCGTAAGAATCGCCCCGGTAATGATCTCCCACCGCGCGCCCGTCTGACAGGGCCACCACTTCTGCGGACCGTAGTAATCAAAAAGAATATCAAAAAGTTTACGGATGGGATTCATTATCATTCACAAAAACAAATAATTTTTCTTGTAACCACCCAGTTTGGGAGCCATTTTTTCGGCGGCAACTTGCATGAAAACGGGATCAAGATCGCGGGCGTGTTTGGGGCAAATGTATTGACAACGCATACAACTGATACAGCGTTCTTTTTCGGTCTTGCGGGGATCGGCTTTGTCGATCGCTCCCACGGGACAACCGGCAGCACAAATCCCGCATTTACCGCAACTTGTGTTTGCTTCGGGTTTGAAAGGAATGTTGGCAAGTTCCTTGTATGAGCCATGACTTCCGGCAAGTTCCAATTTACCGAAAACACCGCTGTCAAGTTTTCCGGTGATTTTCCGGGCAAATTCCGCAAGTTCTTTGGCATCATCTTTATCCGGACGACCGGCGGCGAACTGCCGGAAGATGGAGTGTTCGGCAACAGCGGCAACCGCCGCCACACAAACAAATCCGCAAAGATCAAGAGTGTCCTGAAGTTCAGTCAAAGTATCGTCCCACTCCCGATTGCCGTAAACACAGTTAAGAACCGCTTTTGCGCCATTACCGGAAATCTTTTTGATCCGTTCAACAGCAATCTGCGGAACCCGTCCGGCAAAAGACGGAACCGAAACCAAACAAACATCTTCTGCTTGCAAAGTCATTTTTTCAATATCGCAACAAATATCCACCTCGCAAACCTCGCCCCCGAGATTGCCAGCCAGAATATCCGCCACCTTCTTCGTACCGCCCGTCGGGCTGAAATAAATATTATAAAGCATTGTTTTCTCCATTATTCAAATTACCACTATTATCCACTAACTTCAACCCTTTACCGGAGATACCGTAGGCTTGGGGGATGTTTTCGTTTTGGAAGACGGCGAGGTATTTGGTCATGTTGGGAGCAAGTTTCCCTGCAAGCATTTCATCCAAAGTCATCCATTTGACGTTGCCCTCGACGGAACCGGTCAACTCTCCGGAAAAGGTGCTGGTTTTGAAAAGAAACACGAAATACTGCGACTGCTTAATGGGATTATACCACTGAATATATCCGCAATTCTGCAAGTTGGAAACGGTCAAGCCCGTTTCCTCCTGAACTTCACGGATCACCGAAGCCACGACTGTTTCCCCCGGTTCAACGTGTCCCCCGGGAAAAGTCAATCCCGACCACGGATTAGACGGCTTGGGCAATCTCTCCTGCACCAACACCCGCCCCTCCGCATCGGAGATCATACACATATTACAAAGTTCAGTTTCCATAATATTTTATCACACCATAATCACTTCAGGAAGAAGATATTTTTCAAATAATCTACCGAAATTGTCATAGGAAACTAAATATTTGTATTCATCAAAAGCAGCATCTGCATCCTTGCTTATATCCGAAAGTTTTTCACCGTAGAGCTTATTAAACTCTGCATCAAATAGGTCAATTTTGTTTTTGTCTGATATTTGGTCCACGCGCGAGTATTTAGTCATGACGGTGGCAGCAACATCTTTAGCTATTTCTTGAGCCAATGGCATATTTTTTAATATTTCGTCACAAAAAATGATATATTTGCGTTGCGCTTTGCGAATAACTTCTTGAAGTTTTTCATCCTTGCTAAAACAAAAACTCGCAATATTCTGTGCTTTCTCGAGAGAAATTTTGTTTCTTGTAACCTCCTCAATTACCTTAAACATTGCCTTTTCACCAAGTATAGATTTTTGAACTTTCAGTTCATTTATTCTATGCTCCGAGTTAAGAGCAACCATAAAAGCATTATATACCTCAAGACGTAAGTCATAGAGTTTCATATTAACCTCACGGCGTTGTATATCTTTTTGCAATTTAGAATTGCCTGCAGCTATTGTTTCTTGCATCTTATTACTTTTATTATTACTTATACAAGAAATAACAATAGCAACAATAGCAGCAATTCCAGATAACCATGCCGGAAAAACATCACAAAACAACTTATAGAAATCCATATCTTCCCCTCAATAACCGATCAACAATACTCCCAACAAAGGCAAATGCAATCTTTCTGATTGGTACAGCGTGTCAAAAAATTGTTCTATTTTATCAAAATCAGAACTGGAACGATAAATATTTCTCACAGCAATGACCAAATATTCAGCATCATTCATCATTGAAGCTTCAAACAAGTCTTTCAGAAATTGGTAATTAGTCAACGCTCTGCCGGCTTCTACTTCAATAACCGTTTTAGTATCTTTATGATATGCATCGGCTTCAAAACTCTTTGCCACAGTTCCATTACGTCCAAATAAAACTGGCACACTGATTTTACAACCTTGCTGTTCAACCTCAAAGGATATTTTACTTAATTGAGGAGCTACAACAGCTAATACCTCATTACTTTTTAAATTGTTGTATTGTGAATCAATAATGTTGTAAATTTCGTCAAAAGCCCTCACAACCTGTTGTAAATGTTCCGGCATCTGTTTTGTCTTGGGAAAAAATTGATAATTAAGCATCAGCATCTCCGTTTTTTATCAGAGTTGTTAAAAATTCTTCATATTTTTTATTTTCCACTTCACATTCCCACACAACAATTACATTCCATCCCAACGCTTTCAGTGCCTGTTCTGAACGTTGATCACGGGCGATATTCTCGGAAAACTTTTTTTGCCAAAAATCGGTATTGCTTGAAGGAGTTGCAGCATCTTTGCAACCTTCGTGTCTATGCCAATAACAGCCGCGGACTTCTATTACTGTTTTGTATTTCGGCAGAACAATATCCGGCTTGCCGGGAAGGTCTTTAACGTGGAGTCTGAACCAGAAACCGTTGTGGTGGAGAAATGAGCGCACAATACGCTCCGGAGTCGTATCTTTTGATTTAATACGGCTCATATTACAACTGCGTTTTTCCGGTGTCAATCTATCCATATTTGTATTCTCTCAAGACAGTTGTTCACGATGTTTAGCCAGCAATTCTTGCGATGGCAGGAACTTTATTGGCATTGTGATTTTTTTACCGTGTAACCGTTGAAATTGCTCTTTGAACGCTTCATTCGTATAATGTTCTTTCAGAGACGGAGCAAAAATCAGTCGATAGCCTTCATCAAAGGAAATCAAATGGCGGTCAAAGGCGGCATCATAGGTGGCAGACAGGCAAAGACCGTTTTCAGGGTTCATACGATTTTTTGTATCGGATGCCCAGGCACTAATGTGGCTGGCTCGAAGAACTTCTTGCACGGGGAGTCCAGTTAAACAGCATTGTCCTTGGTAAATGGAAAGAATCATTTTACGGAAAATGTGCTGATTCTGCCGAACTTGAACCTCTTTGAGTTTGCTTTTGCCCTCCGGAGTATTTACGGCGATATCATCTGGAATCAACAGCGGATTAGGCACAATTTTTACTTTTTCCAGATCCTGAGCAAGCTGCTGTGCATCTTTGGCAACTTCAAATTGTTCGATCATAGAGTGCTGCCGATCTGCTAAAGTCAGAAATTGAGAAAAATCTTTAATTGCAGCAGAGCAAAATCCTTTTTTCCAATAACTTTTTGATGGCTCATTACAGAAAACTCCACCATCGGATTTTTTCTGCTCTCCTTTTACAAATCTATAAAGTTCAGCCAAGCGTTCCACGTCCCGAATATCCCAAACAGATTCAGACGGAGCCAGAAAAACGCCATGTTGATGTAACGCCTTATCAATCTTTTTCAGTGCTGCAACATACGAGGGTGCAGTATTACTTCCCTCTGCATGAATTTCAGAGGAAAAAGCAAGATAACGTTCTTCAATCGGAAATGTGTTCATCGATTACCTCTGTCCGCAGCCTGTCCGGAATGCACCCAGGTATCGACTTCGGCTATTTTGAATTTCCAGAATTTGCCGATGCGGTGTCCGGGGAGATTTTTCTTTTCAAGGTACACATATATGGTCTCCCGGCGAACACCGAGATATTCTGCGATTTCTTTGATGGAAAGCCATCTGTCTTCTATCAAATCAAGCT
This sequence comes from Victivallaceae bacterium, assembly GCA_045654745.1. Classification (GTDB taxonomy): domain Bacteria; phylum Verrucomicrobiota; class Lentisphaeria; order Victivallales; family Victivallaceae; genus UBA1784. The sequence goes on along the minus strand of JAZONW010000044.1, from coordinate 11,101 downwards.
TTTTCATTGCAATATTCCTGAAACGCCCAAACTTTCATTCTTTTGGAAATAGTGTCATCACATACCGTTTGGGATAATATATCAATATTATCGTGAAATTTCAAACGATAATGCAAGAAAAAGTGTTAGTTTTATGCAGTTTTTGTTGCCTTTACTTCATTTTTCGAGATGTGTCATGAGAATGGGATCATTCTTGTTGTTCCATATTGCTCCAATGCCTGTTGCAGGTGTTCCTGGGCGGAATCGCTGGCGGTTGCATCGGGATAATGCGAAACAGGAAGTTCCCGGCAAGAAAGAGTTCCGTCAGAATAAATGTATTCTCCATACTCCAAGATGACCGAACACTACACCCACTATTCCCTTGAATCCAAACGTCAGGTCATAGAAAGCCTGCCCTTGCCACAAAGAACCATTGCCAAACCGATTCCTTTGCAGGAGCTTATACCATCACTCACCTCAAGTCAACTCGCTGCTCTTGGCAGTTGGTTGGAGTACAAATTAACTTCTGAACTGAAAAAGGAATTGCTGCTCAAGATGGATTATTGTCCCGAAAAAGCGAACTGAGACTTTTTCCCTCTCTATCTTTCCAATCGTTCCAACCATTGGAGGGAGTACCGAGAATAACGCTGCTGGCTGTGGAAGGCGTATCAAATTTGTATTCCTGTGTAAAAATCAATTTTCCGCGTTCCAGTTTTAATATACCGTTATTCTTCAAAGCTGTACGCATCGGCGCAATGTAAGTACTCTGCTCTCCGGAATCGGTCAGAGTTGGACGGCATTCAGAATTACGCTGGACAAAAATACTGTTGTCTCGAAAATGTGCCGTTGCATTTGCGCCCTTGCTGTTACAGCAATAAAACAGCACAGGCTCTTCATCAGCATTATAAATTTTATCAAAAATATCTAATTTGAATGATTTTGTCAACTCAACTATTTCATTGTAGAAATTTTCAAATTTCAATTTGTCACTAAGGCTGATATTGGGCTCATGGGCCATTGGTTTCTTTTTATTGTCCAACTGCGCCCGATTCGCCTGTTTTAATTTCAGGAACAGCAAGCGTTCCAAGTAATTGGCAGCCTCAGCAGAAAATCCAGTTCTGGAACCATGGAGAAAATATACTATTTTATCCCACCATCGTTTTTTACGGCAATGATCTTCCAAGCGTCCTTTTATCTGTCTGGATTGTCCGACATAGACTCTCAGATTGCCCGGTTCAGGTTCTCCTATGAGTAAATAAATGGCCATTTCGTCATCACTGATATCCCTGGCAAGAGAAGATATTAGAGAAATTTCTGTCCGCGGAAAAAACAACGCCTCAATCAGGGTCGTGTCAGGAATAATTCTGATAGAATTTTGCTGTTTCAAATGTCTTGCCGATGTTATTTCATTTTCTGTACTCATCTGAAATTTCCTCTTTTTATACTCCTAAAACGATCTCATAATCCAATAAACGCTTACGTTCCTGCCAATCGGGCATAAGAACAGTCAAGGTTTCGTAAAATCCTTTATCATGCCTTGGATAGATAAAGTGCAGAAGTTCATGCAAAATGACATACTCTATGCAGGCTACGGGTGCTTTGTAGAGATAATAATTGAGATTTATCGTTTGATGTTTTCGACTGCAGCTTCCCCAAAGTGTTTGCATTTGCTTTACTCGCAAATTGGGCATTTCGACTCCGTATTTTTGCACAATGGGGAACATTTTTTCCAACTGAGATAAAAAATACTGTTTAGCGTTTTTCTGCCACCAGTTAAAAAATTGTTTATCTATATTTTCCTGATTGTCCGGTTCAGGTGTATAGATCAAAAGCCAGCGATCATCCCGGATAATACGTTTTCTTGCTGCCGGTATTATCTTGATAGATAACTGCCGTCCTAAAATCCGGGTTGCAGTTCCGGCTTTTATGGATTGTTCTTTTTCGACTGCGGTCGTTTGTGCAAAAATTTCCAATTGCTTGTTTATCCACGGCAACTTCTGATTCAGGAAATTGATGATAAAATCTTCCGGAGTATTCTCCGGAACAGACAACTTAATTTCTGATCCGGGAAATATTTTAAGCCGCAGGGATTTTACATCTTTGAACGTAATTTCAACCGGCAGGACTCCCCGGCAAGTTTGCAAAGAGTATTTCATAAATCAATACCAGCGCATTGCAACTTTTTTGGTTGTTTCGAGCATCTTATCCAACTCATCCATATCCAGATCAAAACCGTGGTCATCAGCAAAATCCCAGATCAGATCTTCAATTGCCTGCGTCATATTTTTGTGGATAGAATTGTTGTGATGCCAATCGACCCGGGCGAGTTCGCTGATCGCCTGATTGATTTCCATTGCCATTTGCCCCAAGGCATCTTCGTATTCGATATCATTCAAATCACCGTACTTGCCCAGCATTTCCACCGCAATACCGTAAAAGGCTTTGGCTTTTTGATCATTGGCGATGCAAGCGGGATAATGCTGACCGATCAGTCCCTGTTTGAAATCCTCTGCCAACTGCTGCATTTTTTCAAAGTAAGCGTTTTCATCCCGCTGCTTACGATATTCGTCGATAGTCGTCCTGATGCGTTCGGAAAACTTTTTGAACATCAGGGGGTCTTCATAGCGTTTGCCTTCAAGTTCGGCGACAAGTCTGGTTTTGATATAGGCGGCTTTGGCTTTTTTCCCTTCGATTTCAGCCATCTGTGCTTCCATGGCTTTGGAGTCATGGAGCATGACCGCTTCAGTTTTCTGCTGAACAGGTTGAGATGCAACAAATGTGTCAAGCAAAGAGCGTATCCCGTCTTCATACTTGGAAAAATCGACTCTTTCCCCGTGAATAAGCATCAACGCTTTACGCAACTTCTGAAAGAAAGTCAAATCCCGTTTAAGTTCCTGAATTTTATCAAATCCGATCTCTTTGTAGAGAGCGAAGCTGCTTAAAGCGAGTTCCAGCAGACTGGAAAAATTCTTTAATCTTTCATAAAATTCTTTCCGCAAACTGACGGCATCAGGATTGTCTTCTTCGGCAAAAACATTTTGGCAGGACTGCGAATCATTGAAGTCCACCTCCTTACCGTCAAAGATTGCCAGCAACTTGCGATGAGCTTCAAAAAGTTCTTCTTTTTTGCTGGTCACAGCTGAAATGGATTCTGTCAAATCTTCCGGATTGTAGTTATTCAACCCGGCATCTTCGGAGTTATACATCTCCATTGCTATATTGAGTTTCCCGAAAATACCGTAGTAGTCAACGATCAAGCCGAAATCTTTGCCTTGATGAATACGGTTCACCCGGGCGATTGCCTGCAAAAGAGTGTGTTCTTTCAGAGACTTGTCTACATAAAGGACTGCCAGAGGCGGTGCATCAAATCCGGTTAAGAGCATATCTTTAACTACAACGATATCCAAGTCCTCTCCGGCGTTGAGATTATCTTTGACCCAATCGGAGTAGGCTTCATAATTCTGTCCCCATTTGGGTTCGATCTGCTTTTTGAAAAAATCCCGGATTTTCGCTTTTTCGTTGGTGGTCAACTCACCTTCTTCGCCGTCTTTGGTGTTTTCAGGACAGATCAAAGCCGCAGCTTTGATACCCCCCATGGTATTGATTTTTTCGGCAAGATCAATGGCAGCGGCACGGCTGGTGGCTGTTAGCATTGCTTTGAAAGCTCGTGGTTTACAATAGGTGGAAAAGTGATGATGAATATCCAGAGCGATCATCGCCAAACGCTGATCGGTTTGCGCGAGAGCCTGAAAGCGGCTCCACTTGTTTTGCAAATCATCTTTTTGCTCCGGAGTAAGCGGCTCAATAATCGTTTTCAAATAATCGTCGATTGCCGGACTGGATAAATTCTGATGGACAATGCGCCCTTCATAAACGAGGGGGACGATAACTTCGTCCCGGATGCCGTCGGCGAACTTGTAAGGATTACCGATGATGGGACCGAATTTTTTGTAGGTCGCAACTTCCTCTTTCAAAAGCGGCGTACCGGTAAACCCGAGTTTGATGGCATTGGGCAGAGTTTCGATCATGTAATTGTGCAGTTCTTTGGTGTGTGAACGGTGACTTTCATCCACCAGCAGAATGATATTGCTGTCCTCATTTTTGAACTTGGCTTTTGCAGCGGTTTCAAATTTGTTGATGGTGGTGGTGATGATGGTATTTTCTTTTTTTTCCAGCAGAGCAATCAAACCTTTTCCGGTTTTGGCGTGAGTCGGTGCAAGACCTGTTCGGACAAAGTTGTTTTGAAGCTGTTTTATCAAGTTTACCCGGTCGCAGACCAGGACAAAACGGTAGTTGCGCATTTTTTCGTCTGCGAGGATCCGTTTTGTGAGCATGACCATGGTCAGCGACTTACCGCTGCCTTGAGTATGCCAGATATAGCCGCTGTTGGTCCCCTTTTTATCCTCCCCGGTAATGCGGCGCATAATGTTTTCCACGCCGAAGAACTGCTGATAGCGTGCGACTTTTTTCAAACCGTTATCATAAAAGACGTAATAGCGGATAAGTTTCAAAAGCCGTTCAGGAGTAAGGAGCGAAATGATTGCCCGATCCTGATTGGTAAAGGTTTTAGCTTTGACGTGCTTTTTAAGTTCTGCTTCCTGCCATTGGCAATCTTCTTCCTGCCACCTGGCGTAGAATTCTGCCGGGGTCGCACAAGTACCGTAGCGGACATCGTTGGGATTCATGGCAACAACAAGTTGGGCAAACTTGAAGAGCTGTGGAATGTAATCCGGGTGCCAGTTACGAACATTCTGTTTGATGCCCTCAGCCGCATCCACGCTTGAGCGTTTGCATTCGATGACCACCAGCGGAATACCGTTGACCATAATAATGATATCGGGGCGGGCATATTTGCCATTGGAGCGTTCAACGGAGAATTCTTCTGTGACCTGCCAGATGTTTTTTTCAGGGTGTTCCCAGTCGATAAAATGCAAGTCAAAAGATTGCTTGGCTCCATCGTGGAGATGCTCTTCATAGGAGCGACCGAGCAGAAGGGTGTCATAGATCGTTTTGGAAGTGGGGAGCAAACCGTTTTGCAGAGGTACATCAATATCCTCAATCGCCCTGCCGATGGTGCTGTCGGCGAAGGCGGTGATCTTGTTGCGATAAATAAAACTCTGGGCACTTAAAAATTTACGGAGTTCATCCCGAAAGATGACTTTGCTCAAGTGTTCCCGTTTGGCTTCGGCTTCCGCCGGAGAAACATAAACATACCCCATAGAGCGCAGCTGAGCAATAGCCCGATCCTGCGACTCCGGTCGCTCGTTGAATATTGTATGGTCAAGCATATGGATTTTCCTTTTTATCACCAAAATTTTCTCGTAAAGCCCAAAAAGAATTTTCGTCACTAAGTGTTCTGTATATATTAGAAACAAAATCTATATCTACTGATTTTTTCTCTAATTTTACGGAAAATTTAAAAGTTTGATTTATCGGTTGAGGAATATTTTTTCCTAAAATTGTCACTTCTAAGGTAAAAGTTCCTGATTTATTGATTTCAAAATACAGAGATTTAAATGGTATCTTGAATTGCCCAGGACGCAATAAGTCATCTGAATTTGTCACAGAGGAAGAAGGTTTTATAACTGGGTAAAATGGATCATGTTTTAATTCGTTTATGCAATATTGAGAATATTGCGACACGTAATATTCTACAAGTGGGTGTTCTATGCAAATTTCAGAAGTGTTTTTTAGTCCAATATCAATTCTGATAATCTTAAAACTTCTCTTTACAAAATTTATTGCCTCAGAATATTTTTTTAGTAAATCGTCATCGTGAATATGAATTTGGACAACACCATGCTTACGCTCCATTTCCGGCATCACATCAAGTGCATATCCTATTATGTCGTCAGCGTAATAGGTTGGTTGTGACGGAATATAAATAAAAGTTTCTATAGAAGGTGAGGCAGAGCTTTGTTTTTCAGCTCCCATTTTTGCAATTTCATCAGGAGTTGCAATACTGGTAGAGGAACCTACCCTATAAAGAACTTCATTCTCTTTGATTTGTCCCAGTCTTTTTCTTGTATAATAAGGACGATCGGCTTGTTCCGGTATTTCAATAACTTGAATTATTTTGTTTTGATTAACCGGAACAGAATAAGTGGAAAAATCTATGACTTTATTAGTTTTTCCATTGATAAATTCTTGTATTTGAGAGTCGTCAATCATTTCATTTGGACAAATGCCTGTAATTTTTCCGGTATTATCAGGATTTTGGTCCACTCCGATTAAGATATATGCCGTTTGCTTACGAAATGCATTTGCCATTGCAAGAATATCTTTTAAAAGTTCGATCTTCTCCGGATTATTTACGCACACAAACGGATACTGATCTCTTTTATAATCCAAATGATTGGATTCTCCTTCCATGCATAATTTCTGTATTTCCTCCAAGGTTATAGCCATTATCACGCCCTCACAATACCGGTTAAAAGCAGTTGCATCAGAGACTTTTTCTTTTGTTCCTGCTGGGAGAGTTCCTGTTCAAGCAAATCGATTTCCTTATCGGCTGCGGACAAAATATCGGCGATTCGTTTTTGCGTTATTGTATCAAACAATGGAATCGAAAGCGATTTTATTTCTTTTCCGCCGATAGAGTCAAACGTACTTCCTTGAGAAATTTTTTGCCACTTATCTTCGTAGAAAAGAAGATATTGAAAAATATATTCTGGATTTTCTATTACTCGTATAGCAGCAACGCCACGCCCAATACAAGCATCGCACGAAGCTTTTGCAACTGTCCCGACTGGCGCTCGTACAGAAATAATGATATCATGTTTTTTGCATGTTTGGGTTATAATGTTCGTCCACATTCGTGCCTGAAAATTTCGATTAACGATATCTGCATTTCCTTGAATAAGCGGTACCCCGATTCGATTTTTATTGTATACCTCAGAGGGAGGAGACTGTCCCATAATAATTTCAGACAATGTTTCAAGTTTGACACATGATTGTGCTGTCACAAATATTTTCTGCATCAAAGCCTTTTTCTGCTTTTTCTTTTCCGCGATCAACTCCTTTTTCAAAGCAATCACCCGATCACAACACCCCAAAATCTCAACTATTTTCGCTATTTCTGATTCTGGTGGCAGTATAACACATCCTTTTAAGACATCTTCGTTATTGATCTTCATGTCATTTTTTGTACCTTTGCGAACTAACGGACGCAGATAGTTATTGACATTTTGATCCAGAGAGAAATAATAATCCAGATATGTTCCCACTTCATTACTTTTACAGCTATATACTGCATAGAGCGTTGAAACGATACCCGCATTGCCTTTGTTGAGTTTTATAATCCCATACGGATTGTCTTTCAGTGGGCTTTTGGTGTAAACGATATTGCCAGCTTCAACAACATGGTAGTCTTTTACAGATGCTCCTGCAAAAGATCTGCCAAGCAACTCAATTTGATTTGTTACCCCAAACTCCCCGGAAACAGACAAAACATCTTCCTTACCGAATCGTCCGGAACGGTTGCGTTCTTTGTTTTCTGTCAAGACACTATTTAATTCCGGAATACTCCAATCCGCAGGGATAATTCCCAATTTTGTTTTCCGATATCCCGCAGGGACATTCCCCCGTTGAATATCAGCAATGCGTTGTTTTATTGTTGAGCTCATATTTAAATTAATAAATCATAGTGTTTTTGCATTATTTTTAAATTCTTGAAGAGTCAATATGATATCTTTGACGAGTTAATTCTCTAATTAAATTTACAGATACTTCATCAACTTTTTGTTGAAATGGTATATAAATTAAACCTTGAATATCAGATGGACGTTCAAAATTGTCATGTTCTTTTAACAAAATTGCAACTTTCTCTCGTCCTAATTTAGCAAGAAACATTCCTAATTCAAGAACAACATTTTGACGAACTCGGGCTTTTGCCTTTGTTTCAGAATCTTTTACTGCATACCCAATATCATCAGGAGTTGCTAATACAATTGCATATCCTACATCAGAACCATATTCCTCTAATTTTTCAATAATTGTTTGACCACCAGAAGCTTGTTGATCTAATATAATAGGTGTTAAATCCCATCTGCGCAACAAAGCTTCTAGTTGAGTCCTGGCAATTTCATCGTGTCCATAAACAACGAAAATTTTTCTATTATTGCAACAAATGCCTGATAAAATTTCCTCTATCTTCTCTCTGTTTTTTCCCTGAACAACATGTTTTCCCGTATTGTAACAATTTATAATAGCACCATTATTTAATTTAATTACTTTACCATGTTGCATGTTTTGATCTGAAGTAATAGATACATCTTTACATATTGATATTTTTGAAATAATTTCATCATAAGTCATTTTTTTACTTCCTTTTTATATCTGTAAATTACTAAAGAATGTTAATGTCCTTGCTATATTTGGATTATTTATTTTTGTCTTCTTTCATCAGAATATTATTCTTTTCTTCGCAGAGAATTCGCATTTGTTTGATAGCTACTTGGTTCAATCTTTCCAGACGTTGCGGTTGGGAGAGTTTTTCTTCAATCAGAACGGCGTTGAGGCTTTCCAGATTGGCAAGGCAGATGAGTTGAGCGATATCCGCATAGTCCCGCATATTACCTTTCAGGTCAGGGTGCTGTTCACTCCACTCTCTGGCGGTCATTCCGAAAAGTGCCATATTCAGCACATCCGCTTCACTGGCATACACGATAGCTGTCTGTTTGGCGGTCAACTCTGCCGGAATCAGATTTTCTTTGATCGCATCGGTATGGATCCGGTAATTGAGTTTGGTCAACTCCCGCTTAACGCTCCACCCCAGCAGTTTCTGCTCATCGCTTTTCAACCGTTGAAATTCGGTTACAAGATATAATTTGAACTCAACCGATACCCAAGAGGCAAACTCAAACGCAATGTCCGATTGAGCATAAGTTCCACCGTAACGACCGGATTTGGAAATCAAACCGATGGCACCGGTCTTTTCAATCCAGGTCTGCGGCGGCAGCACAAAGGAGTTGAGACCGGCTTCACTTTTAAACTGGTCGAATTCGACCAGTTTAAAAGCCGGATTATTCAACTGCTCCCACAACCCGAGAAATGCGACCGTATTTTTTGATCGCATCCAGTTTTTGATCACATCTGCCGGAAATTCCGGATTTTTCTGCTTGGCAATATCGGTGATACAGACATAATCCCTGCCGTCGTGTTTCATCAAGCGGATAATTTGATCCTGAACATTGATCTGACTGCTCTTTTTCATATTTCCGCCTCACAGACCGATCTCTTTGAGGTATTTTTCCATCTGCGCTTCAACGACAGAAAGTTCCTCTTTGATCCGCTTGATGTTGCCTTGAACTTCGTCAATATCGATCAGCTCTTCCGCTTCAAAGGTGTCCACATACCGGGGGATATTCAAGTTATAGTCGTTGGCCCTGATCTCTTCCAAACTTGCCACATGGGCGAATTTTTCCACATCTTCCCGCTTGGTATAGGCTTCAAAGATGGCTCTGATATGTTTTTCTTCCAAAAGATTCTGATTTTTACCCTTGGTATAACGCAAATTGCCCTGAGCATCTTTTTCAGAAGCGTCAATAAACAGCACATTATCTGTGTTGCGGTTCTTTTTGAAAATCAAAATACACGCTTTGATGCTGGTTCCGAAAAACAGGTTTTCCGGCAGACCGATCACCGCATCCAAAAGATTGTTGTCGATCACCGTCTGACGGATCCGACCTTCTGAAGCTCCACGGAACAGCACCCCATGGGGAACAACTGCCGCCATACGCCCAAAGTTTTTCAAACTGGCAAGCATGTGCAGCAGAAACGCCCAGTCGCCTTTGCTCGCCGGAGGAACGCCCATTTCAAAACGATGGAATCGGTCGTGGCTCGGCTCCATCTTGAATTTTTTGTCTTTTCCTTTTTTGTCCTTCTCTCCGTCGCTTTCACCGCCGCGGTTGAAGCCTTCCGCCCACTTGTCCAGCGAAAACGGCATATTGGCAACGATCACGTCAAACTGTTTCAAATTTCCATCGGCATCCAGATGCAGCGGATTGGCAAGAGTATCGCCCCATTTGATCTGAGCATCCGGAACATTGTGGATAAACAGATTCATCCGCGCCATCGCATATGCTGAACCATTGATTTCCTGACCGTAAATCCCCACCTTTTTGAGATCGGCTTGTTTCGCCGCCCGCAAAAGCAATGACGCCGATCCGCAAGTCGGGTCATAGATCGTTTCATCATTCTTCGGAGCTGTCAATCTGCCCATAAGTTCAGAAACCATCGGCGGCGTAAAGAAGGCTCCTGCTTTCTGTCCGGCGGCAGCTGCAAATTCACCAATCATATATTCATAGGCATCGCCGATTACTTCGGCTGCTGTCTGTCCTTCGGGCACAACAATTTCACTGGGGCGCAGATTAAGTTCGTGAAAATCTTCCAACAGCAACCGCAGTTTAGTTGTTTTCTGCTGCGGATTGCCGAACACCGCTTCCGCATTGAAGTCGATTCCGCGGAAGATTCCGCGAAGTTCGCCGTTGAGATCTTCGATTCCCTGCAACGCCTGGTTGATCGTTGCTCCGATATCTGAATCGTAACGTTTGTCGTAAAGATAGGTGTAACGGATATCCTCTTTCAGCTGAAACGGCAATCGGGCGATTGAACGCTCCACCCGGGTCGGATTATCCGGATATTTCTCTTTCAACTCATCAACCCATTCGGCAAAAGTGTCGTCCAGAAATTTGATAAACAGCATCGTCAGAACATAATCTTTGTAGTTTGCTGCATCAATCACCCCGCGAAAAGTGTCTGCGCCTGCCCAGAGAACCCGTTTGATGTCTTCAATTGTTGTAGCCATTTTTACCTCTTATATATGTTATTGATATAAATTTTCACTTATCGACCGCAAAAGGCGGGTGTATTCTGCAATCAATTCCAGCAGCAGATTGTTCCGCATCTTGGCACATTGCCACAATGCTCCGAGATTACGCTGCTTCTCAAGCGGTGGCAATGGAATCACGCTGGTTTTAATTTGATTTGCACTCACAGCAGAAACCGCAGTGTTGATTCCAGAACGCTGGGAAATACGGTTCAGAGCGTTGGAGCTTTCCAGAACAAATGCCAGATAATACGGATCAAGAATTCCGATATCTGGTCTGATAACAAACAAATT
>JAZONW010000043.1:0-5371 GCA_045654745.1 Victivallaceae bacterium | reverse complement strand
AGGCATAGATAAAACCGCTTTAGCGGTAGCCTGAAAAAAAGTTGCGCGTGGCGAACCAATTCAAAGCCCGTGTCGGGCTGCCGGTACTATCGCCTTGAAGGCGTGGAGCATACCACCGGCTAAGCCGGTGGTTTTGATTTTATACTGAAATGAAGCTGTAATCCCGGATGGGGATGCGGCGGGCCCTCGTGCGCGCTAACTTGAAAAGAGCGGGGAAGCTCGTGAACTTGAGTTCACGTCGCCCCGCTCTTTTCTGCGTTATCATCGCACGATCATCCCGCCGGTACGAAACGGCGCGGTTCGTAAAACAAGTTGATTGGAGTTTGCGCCTGTCGTTGCGCTGAACGCGCAACAGGCGAGTGGTAGGCGCTGTGGCGGCGGGGTGTTCCGCCTGACGTTGGTGTGTTTTTATGCATAGAGCGATCCCGCTCCTGATTTACCTTGGCTGGCTGTTGCGTCTGGCGTTGCGCTGAACGCGCAACAGGCGAGTGGTAGCCGCTGTCGCGGCGGGATGTTCCGCCTGACGGCGGATTTTTTTGTGCAGAATAAAGGGCCTTGTTCCGGGAATACTATCAGCCGGTTTTAAGTGTTTGCCGTGCAAGCTGATCTAGCAGGTTTTATTGTTGTTGCCAACTGGCTCATTATATGGTAGTCGGATGGTCCGACAAAGCGGATACAATGAGCCAGTGCCTATCAGATGGTTTTAGATATCTGATTTTTTACGGTTGCAATCGCGGCAGAGCATCTGGCAGTTTTCCGCCAGAGTTTTACCGCCTTGGCTCCACGGGGTGATGTGGTCGGCTTCCATTTGCTCTAATTCAAATTTTTTGCCACATTTTTTGCAGATGCCCTTTTGTTTTTCGTATGCGGTACGTTTCATGCGGTTGTCGAATGATCTCACAGAAAGATATTTTTCCTGCCGTGTCAGTACATAAGTATAAATACCTTTTTTGTTTGTCACATCATCGTCAGCCATAAGTTTGGCGATCTCTGTTTCGAGTTCCGCAGTATCAACGACTTTATCGTTGAATTGATTGTAGAGCCCGCCCCAATCCAGGCCTTTCATTTCTTTCCGGTATTTGGTAAAGGTCAACTCGACCCAATCAATGACCTTGAGAAAGTAAGAATACAATTCGTTAGCATTCGGGCAGTGCTGGTGAGCTGCCATGTATTCTTCAATTTTGCCGTTGTTGATCCATTTCAGCGCTGTTTCCAGATAATCCTGCCGTATCGGTTCGCCGTTCAGATATTTGCTGCCTTTAAGGTAAGCTCCACAGTTTCTTTTGCTGAACTTCAGTTTGGCATCGCTCAACCACTGCCCTGTATAGACTGCGTTCCGCAACTCCTGATCGGTGAGCTTTTCGCCGGCAATGTTGATTATTTTGAACCAATCAAGTTTTTCTTTGTCATTGCCCTCGCAGAAATAGACCATGACTTTGTAGTCAAGTATCTTCTCCTGCTCGGTTCTGGTCAAATTGTGGAATGCACGGTTGTTTATCGAAAATCCGCCATGCACATATTGGCAGAAACTGATGGTTCTTTGCTGTCCGTCCAAAACTTCAAAATCATCATCTGAGTTTTTTACCCAATACATAACATTCAAGGGAAAACTTTTTACAATGGTTTCGATTACAGAATTTCTTTGTTTTTCCAGATAAACAAACTCTCTCTGATATTTCGGTCTGATATTGAGTTTGCCGTTATAGCCGATAACGCCGTTTTCGGCATTATCAATATAGTTTCCGGCAATTTCTCTGATCGTGATTTCGTGCAGTTCAATGTTCATTACTGATATCTCCTTTTCTGCGGATTAATATTCGAGCATAAGTTTCTTTTCCATTGATCTTAAATCTGTGACCGTAGTGAGGATTATCTTCTACATATCTATCCAATCCTACTATTTCAAACTGTTCAGGGGTATATTTATCCAGAAAGGTTATTGGTACACCCATTATACCATCGTAATCATAAGGGATATCAACTGTTTTATCAACATTGATTGCATCGTAATCATCATACTTAATGTATTCATCAGGGGTGTAGCGTTTGTATAGAACCAGTTCTTCATGTCGTTCAGGAAAGTCCAGATTGGTGAACCATCTGACTCCTTTTACTCTGATATATTTTTTCCCGTCTTTGTCAATTCTGTAACCAGCTGCCGTTAATGGGTAACTGTCCGGTACCCGGAATTCCCGGTCGCCGCTTCTGATGGTCAGCCCGATCCACATTTGATTTTTCTTCAGCAAAGGGAAAATCTCTTTGTAGGTAATGGAATTTACATTGCCAATAATAATAAACTTTTTATCGTACTGCATTAGTTGTGCTACATATTCGCGGAAAAGAGAAAAAGGAGGGTTTGTTACAACAATATCGGCTTGTTTCAGCAGTTCAATACATTCATTTGAGCGGAAATCGCCGTTGCCGTCGAGAGTGGTCAAAGTGTTTTTGTGATTCTTTATCAGCAGTTCGACATCGGCAAGATCTATTGCACCGTCGCCGTTTTCGTCAGTCACTTCGGTGATTTCTATTTTATAGGCTTTTTTCCCCGACGAGCAGTTTTCAGCTTCAAATAACGGTAATTCATTACCTGCAATGGGGGAACCGCCGTAGCAGGTAGCAATCAGCTTTTTCAATCCTAAAAAGTTGAAGTTCATGGCAAAGTACTTGAAAAAGTTGCTCTCAAACGGATCATCACAGTTGCAGAAAACGGTTTTATCTTTGAAATGGTGCTTGTAATGGCGCAACTCTTTTTCAATATCAACTAATTGAGTGTAAAACTCATCTCGTTTTGCTCTGTTTGCCTGCTGTAAATAACTGTTCCCTGCCATTGTAATGCCTCCGCTGTTGTAGGGATGCATCACAAAAAAAGAGGTGCATTCCCGTTTGTACACCTCTACACGCCTACCACAGCGCCACAACGATACAAAAGCAGAAATGCACCGTGTATGCAGAAATACACGGCACAAAACACTCGTTGTGGACTCAGGCTGATTACAAGGTGGTAGTTTGTAGAGGTAGCCTTTTTATGCTATATAATTTTTTTAATCAATCAGTTTCTTTTATTTTTCTTGTTTTATTTCCTTTATTTTGAGTTTAGCTTATCAGCTTACAATATAGCATTATTAAAGTAAAATTTCAAACGGAGATCGTGTAATTTTGTGTCGGTCAGATAAAACATAAGTCTTCTGTCAGCCCTGTCCGTTGCCGTGTAAAGGCTGTGGCGCGACAACGGAGCGGCAAAATACTTCGCTTTTTTGGGGGTATGGGGGAAGGGATACTTCGGTGCCGACGTTCGGCTTTTTCCCGTGAAAAAATTTTTTCCACTTCCCCCATAAGCCAACGATTTTCCAATAAAAAAAAGACGCGGAGGCGGCAGTTTCGGGGAAAAACTTTGGCGCCGCCTCCGCAGGGGTGTGGGGCAATGTCAGCAATCATTTCTGATTACATTGCTTAATATAAGTCAAAAATTAAATTTTTCAAGGGCTGTTGTTGAAAAATATTGAAAAAATATTAATTTTCATCTTTAAAAATAGCATTGAGAGGCGGGATAGGAAATTTTATTGAAATAAAATATTGATACTTGAAGTAATTTGCTTATTATGGTATATTAATGGCGTCCGGAGAGAAAAATTTGGTGTTGTCTCATTTTTTGTGAAAAATTTTGACTGCGGCGGCGCTTCGTGGGTGTCTGGGAGCCACTTTTGTTGTCGCGCCGTCCTCGTTGGGACGGCTTGTTCGGGGAGAATGTACACCTTGCCAGGGCGGAGCTTCAGCGGAGACGGGTCCCTCTGATTCGCCTTGATTTACCAGTAACCTTGTCGCACGATCCATCCGCCGATTGAGAATACCCGTTTTTATTCTTGACAAATCACACTCTCTGTTATATATTTTATAGTAATATAAACACAATTTTCTTCCAGTGAATATTCAGTTTCACAAAATTTGGGACATTAACAAAAATTTAAACCGGAGCGCAGAATATGAAAAAATTACGGTTGATATTTTTTGTGGTGATGATTCCGGTGCTGTTGAGTGCGAAAGAAAAGGAAAGCACCGGGAACGGTATTATTGAAAGCTGGACGTTTTCACCGCTGCAGATCGGGTTGAGTATTGATAATTCGCTCAATCTGGTCAATGATCAATGCGATACGATTTTCTCTCTGGCGCCGTATATGGAGCAGAAATCGGCGGTATTTTCTCTGGCCGGAGTTGGCGGTGTCAGGAAAAATTACGGAATATCCATTGCCGGAATAAATGGCACGGTTGAAAATTACGGTTTGAAGATCGGTTTGATAAACTTCCGGAAATTTTTTGAGTCGCTACAGATATTGGGTATAGATATTGCCAATGCGGTGCAAATCGGTGTGTGTAATTCTGACGCTCCGGTGCAGATCGGCTTGTTTAACGTTAAGGGTCGTTTTCAGATCGGCTTGTGGAACTACAATCCCAACGCCTATTTCCAATATTGTCCGCTGATCAATTTTTACATAGGACCATGAAACAATTATGGATGCGATGTTAAAGAAGAGTATCCGTTGGATGCTGATTTTAATGTTGATTTCGGCAACGCTCGGATTGCTTTCTGTGCTTTCGATGCTTGGTGCTTCAGGTTGGTGGAATTGGCTGCCGGTTTGCGGGCTGTTTATTTATATTTTGTCCTGCGTATTCGTCTGGCTTATGGGTACTGTAAAAGTAATTTGGCAGCTGCCGATCAAGCGGGTATGGCGGATCATTCTCGGTTTTGTATGGTTGATAATCTATCCGATCTTGGCGTATTTGTGGTTGGGGTGCTGTATTTTCTGCATTTGGTTTTTGCATTACGTCTGATTGTCTAAAGTATTAAAAGTTAATTCGCATTTTTTATTGGATTTTTGCCGCCGGAGCTGCTGCCTGAACATCCTTTTAATACGGCGCAGTCAATGCTTCAAATTTCATGTCATTGAAGTCATAAAGCAATCGCTCTTTCAGGTCTGCACGGCGTAAGTCGATGGCATAAATTGCCCCATTTTCTGCGTAAACGATCCGCTTGCGGCGGGTGTCGAAATCTGCCCATTCCCAGGATTTGCCGTCAATCAGAGTATTTCTTTCTGCATCCAGTACGGTATGGGTTTCTGCGTATGCTGTATTTTTCCCATACCCGAATTCTTTGCGCAGGATCAAACCTTGGGGTAATGTTTTTTCAAAAATATATTGTTCGCCGGGAATATTGATATATTGCCAGTTATCACGCAGCAGTCGGAATGGGTAAATGCCGGGACATTCGCCGTTGTTTTCCGTTTCCCATTCGGGAACAGGCGGCTCGGCAAGTTCCTTGAATTTGCGGCTTTGGATATGGTGCAGATGTTCGCCACGAAACATCAATGGTGTATTG